>JAHAZL010000061.1 GCA_018384055.1 Treponema sp.
CTAAATGGACATCAAGAAATTTTTAAATTAAATGGTGTCTTTAATGACAAAATGTATTTTAGATGTTATAGTAAACTCATAATTTGCTGGTTTTCAATGGCGAAAATTTAAACGGAGGATACACATGATGACATTCAATTGTGTCAAGCAAGTCAAGCGTCTCAAGCGTCAGCATCGTCTAGTGCGTCGTTCGTTTGTTTTTGTAAATGGAGCCGGCAGAGGTTTGATTTAACCCTTCTTATTGTTCAGGTTGGCTCCGGGACCGATACAGGTCAATTTAACTGTAGGAGATCAACATGAATACATCAATTTTTATTTCTGAAAGCAATACAAACTATATTACAAATGGAAATTCAAAAACTTTCATGAAGCCTGTTGTTAATCTTTCTGCAACTGGCACCAACATAAAGACACTTATGAAAAGAAATGGAATTTCTGCAAGGGACCTTCAGTTCCTCATGGATTTTCCTTACATCCAGACAATTTACAACTGGACCCGTGGCATCAATCTTCCAACTATAGATAATCTTGTTGTTCTTTCAAAGATTTTCAATGTATCGATAAACGATATTGTTGTTACGGATATGGTTGAGATAAATTTGAAGCCTGCAGCTGCAATAATGAGTGCCTGATTTAAGGATGAATGATGCCTATTTTTTTACGACAAAGTCATTGATGGTTATGGCATGTTTTCCAGCTGACTTTGACTTGTAAAGGGCTTCGTCTGCAAGATCAAAGAGTTCCTTGGTGTATCCCTTTTCAGAAAATGCAATGCCAACGCTGACGGAAGATTCTACAGTGTTTTTTGAAGCTTCATTGAGAAATCTTTGGACTTTCTGGAATTTGGCCATCAATATGCTGCTCTGGAATCTGTCCATTCCGTTGAAGATTACAAGGAATTCATCTCCGCCAAAACGGATTACCCTGTCTGTGTTTCTTGCAATTGAGGTAAGGTGCTGTGCAACTTTTTTTATGATTGAATCGCCCATTTCGTGACCGTACTGGTCATTGATGGATTTGAAGTCGTCTATGTCGATGATTGCAAGGCAGATATTGGATTCGTGCTTTCTATCAATTTTCTGAAGGATGCTTCTGTTGTAAACGCCTGTAAGGGCATCGTGTTCTGCCTTGAAGGTAAGCATTTCCTTGTGAGCTCTGTTTCTTTCATAGATGATGATCATGAAGATTACAATCATAAAAATGGAAAATATGAGTATAAGGAAAGCTATGAAGTTGTATCTGATGAAATTTCTGATGGAATAGTCGTACTTTGTTTGGGAATGTCTGTTGAGGGAATCTGATATTACGCTGGAGTCAATTTTTCTGATGGCTGATTCAATGATTGAATAAAGGTTTGTGTTGGGCTTTGCAACTGCAAATGAATATCCTACGTCGTCTTCAAGAACAACATAAGAAAGCCCTTCACATCCATTATGAACTTTTGTCCAGTAGTTCCATGAAACGATGTTCATTACCATGAAGTCAATCGTTCCTTTGCGGATTGCCTGGATTGTATCTTCTTCAGTGGCAAAACCGATTCTCTCTGTCCCCATATTGTGTTCAATTGCATAAACGTGCTGAGATGGAGAGCCAATGGTGTATCCGAACTTCTGGTAGGAATCTACGCCCTTGTATTTGCCTTTGTAAATGAGGATCATTCTTTCGCTGGTAACATTAGTAGTCTGTGTGTATCCAAGCTGTTCCGAAAGCCAAACGTCATCCATTACAGGATAGGCACAATCAATCCTACCTTCCTTAAGGTCAGCAATCATTTCGTTGTTGCTGCCGTAGGCTGTCTTTTCAAATTTGACTTTTAAACTTTTCTCCACCTGTTCAATAATATCTGAAAGAAGACCTGTAAGTTCGCCTGTGCTGGTTTTTGTTCCGCAGAAAGGCATGGATTTTTTTCTGTATCCAATTTTAATAACAGGATGATTTTTGAGGTAATTCAATTCATCCCGAGAAAGGGTTGTTCTTAAAATGGATTTCTTGAAATATTTATCACGAAGCTGATTGTTGAAATTTGGATTGATTTCATGATTGTGCTTCATTGCGGTGTTAAGTTGCTTGAGAAGATCAGTCCTGTCTTTCTGAACTGCAAAGTAGAATGGACTGTTTCCGATTAAATAGGTAGGACGAAAATCTTCCATTGTGAAGCCGTCGGTTGTAACCATGGCGTCAATTTCGCCCGACTGGATTTTTTGAAGCCTGTCATTTACACCGTTACACAGAACGATTGCGCAGTCCAATTCATTTTCTTCTATAAAATTTTCTAGCAGTGTCTGATTTAAGCTGTTTTTGTTTGCGCCGATCTTCTTTCCGTTCAAAGTGTTTATGTCCGACATAGAAATCTGCGTGTTGCCTTGGGGAACAAATATGTAGTAATGTTCTTCTCCCATTGGAAGGGAAGAAAAGAGCATCTGCTGTTTTCGTTCCGGCGTGATTGAAACATCGTCGATAATGTCAATGTTTCCTTTTAAGAATTCGTCTAAGATTTCAGTCCAGGAACCGTAGCAGTATTCGTAGTTCCATCCAGTGTATTTGGCAAGCATGGCGTAGTATTCGTATCCATAACCTTTCTTGAATTCAATGTCGCTCTGTCCGAAATGAAATATATTGTCGGAAAAATATCCAACGCGGATTTTTTTTTGCTCTTCTGAGAATGAATGAAAGGAGCAGATAGCTGTGATTGCAATTAAATAAATTGTCTTGCCTATGGATTTGAACATTTTTAACATTATATTGCGATTTTATTCCACTTCCAAGGGGTTCGCAGAAGATTCAGCATTTCTTTCCATGAACATCTCTGCATCCTCATGACCGTATTTCTTTACCCAGCTGCTGAAAGTTCCGGATGTCTGGATTTCTTCCGGTTCTTTCCTTGCAGTTTTCTTTGAAATTTTTATTGGATTTGAATATTGCTTTCTCATCATTGCATAGTATTCATTGTCGTCCATAATAAACCTCCGGATGGGAATTCTATCACAAACCGTGAATTTTGTATTCAATGTGTGGTATGATTCTAAAAGGACTTATGGGGGAAATATAATGGCAATACAGATATTCGGTACAACTAAATCTTTTGACGTTAAAAAAGCCGAGAGGTATTTTGCGGAAAGAAGAATTCCTGTTCAGAAAATTGACCTTAAGGAAAAAGGTTTTTCCAAGGGGGAATTTGAAAGCGTTGTGGCCTGCCTTTCTAAAAAAGCAGGAAGCAGAGCTGCTGCCATAGAACTTCTTGCCGACAAAAAGAATAAGGATTATTCAAGTTTTGCATATCTTGATGACAGCGAAAAGGAATTGAAGCTCCTTGAAAATCCTCTGCTTATGGTTCAGCCTATTGTAAGAAACGGAAAGGATGCTGCCACAGTGGGGTATGAGCCCGACACTTGGAAAAATTGGAGTTAGATTAAGAAATTAAAAGGTTCTGTACAAGATTGAATTGTCAGTCACTTTTTGACGTCTATTTCTTCCAGAATGTCGGCGCAAGGAATACAAACAGGGTGAACATTTCAAGACGGCCAGCAAGCATGGCAAAACAGTAGAACCATTTTACCGGAGCTGCAAGCCATCCGAAGTTGCAGGAAGGTCCCAGAGCATTGAATCCAGGCCCTATGTTTCCAATCATTGTTGCAGCACCTGTAAAGGCCGTCAGTATGTCCATTCCAAATAGAGTTCCAAAGAAAGTCGTGAATATCAAAAGGAAGTAGTAGAGGCAGAAGAATGCCATTACAGTTGGAACGATTTCCTTTCTTGCAGGCTGCTGATTCAACCTTACGGAAAAAATTCCGTGTGGGTGAATCATCTTCTGAATTTCAATTTTAAGAACTTTGTGGAATATGAGCCAGCGAACAATCTTTACTCCTCCGGAAGTTGAACCTGAGCAACCGCCGATGAAAAACAGCATGAAGATTATTGCCTGACTTGCAGGTGTCCACAATGTGAAATCGCTTGTTGCGAAACCAGTAGTACTCAGGATTGTAGCTACCTGAAAAGATGTGTAGCGAAGTGTTCTGAATAATCCTCCGAACTGGTCGTATTCAAAAATTGTAAGGAGGAGAATTGCAACTGCATTAAGTGCAAGGTATCCCTTCAATTCTGAATTGTTTTTGAGTTCAGAAAACTGTCTTGCAAACACGTAGAAATATAGTGAAAAGTTAATTCCGGAAAGGAACATGAAGGTGAAGCAGATCATGTCGATTGCAGGACTGTTGTAGGCTGCAATGCTTGCGTTTTTTGTGGAAAAACCACCCGTTCCCAATGTTGAAAAGGCGTGGCTCAATGCGTCGATGAAATCCATGCCGGCAATTTTAAGAAGGATTGTTTCTGCAACTGTCATTCCAAGGTAGATGAACCAGAGGATTTTTGCTGTTGTTGTAATTCTAGGAGTAAATTTTCCTTTTTCTGGTCCTGTTGTTTCTGCTTTGATAAGCTGAAAACCACCGATGCCAAGAATAGGAAGAAGTGCGACTGTAAGGGCAACGATTCCCATGCCTCCAAGCCAGTGGGTAAGGCATCGCCACATGTTGATGCTTCGTGGTAGAGTTTCGATTTCAGAAAGGATTGTTGATCCTGTAGTTGAAAATCCGGAAACGCTTTCAAAAACTGCGTCCGTAATGCTTGGAATTGCACCGCTTGCGTAAAATGGAATTGCCCCAAAAAGACAGGCTCCAACCCAAGCAACTGCTACAACAACAAAACTTGCCCTTGCCGTAAGTTTTGCCCTCTGTCTGTGCTTGAAAATCAGGAACAGAACACCAAGAACTAAACTAATAGTCATTGGAATAAGGAACGAGGGAAGTGCAGAATATTCGTGGCAATAAAGGGCTATTGCAATAGGAATCAGAAAAGAAAGCCCGACTATTGCAAGAATCAGAAAGAGAACCCTGAATACTGTTATTGTTACTGTTGATTTGTATTTCATTTGCTGAATTTTTCCAGAACTTTTTTATCCCCTGTCTTTTCAATGATTACAAGGTGGTCGCCGGCTGTAAGAACAGAGTTTCCCTGTGGAAGTTCGTAGTTCTTGCTGCCAGGTTTCTTGATGAGGAGAACAAGATACTGACCGGGATTTGCAATGTCCTTGAGGGCTTTTCCTGCAAACTTGCTGTTTGGTGAAAGGTCGCATTCGATGATTTCAAATTCACCGTTGGAAACAGTATGGATTCCTGTAACGCTCTTTCCGTGAAGGTGGCTGATTATAGAATCTACAAGTGTGTCGCGCATTGGGATTGCAACTTCAATTCCAAGCTTTCGGGCAATGTTTCCGTACTGAGCCTGATTAACGAGAACGATGGATTTTTCAACACCAAGGGATTCAAGGTAGGCTGAAATAACCATGTTGAGTTCGTGGTTATGGGTTGCACAGATGAGGAGGTTGCACTTATCAAGTCTTTCTTCTTCTATAATAGAGTCATCCGTAATGTCTGCGTGGACTACATTTGCTGTCGGAAATTTTTCCTTTGCGGCTTCGCAGAGTTCAATGTCGGTGTCTATGATTGTCATGGACTGAGTTGATTTCTTTGTTCCGCTGAAAATTCTTGTAAGCAGGGATTTCTGTTCCTTTTCTATTATTCTTTCTGCAACGATGGAACCGACTCTTCCGATTCCGCAGAGGCAGATTTTCTTGATTACATCAATCTGGATTCCGCAGAGGGCAAGCATGTCGGCAATGTTTTCTTTTGCCGTAATTATGGCAATTCTGTCGCCAGCATGAAGAATTGTTTCGCCGCTTGGAAGGGCACTTACCATGTTGTCAGTTTCAGAATCCCTTGTCTCCTGGTATACAACAAGGAACTTTTTGTCCGTAAGGTTGCGTATGTTCTTGAGTGCCGTTCCGTCAAGCTTGCTGTCCTTTTCAATCTGAAGTGCCGTGATTTCGTATTCGCCGTTTTCTCCGAAATCAACTATATCGCTGATGGCACCATGTTCAACGGCCTTTACGATGGCTTCCGCTGCTTCAACGTCTGGATGAACCATATAGTCGATTCCGTAGAGGGGGCGGTGATTCCCTTTGAAGGTGTCGGCGTGATGTTTTGCCGCATCAGTGGTATTTACATAATAGGCATAGTTTCTGACACGGGCGATTTTTACGATATTTGGATATACGGCGTCAACGAGGGAACAGGTAATCATGTTGACTTCATCGTTGTTTGTAACGACTACAAGGGCATCCTGCTTCTCGATTCCATGTTCCTCAAGATTTTCAAGGTTGTTGCCGTCAACTGCAAAGGCATCGCAGTCCAGCTGACCCTTTACGTTTTCAATGGTCTCTTCGTTGTTGTCGATGATTGTGACAGTGTTCTTTTCATTGAGCAGTCTTTTTGCAAGCTGTAGTCCTGTAAAACCTGCACCTATAATCATAATGTTCATTTGTCGGAATTATAGCATTTTTGTAAGGTAAATTCGACCTTTAGACTGAAATTTGCATTTTAATGTGTGTTTTTGAACTTTGCATGTATAGGAAAATAGTAAGATTAATAAGGAGTTTTGTTGTAAAATTCGGAACTCAAACGGGAATTCATAAAATTTTACTTTGCAAAATACTTAAAAAAGTTTAGTATTACTTAAGTTGTAGACGCAGTATTGCGGCTTAAAAATTGTAAGGGGTTATAGTATGGAATACAAAATTACTAACGCTTATTGTAAACGTGTTTGGGATGATCTCAGCGCTCGCTATGCAGATCAGGGACACTTCCTCCAGGCAGCAGGTCTCGTTCTTCAGACAATTTCACCTGTAGTAGACAAAATGCCAGAACTCGAAAAGACAGCAGTTCTTGAACGTCTCGTAGAACCAGAAAGAATCATCATGTTCCGTGTACCTTGGACAGATGACAAGGGTGTACCACACGTAAACCGCGGATACCGCGTTCAGTTCAACAGCGCAATCGGTCCTTACAAGGGAGGCCTCCGCTTCTCTCCAGAAGTAGGTCTCGACGTTCTCAAGTTCCTCGGATTTGAACAGATCCTCAAGAATTCTCTTACAACACTCCCAATGGGTGGCGGAAAGGGTGGTTCAGACTTTGACGCTCACGGAAAATCAGAAGGCGAAGTTATGCGCTTCTGCCAGTCATTCATGACAGAACTTTATCGCCACATCGGCGCTGACACAGACGTTCCAGCTGGAGACAAGGGTGTTGGTGGACGCGAAGTAGCCTGGATGTTCGGTCAGTACAAGAGAATCACAAACGCATGGACAGGTGTTCTTACAGGTAAGGGACTTGACTTCGGTGGTTCTTTAATCCGCCCGGAAGCAACAGGTTACGGCCTCATCTACTTTGCAGAATGTATGCTTGCAAAGATGGGAACAGACTTCAAGGGAAAGACATGTCTCGTTTCTGGTAAGGGTAATGTTGCTCAGTACGCAACAGAAAAAATCAACCAGCTCGGTGGTAAGGTTATCACAATGTCTGACTCATCTGGATACATCCTTGATGAAGATGGAATCGATGCTGAAAAACTCGCATACATCACAGAACTTGCAGCTTCAAAGGCTCGCATTTCTGAATACGTAAAGAAGTACTCAAAGGCTAAGTTCTTCGCTGGAGAAAAGCCATGGGGTGTTAAGGCAGACTATGCATTCCCTTGTGCTACACAGGATGAAATCTACGAAGAAGATGCAAAGAAGCTGGTAGCAAACGGCATCAAGCTTGTTGCTGAAGGTGCCAACATGCCAACTCGTGCAGAAGCTATTGCTTACCTCCAGGCAAACGGTGTACGCTTTGCTCCTGGTAAGGCTGCTAATGCTGGTGGTGTTGCAGTTTCTGGACTCGAAATGTCTCAGAACAGCGAACGCCTCTCATGGACACGCGAAGAAGTTGATGCAAAGCTCAAGAACATCATGACACAGATCCACGACAACGCATGGAACACAGCTAAGGAATTTGCAACAGAAGGCGACTACGTTTCTGGTGCAAACATCTACGGCTTCCTGAAAGTTGCAAGAGCCATGATGGCACAGGGACTTTGCTAAGATTTCCTGACACAGGGTCTCTGCTAAGATTTTCAATTTTCGCCTCACGGATTGCTTTGCAATTCGTGTTCTGTGTGAATGGAAGATGCTATAAAAAAAGCGGTTAAGGTTCTCCTTAGCCGCTTTTCTATTTTAAATTGCCTGTCCTGTTAATTCAAAACCCAGCTGCCGCCTACGCAGAAAACATTTTTCAATTCCCTGTAGGCCACGTAGTTTTCTTCGTTGATTCCGCCCGTAGGCATGAATTTTATCTGGGGGAATGGACCTGAAAGGGCCTTCAGCATTTTGATTCCGCCCAATGCTTCTGCAGGGAAAAACTTAAGGTGTGTAAGCCCGTAGGATAGGGCAAGTTCAACTTCAGAAGGGGTTGCAACACCAGGAAATACGGGCATTTTGTTATCAATACACCATTCCACGGTTGAAGGATTTAGTCCGGGGGAAACGATGAATTCGGCTCCTGCATCCTTTGCCATTTCGGCAAGTTCCGCATTAATTACGGTTCCGGCCCCTACCATAAGTCCCGGAAAATTTTCGCGAACCTTCTTAATGGTTTCAGCAATCATTCTGTAGCCCGGGTTTCCATCGTTTGTTCGGAAGGTTATTTCTACTGCACCGATTCCTTTTTCAATGGCCTTGGCTGCCGTTTCCAGTGTGGAGTCAACATCTTTAACAGTTATTACAGGAATGACACCTACCTGTGCCATTTTTTCTGCCGTAGTTTCAAACATGCCTTCATTCTAGTTCAGAAATGGATTTTTTGCCACCTCGAAAGTAAATTGGAAACGTTATGATTTTTGTATCATTTTTTTTAATTTTATAAAAAAATAGTTTGACAATGAAAATCAACACGTGTATACTAATCGTGTTGAGCAAACGATTTTCCTTGTTTTTGCTCGTCTGATGAATTAGACTTTAGTTGTATTTGGGAATTGCGTTATGGAAAGATTTGCATCGGCTGTTACAATTGCAGATATTGCAGAAAAACTTGGGGTCTCCAAGTCTACAGTATCCCGTGCAATCAACTGTAAGGGACGCATTGGGGCAGAAACCCGCCGCAGGATTATTGAAATGGCGGAGTCCTGCAACTACATTCCTAACCCCATGGCAAAGGGGCTTGTTTTAAGGAGAACCTTCAACATTGGCGTTGTAATTCCACGAGATGCGGACAAGGGGGACATTCCTTTTTTTCAGAACTGTCTGGTTGGAATATCCGAGTCCGTGTACAAACTTGACTATGATGTAGTTCTGGTTGTTCAGGCTGGAAACGACATAATTCCTTTGAGAAGGCTCGTAAAAAACAGGAAAGTTGACGGAGTAATCCTTACGAGACTTGAGGAAAACGATGAATCGGTCAAGTTCCTGAAAAAAGAGGGGATTCCATTCCTTGTGTTTGGAACTTCCAATGACGAGGAACTGTATCAGATAGATAGCGATCAGGTTTCAGGCTGTTTTGAAATGACCAGGTTCATGATAAGCAAGGGCTGCAGCCGGGTTGCTGTTCTTGGCGGAAACATCAACTACAGGGTAAATGGATTTCGCCTTAAGGGGTTTGAAGATGCCTGTATTTCAAGTGGCATTTCCCTTGACGGTTGTCCAGTTTATTGGGGGATGGATGACCAGAGGATTCTGGATGAAACTCTTCCGAAAATAATGAAGGACAATCCCCAGTGTCTGGTCTGCATGGATGATGCAATCTGCGTCTATGTGCTCAAGTGGCTCAAGCAGAACGAGTATGAGATTCCGGCAGACATCCAGGTAATTTCATTCTATGACAATCAGGTTTTGGAGAATAATACTCCTCCTGTTACGTCATTGAGTGTAAATGTTTCCAGTTTTGCTGGTGAGGCTGGAAAAATACTTACGGGGCTTATAGAGGGAAAAGAAGTTCCTAAAAAAACTTCCGTTGGGTATGAACTTAAAATTAGGGAATCATTCCGTTGATTCGGATTGAATATAAACAGGTTATTTATATCAGTATATGGAAGATTAAAACATTTTCCAGAGGCTGATTCTTCATTATCTAGGAGGATGAATTATGAAGAAAGTTGTATTTGCAGCAGCTGCCATCGCTGCAGGTGTTCTTGCTTTGACAGGATGTTCAAAGAAGGAAGGAGCTTCAGTAAAGAAGTCTAATGAAAAGGTTGTGCTTACTGTATGGGAATCACTTCAGGGACCTGATGAATTCATCAGGCAGGCTGGAGATGCATATTCAAAGTCCCATCCAAATGTAGAAATCAAGTTTGTAAATGTTGAACTTGGTGATGCTGCCGGACAGATTGCCCTTGACGGACCAGCTGGAGTAGGACCAGATATTTTTGCTGCTCCACACGATAAGCTGGGTGAACTCGTAAACGGTGGACACATTCTTCCAACAGTAAATGCTGATGCAGTAAAGCAGGCCGTTCTTGGTGCATGTTCACAGGCTCTTACATACGACGGAAAAATGTACGGATACCCAATCTCTGCTGAAACATACGCATTGTTCTACAACAAGGACCTCATTTCAGAATCTGATGTTCCAAAGACATGGGATGACCTTGCAAAGTGGACAAAGGCATTCAATGCAAAAAACAGCGGAAAGCGCGGATTCGTAATGGATGTTGGTAACGGATACTACACAATCCTCTTTACAACAGCAGGTGGAAACCGCCTCTTCGGAACATCAGGAACAGACACATCATCATCTTACCTCAACACAGCAAATGCTGTTAACGGCATGAAACTCTTCCAGTCACTCAAAGATGTACTTAAGGTTCCAGCAGCTGACCTTGATACAGGTAACTGTGACGCAGCATTCCAGGGTGGAAATGCAGCAATGCACATCACTGGGCCTTGGAACATCAAAAACTTCAAGGATGCAGGACTTAACTTCGGTGTAGCTCCACTTCCAGCACTTCCAGGTGACAAGAACCCAGCTTCTTCATTCTCTGGAACACGCGCTATGTTTGTATCTGCTTATTCAGATTATCCTGCAGAAGCAGCTGACTTTGCTCAGTTCCTCATCTCTGCTTCTATGCAGCAGCTCCGCTTCGACTTGACAGGTGCTATGCCTTCAATCGATACACCAGTTTCAAACCCATATATTGGCGGCTTCCTCAAGCAGCTTGACTACGCTTTCCCAATGCCATCAATTCCTGAAATGGCAAAGTTCTGGGAAACAATGGGTAACACATCAAAGAACATCTGGGACGGTGCAGATGCTCAGACAGAACTTGATGCATGTAACGCAGCAATCATTTCTAAATAATTTTAGATAGGTTGCTCGGTGTGGGGAAATATAAAGTTTCCCCGCATCTTCGGAAACTCAAGGATGAATGAAAAAAAATACATTTTTGAGTTTCCGAAGATGTATGGTTGAATGAATCATGCAGTTGGATTAAGTTTATATTATTTAATTGCGAGGTGCCTTATGCGGATAGAATCCGACGGAAGTTCAGCAAGGAAAGTAAAGGTGACGGCCTGTAGTTTTATGGGACTGTCTCATATTCTTTACCTCAAACAGTATTTAAAAGGCGGACTTTTTGCAGCAGTAGAAGTCCTCTTCCTTTGTTGTTTGCCAACAGTATGCAAAAAGGTTTATGACCTGATTACTCTTGGTGATCCACAGCCAGATGTCCCTCTTAAGCTCCGTAACAATTCCATGTTCATGCTTATTGATGGTATCCTTACTCTTTCAATCGTTGCTGTTTTTGCAATCCTTTACTGGATTTCGGTAAAGAGTGCAAAACGCGGTTATGCAGAATATACAAGAACAAAGCGGTTCATGACGCAGAAGTCTTCGATGGAAGAAATCGGAAGCAATGCATTCCCTATTTCTGGTCTTGCACCATGTGTCCTCATGCTACTCGTATTCGTTGTTGTTCCTTTGCTGTTCAGTGTCTGTGTTGCCTTTACAAACTATTCTGCACCGGAACACATCACACCTAAGAACACTGTAGATTGGGTTGGATTTACAAACTTTAAGGACCTTCTTTTTGGAGGAACTACCTGGTCAAAAGGATTTGCACGCATTGCTGTATGGACTTTGGTTTGGGCAGTTGCTTCAACTTTCACATGCTATTTCTGCGGACTTCTTGTTGCAGTTCACCTTACAGAAAGCGGTGTTAAATTTTCGTCAGTGTTCAGATTCATTTTTATTCTTCCGTATGCAGTTCCTTCTGTAATTACAATGATTCTCTGGAAGCACATGCTCAACGGAACTTTCGGTATCGTAAACAGAACTCTTCAGGCTATTGGAATCCTCAGTCTTGATCAGACAATCCCTTGGCTTGGAAATGCAAACCTTGCGCAGCTTATGTGTGTTGTAATCAACCTTTGGGCTGGTTTCGGATACTTCATGATGCTTTCAATGGGTACAATGACAGCCATTTCAAAGGATATGTATGAAGCTGCAAAAATTGACGGAGCTTCAAGTTTCCAGACACTCAAAAGCATTACTCTTCCACTTGTTCTCTATCAGACAATGCCTTTGATCATCATGAGCTTTACACACAACATCAATAACTTCGGAATCATCTTCTTCCTTACGGGCGGTAATCCAGTTGTAAAGGACAGTACTACAACAATGGCAGGCGGAACAGATATTCTTGTTACCTGGATTTATAAGCTTACAATTACATTGCAGAAATACAATTATGCTTCGGTTATTGCAGTACTCATCTTCGTTGTACTTGCTCCGTTTGCAATCTATCAGTTCAGAAATACAAAGGCTTTCAAGGAAGGTGAAGTATGAAAATTCAGAATTCAGTACGCACGCTCAATTTAACTTTTTCCTACATTTTATTCGTAATAATTTCGCTCATTGTTTTCTATCCATTGGTTTATGTTGTGTCTGCAGCCTTTGCTCCAGGAAACAGTATTGCCAACCTGAGCATTATTCCTTTTGGCGATGGTCATTCAATCCGAATTTCAAATGAACTTACGATTAATGCAGGAAACGGGTTTACACTGGACCATTTCAAGTATCTTTTTACTAAGACTGACTACTGGATGTGGTTTAAGAATACTCTCTTTGTTGCTCTTTGGACTACGGCGCTTACAGTTGTTATTTCTTCTTTGAGTGCCTATGTATTCTCCCGCTTCAGATTCGCTTTCAAGCACACTCTTTTGATGAGCCTTCTTGTTCTTCAGATTTTCCCTTCTTTCGTAGGAATGATTGCCATCTATGTTATCCTCATGCGTATTGGTGGCCTTGATACTCTCTGGGGACTTGTGCTCATCTATGTTTCGGGAAATATTCCTTACAACACATGGATGGTAAAAAGCTATATGGATACTGTCAGCAAGAACCTTGATGAAGCTGCCCGCATTGACGGTGCAAGTCATTTCAGAACTTTTGCTACAATCATTCTTCCTGTAACAAGGCCAATCATTACTTTCCTTGCCGTTTCAAGCTTTACTGGACCTTGGATGGACTTCATCTTCCCTAAGATGGTTTTGAGAAGCCCAGAAAAGCAGACTCTTGCCCTTGGTTTGTTCTCTTTCGTTACTGATAAAAAGAACGAATTTACAAACTTTGCCGCAGGTGCCCTTGTTGTTGCAATTCCATTCGTCATCTTCTTCCTCTTCAGCCAGAAAGCAATGATGATGAGTATGAGCACGGCTGCGGTTAAAGAATGACATTATGAAAATAATGTGCGCAATTGTTTGCGCACATTATTCTGGTTGGGTATCAACACGTGTTGATTTATTTTTGTTCTGTGTTATATTAGAGCTGAAGGTATGACAGAGGGGACAGACCCCTTTGAAAAACTAAAAGCAAAGCTGAAATAGGGGTCTGTCCCCTTTGAACGTGCATCAGAATTGTAAAAAAAAGGGGGCTGTCCCCTTTGAAATGGAGATTTTATGACAACTTATTCTTTTGACAATAAAAGCCTTTTTAGAGACGGAAAAAGATGGTTTCCTGTAATGGGTGAAATCCATTATTCCCGCTATCCGGATTGTGACTGGAAGGAAGCTCTCCTTAAAATGAAGGAAGGCGGTGTAGACATCGTTTCTTCCTATGTCATCTGGATTCACCATGAAGAAATAGAGAATGAATTTGACTGGACAGGCTGGAGAAATCTCCGCAAGTTTGTAGAGACAATAAAGGAATGTGGCCTTGCAATGGTCATCCGCATTGGGCCTTGGAGTCATGCAGAGGTTCGTCACGGTGGATTTCCTGACTGGCTTCTTGAAAAATGTCCTGATGCCCGTTCAACAAATGATGAAAAGTATTTTGCAGAAGTTGAAAAATGGTACAAGGCAATTTACGAACAGGTTAAGGGTCTTTTTGTAAAGGACGGGGGGCCAATCATCGGTGTTCAAATTGAAAATGAATACGGACACTGCGGTGGACTTTCTGGTGCAGAAGGCGAACTTCACATGAAGCGCCTTGAAAAAATGGCCCGTAATATCGGATTTGATGTTCCACTATATACTGCAACAGGTTGGGGTGGTGCCGTTACAGCCGGAATGCTTCCTGTAATGGGCGGCTATTGTGAAGCCCCTTGGGATCCACGCATTACTGAAATTGAACCGAGCGGAAACTATGTTTTCACTCACGAGAGGAATGACCATGCCATTGGATGTGATTTTGGTATTGGTAAGACAATTACCTTCGATATGACAAAGTTCCCTTACCTTACTGCAGAACTTGGCGGTGGACTTCAGGTAACACTTAAGCGCCGTCCGGTTGCTCAGCCAAAGGATATTGGTGGAATGAGCCTTGCAAAAATGGGTAGTGGTTGTAATCTTCTTGGCTACTACATGTATCATGGAGGCCAGAATCCTGAAGGCAAACTTACAACTCTGGAAGAAAATATTGCCACAGGTTCTCTCAATGATATGAGCGTCAAGAACTATGATTTCCGTGCTCCCCTCGGTCAGTACGGAATGCCGAACGGAACCTATAATGAAATAAAGCTTTACGCCATGTTTGTCCACGACTTTGGTGTAAAATTTGCAGAGGCTGATACTTTCCTTCCTGAAACTAATCCAGTAACTGCATCAAACTTTACGGATCTTCGTACAAGCTGGAGGTCCTATAACTGCAAATGCGGTAAAAAGCGCGGATGGACTTTTGCAAGCAGCTTTCAGAGACGCTATAAAATGGCTGACCATAAAAACATAGTGCTTGAAAACAAGGAATATGATGTTAAGTTCCCTGCTGTTGATGTTCTTGACGGAGATTTTTTCTTTATTCCGTTTAATATGAAGTGCGGTGAAAGTGAAATTGCAACTTCCCTTTGTACTCCTTTGTGCAGGCTTGATAATGAACGCAAGGCTTTTGTTTTCTACAGCAATGCCCGTCCTGCCGGTGGAACTTTTGTAAAGGCAAGCAATGTTGCATCATCCGACAAGACTGACGGAACCTATTATCAGTTTGTTGGAAATCCAACAGATGCAGAAGATATCGTTACTTTGACTAGAGCAGATGCAGAAAAAGCCCACAAGGTTGTTTCAGGTAACACTCAGTACATATTGATTACGGAAAATATAATGTACCAGGAATCTGGAAACGGAAAAACCACGCTTAATTTCCAGAGCGATGGCAACATCAGGTTTAAGATTTTCCCTGCGTTGAAAAATGTACCAAAAGGTCTTGAAAGAAAGTCCGATGAAAATGGATTTGCAGTGTATGAAAAATCAAACTGTGCAAAAACTGCTCCAGCCGTTACCTTTGAAAAAATCAAGGAAGATGAAAACATGGCTTCCTATAAAATCAATGTTAATGCTTTTGAAGGTCTTGATGATGCCTTCATCAAGATAGCCTATACTGCAAACTGTGCCCGCCTCTATGAAAACGGAAAACTCTTGGACGATGCAATCTATGCAGGTGATGATTATCCATGGTTAATTGGTCTCAAGCGATATGGAAAAAAATCTCACGAATTTATTCTTGAACTTGATACCCTTGAAAAAGATGCAAAGGTTTTCATTGAAAAATGGCCTGACTTTGGCAACAGTTTCTCCCTTAAAAAAGTCAGGGGCATAGAATCAATGGCTTTTGTTAATACAAAGATTATTCTGTAAACCTAAAAGCAGAATTCTTATCCTCAGCTTAGGGCTGTCTTGGGGGGGCAGCCCTTTTTTCATTTGAATTTTTCTTTAAATTCTTTTATATTTAAAAAGTTAACTATATCTAACTATCAGAGGCTTTTATGCAGAAATTTAATGTTACTGGAATGTCCTGTGCAGCCTGTTCTGCCAGAGTTGAAAAGTCTGTTTCAAAAGTGAATGGTGTCATAAAATGTTCAGTGAATCTTTTGGCCGGCTCCATGATAGTTGAAGGTTCTGCAACGGATACTGTAATCATCGAAGCCGTTGTCAAGGCAGGTTACGGTGCCTCCGTTCAAAGTGAAAATTCAATTGTAAAAAATAATGAAGGGGAATCCAAAGAAAAATCAGAGACATCTTTGCTTGCCCGTCGACTTCTTTCTTCCGTTGTGATTCTCCTTGCCTTGATGTACTTGACCATGGGGCATTTGATGCTTGGCCTTCCTTTGCCAGCTATGTTTGAAGCAAACAAAAGCCTTGCTTTCATTTTGCAGCCGATACTTGCTGCAGCTATAATGTTCATCAATAGAAAATTTTTTATCAGCGGCATAAAGGGAATGATAAACCTTGCACCAAACATGGATTCCCTCGTAGCCCTTGGTTCAGGTACTTCCTACATTTATTCCCTTTACATTCTATATAGAATTTTAATGCTGGAAAATGATTCCGGAGATCACCTTTATTTTGAAGGGGCAGCCATGGTGCTTGTCCTCATAACTGTAGGTAAATTCCTTGAATCCATTTCAAAGGGAAAAACTACAAGTGCCGTAAAGTCACTTATGAAACTTATGCCTGATTATGCTTTTGTGCTCCGTGACGGAAACGAAATAAAAGTTATGGCAGATGAACTTATTGCCGGTGATGTTGTAGTGGTTCGTGCAGGACAACAGATTCCTGCAGATGGAACTGTAATTGAGGGCAACTGTTCAGTTGATGAATCTTCCCTTACAGGGGAAAGCCTGCCAGTTGAAAAGCCTGCCGGCACTCAGGTTTCTGCATCCACTCTCTGCCTCAATGGCTATGTAAAAATCCGTGCGGAAAAAACAGGAAAGGAAACTGGTTTTGCAAAAATCATAAATCTTGTAATGAATGCATCTTCGGGGAAAGCTCCCGTGCAAAGAATAGCAGACAAGGTTTCAGGATTTTTTGTTCCCGTTGTTATTGGAATATCGGTTGTAACTTTCATTGTGTGGTTCCTTGCGGGAAAGGACCTTTTCTTTTCTTTGAATCGTGCCGTTAGTGTTCTTGTAATCAGCTGTCCGTGTGCCCTGGGACTTGCAACTCCTGTGGCAATTATGGCGGGCTGCGGTGTAGGAGCCAGAAAGGGAATCCTCTTTAAGACTTCTGCTGCCCTTGAAAATGCAGGTCGCATCAAGGCAATTGCTTTTGACAAAACAGGAACCCTTACAAAAGGCATCCCTGAAGTTGCTGATATTCTGCCTCTGGATGGATCTGCTGCTGAAGAATTCCTGTTGCTTGCTGCAGCCGTTGAGAAAGGCAGCAGTCATCCCCTTGCTCAGGCGGTTTTAAAAAAAACTGAAGGAAGAATTGTTCCTGACGCAGTTGAGTTTGAAAATGTAACAGGTAGTGGAGTTTCTGCAATCGTAAAAGGAAAAAGAATTTTTGCCGGAAATGAATCTTTCATCTCATCAGTTTGCAAAGGAAATATACCTGAAGAAAAAATGGCTGAACTTGGAAAAGAAGGTAAGACTCCTTTGGTTTTTGCCTCTGAAGATAAAATAATCGGAATAATTGCTGTTGCAGATTCCCTTAAGGAAGATGCGGTTTCTGCTGTAAAAGAGCTCGATGCCATGGGAATCAGAACGGCAATGATAACTGGGGATAATGAACTTACTGCCAGTGCCATTGCTTCCATTGCAGGAATAAAAACAGTGTTTGCGGGAGTAAAGCCTGACCAGAAATCTGAAATCGTAAGCAGAATGAAGAAAGACTGGGGAAATGTAGCCATGACCGGTGACGGAGTAAATGATGCCGTTGCCCTTACAAGTGCAGATACAGGCATTGCCATTGGGGCTGGAACTGATGTTGCAATAGATTCTGCAGATGTTGTGCTTGTAAACAGCCGCGTTATGGATGCAGTGAATGCAATAAGGCTTAGTCAGAGCACTTTAAGGATAATCCATCAGAACCTTTTCTGGGCCTTCATCTACAATTTGATGCTGATTCCTCTAGCTGCGGGCCTTTGGTATCCTCTGTTTGGTTGGGCCCTTAATCCAATGCTTGCTTCAGCATGTATGAGCCTTTCAAGTTTCTGTGTTGTAACAAATGCCTTGAGGCTGAATTTGTTCAAAATGAAAAAATCAGTTAGAATAAGGGCCGAAAAATCTGAAAAAAATGGAAGTCCCGTTAAGGAGGAAAAAGAAAATATGGAAAAGACATTCAATGTAGAGGGAATGATGTGTTCTCGATGTGAAGCACATGTAAGGGAAGCTGTCGGAAAAATTGCAGGTGTAGCAGAAGTTGTTGCCGATCACAATGCATCAAAGGTAACAGTAAAACTTTCTGCAGATGTTGATGATTCTGCAATCAAGGCAGCCATTGAAGGTGCAGGCTACAAGGTAAACTAAAAGTTTTTTACCTCTTTAAGATACAGGCAGTTCTTTTGAATTGCCTGTTTTTTTTGTCCCTGAAAGAATGCCGTTGGACACGAACAGAGGGGACAGACCCCTATGGATTCTATTAATCCGCACTTACTATCTTGTTTTTGCCAGTTTCTTTACCATAATATAGCCGTTTGTCTGCAAATTTTTATACTTCGTTTGTTGCAAGGCTGTTCCCTTCCCCGGTGGGCAGTATCGCACAAATCTATCATTTTGTTCAGCATAAGGGAATTTTGTTATCATTTTGTTTGTAATTGCAAATAGAACAAGATATTTCCTTGACAAATAATCCTAGTGGTATTAGTATCAAGATGGCAACCGGTTGCCAAAAATAAAATTCCGGAAATCTTAGGACTCTGTTCAGGGGAACAGAAAAAAATATATCCAATTAAGGAGCAAACACACTATGGCAAAGTTTGAAAACATCCCAGATGTAAAACTTGGTATCATCGCAGTAAGCCGCGACTGTTTCGTAATCTCTCTTTCAGAAAAGAGAAGGGCAGCTATCGTAAAGGCTTTTGCAGGCAAAGGCGAACTCTATGAAGCAAAGACTACAGTAGAGAATGAAAAGGACATGCTTAAGGCTGTTGATGAAGTAAAGAACGCTGGATGTAACGCTCTTGTTGTATTCCTCGGAAACTTCGGTCCAGAAACACCAGAAACACAGATTGCACAGAAGTTTGACGGACCTTGCATGTTCGTAGCTGCTGCTGAAGAAACACAGAACGACCTCATCAACGGTCGTGGTGACGCATACTGTGGTATGCTCAACTGCTCATACAACCTCAACCTCCGCAAGATTCCTGGAATCATTCCAGAATATCCAGTTGGAACAGCTGATGACATCGTAAAGATGATCGAAGAATTCATCCCAGTTGCACGCGCAATCATCGGTCTTGCAAGCCTCAAGATCATCACATTCGGACCACGCCCACAGGACTTCTTTGCATGTAACGCACCAATCAAGGGTCTCTACGACATCGGTGTTGAAATCCAGGAAAACTCAGAACTTGACCTTCTCGTTGCATACCGCGCACACAAGGACGACAAGCGCATTGCAGACGTTGTTAAGGAGATGGAAGCTGAACTCGGTTCAAGCGGAAACAACTTCCCAGACCTTCTCCCACGCATGGCACAGTTTGAACTTACACTCCTTGACTGGGCAGAAGCAAACAAGGGATGCAAGAAGTACGTTGTATTCGCAGACAAGTGTTGGCCAGCATTCCCTAAGGAATTCGGCTTTGAACCTTGCTATGTAAACAGCCGCCTCGCTTCCCGCGGAATCCCAGTTGCTTGTGAAGTAGATATCTTCGGTGCCCTCTCTGAATACATCGGTACATGTATCTCTGGAACTCCAGTTACTCTCCTCGACATCAACAACTCTGTTCCACAGGATATGTACGACGAAAGCATCAAGGGCAAGTTCTCTTACCCATATGTCCTCAACGACACATTCATGGCATTCCACTGCGGTAACACACCATTCTGCTGCATGAACAAGGCTTGCAACCCTGGCGTTAAGTTCCAGCTCATCCAGAACCGCCTCCTTGAAAACGGTGGTACACCAGACTTCACACGCGGTACTCTCGAAGGAGACATCATGCCAGGTCCAATCACATTCTTCAGATTGCAGACAACTCCAGATACAAAGCTCCAGGCATACATTGCACAGGGTGAAATCCTCCCAGTTGCAACACGCTCATTCGGTGGTATCGGTGTATTCGCAATTCCAGAAATGGGAAGATTCTACCGCCACGTTCTCATCCAGAAGAACTACCCACACCACGGTGCAGTTGCTTTCGGACACCACGGAAAGGCATTGTTCACATTGTTCAAGTACCTCAAGATTGCTGATGTTGCATACAACCAGCCAAAGGGAACATTGTACCCAACAGAAAATCCATTCAACTAATGGTTCAATTAATCCCAAGAGGGATTAATTGAACTCGAGAATGCTACCTCGCAAAACGACGCTCGGCTTAACGCATTCTCGACGGTTGTTTTCTATCTACATTAAAAAAAATTATCCGCTTGCTTTCGGGCAGGCGGATTTTTTTTATCATGTCATTGCCGGACTTGATCAGACAATCTCATTGTAGTGAAAAAATACGGTGGTCGAGCATGTCGAAACCGCCAGTAGTAAACTATTTGGCAGTTGGTTCGGGACATTTTGTAAAAAATCTAAATTCTCCCTTGCTAACTGTCTCTTTTTGTTTTTTTCCGTTTATATTAATAATGACACCTAAAGCATTTCAGGTGAATTTATTATTCGGAGGAAAACATGGGGCAGTTTTCAAAGCCATGGGACGAACTGACAATCGCCGATAACTTCATTTTCTGCAAGGTGATGGAAAATGAAAGGATATGCATGGGTGTTCTTGAAACTCTTCTTGGAATCAGCGTTGGACACATTGAATATCTTAAAACGGAAAATTCCCTGGAGAATTTCTACGACTCCCGTGGAATCAGACTCGATGTTTATGTGAAGGATGCAGACAGAATTTTTAACATCGAGATGCAGACAGGCAATTACGACGACATGCTGCTTAGAGCGCGTTACTATCTGTCATCCTCAGATGTGGCAACAACAAAAAGGCGTACAAAATTCAAGGATATCAGGGAAACCTACATTCTTTTCATCTGCAAGGACGATCCTTTTGGGGAAGGAATTCCACGGTACACAAAAATTTCAAAGTTTCTTGAGACGGATAGAATTTCCTATGATGACAAAAGCCGAAATGTCTTTTACAATTGCAGTGCATGGGAGAAGGAAGGTAATCCCGAAGTCCGCGGAGTACTGAAATTCATCTATGGACTCAAACCCGATTCAAGTCTTGCACTTGAAATGGACGAAGCCGCTTCCCTTGCGAAACAGAAATCCGAGCTGGAGGACGAATACATGTATTTCAGTGACATATTGGAAGACGAAAAGGAAGAGGCCCGTGAAATCGGATTGGCTGAAGGACGAGCTAAAGGACTCAAAGAAGGACTTGCGGAGGGACGAGCTAAAGGGTTTGCGGAGGGACGTATGGAGGGACATGCAGAGGGACATGCAGAGGGTCATGCAGAGGGATTGGAGACCGGCCGCCACCAGCAAAAAATAGAATCTGCAAAAACTGCGATATCCCTGGGACTTTCCGAGCAGCAGGTTGTTGCCATCTCAGGGCTTTCTCCTGAAGAAATCAGAAAACTTATTGTGAATTAAAATTCCTAAGCTGCTCAAAGACTTTTTCGTAAAAATTGCAATACCATCAAATCTACTGCTATAATATGAATTATGAAAATCATCACTTGGAACGTTAACGGCATTCGCGCCGTAGAAAAAAAAGATTTCTGCAGCTGGCTTGCAAATTGCGGTGCAGATGTTGTCTGCATTCAGGAAACAAAGGCAAAGCCTGAACAGCTCAGCGAAAACCTTACGGCTCCTGCCGGTTACAAGGCATATTGGGCCAGTGCAGTAAAGGCTGGATATTCAGGTACAGCAATCTATTCAAAGAGTGAACCGGATAAAGTTGAAGTTTTGGGCGACGATCGTTTTGACAGCGAAGGCCGTGTCCTCATGGCATATTTCGGGAAACTTGTGGTAATCAGCGCATACTTTCCAAACAGCCAGGACAAGGGAGCTCGCCTTGATTACAAGCTTGCCTTCTGTGATGCAGTGCTAAAAAAACTTGATGGCCTTGTTGCAGACGGATATGACATTGTTCTCTGCGGTGACTACAACATTGCCCACAAGGCCATAGATCTTGCAAATCCAAAGACAAACGAAGGCAATGCTGGATATCTTCCTGAAGAACGAGCCTGGATGGATAAATTCACCACAAGCGGTTATGTGGATACATTCCGCCATTTCTGTCAGGAACCAAAGATGTATTCCTGGTGGAGCTACCGATTCCATGCCCGCGAAAAGAATGTAGGGTGGCGCATTGACTATGCCAACGTAAACGAACGCCTTCTTCCAAAAGTTAAATCCTGCGTCATCAACAGCGATGTAATGGGCAGCGACCATTGTCCTGTTACCCTCGAACTTGAATAGAATGTGGTCTCCCATGGCAAAATACATAATGGCCCTTGATGCCGGAACTACAAGCAACCGATGCATTCTCTTTGACCACAGCGGAAAAATCTGCAGCGTGGCCCAAAAAGAATTCACCCAGATTTTTCCAAAGCCGGGCTGGGTTGAGCATGATGCCAATGAAATCTGGTCTACAATGATTGGTGTCGTTGCAGAAGCAATGGCTAAGGTAAACTGTGCAGAAAGCGACATTGCTGCCATGGGAATTACAAATCAGCGTGAAACAACAATTGTCTGGGACAAGGAAACTGGTGAACCAATATGCAATGCAATTGTCTGGCAGTGCCGCAGAACCAGCGAATACTGCGATGAGTTAAAAGCTAAAGGTCTTGTTGAAAAAATCAGAAGCAAGACGGGCCTTGTAATCGATGCCTATTTTTCCGCCACAAAGTTAAAGTGGATTCTTGATAATGTGGAAGGTGCCCGAGAAAAAGCCGAGCAGGGTAAGCTTCTTTTTGGAACTGTTGAAACCTGGTTCATCTGGAAGTTTACGAACGGGAAGGTTCATGTAACGGATTATTCCAATGCATCAAGAACCATGATGTTCAACATAAATACCTTGCAGTGGGATGATGAAATTCTTTCGGAACTTAACATTCCAAAATCCATGTTGCCGGAAGCAAAGCCTTCAAGCTGCATTTACGGTTATACTTCAAGCGGAAACACTCCCATTGCAGGTGCGGCAGGTGACCAGCAGTCGGCCTTGTTTGGACAGACGTGCTTTAATGCGGGAGATGCAAAAAACACCTACGGAACAGGTGCATTCCTTTTGATGAACACCGGGGACAGACCTGTATTTTCAAAGAACGGCCTTGTAACCACAATCGCCTGGGGGCTTGATGGAAAAGTGAACTATGCCCTTGAAGGTTCTGTCTTTGTTGCTGGAGCTGCAATCCAGTGGCTTCGCGATGAAATGCGTCTCATTGATTCTGCTGCAGATTCTGAATACATGGCAGGCAAGGTTGAAGATACCAACGGATGCTATGTTGTTCCGGCTTTTACAGGCCTTGGTGCTCCCCACTGGGATCAGTATGCACGTGGAACAATCGTAGGTCTTACTCGTGGTGTAAACAAATGCCACATCATCCGCGCTACCCTGGAGTCCCTTGCCTATCAGGTGAACGATATTCTTCAGGCAATGCAGGCGGATTCCGGAATTAAACTTGCGGATCTTAAGGTTGACGGCGGTGCAAGTTCCAACAACTTCCTCATGCAGTTTCAGTCCGATGTATGCAATTCTCCTGTTGAACGCCCTGAATGTGTTGAAACTACAGCCATAGGGGCAGCCTATCTTGCAGGTCTTGCCGTTGGCTTCTGGAAAGATAAAAATGATGTAATGGCAAATTCAAAAATTGAAAGGACCTTTGTACCTGCTATGGATGATGAAAAAAGAAATGCTCTTATCAAAGGCTGGAACAAGGCCGTCCGATGTGCCTTCAACTGGGCTAAGGAATAGTAATCTATGTGCAGCTTGTTTCCCGTTGCATAGATTGCCACGTTGTTATGCTCCTCGCGATGATACATCCGTCATTGGAAGCCGGAACAGCACGGCAATCCATTTCATGCACTTGCCTTACTGGCATAAGGATTGCTCAATTTGTTCCGGATTATCGATGACACATCCGTCATTGCGAGCCGGAACAGCACGGCAATCCATATTCCGGGTTGCTTACTTCTGTCCGTAGTAGGCGTTGGGACCGTGCTTTCTCATGTAGTGCTTTTCAATGATGTAGTCAGGCAATGTCTTCTGTGCTGGATTTATCTGCAGTGTGTTCATTGCCATGTGGCTTACTTCTTCAAGAACAGCTGCGTTGTAAACTGACTTGTCTGCTGTTGCTCCCCATGCGAAAGGACCGTGTCCCCCAACAAGAACCATGTTCACTTCGTTTGAATTAAGCTTGAGTGAGCGGAAGTGACTTACGATAAGGTTTCCTGTTTCTTTTTCGTAGTCGTTCTGAACTGCTTCGCGGCTAAGGTAAGGTGTGCATGGGACTTCTGTCTGAATGTGGTCTGCATGAGTCGTTCCAAACAGTGGAACTGCCTTTACTGCCTGTGCCCAGCTTACAGCATAAGTTGAATGTGTATGGATGATGCCGCCGATTTTTGCTCCGTCTGCCACTGCAAATTCCTTGTAGAGTACTGCGTGTGTTGGCGTGTCGCTTGATGGCCTTAATTTTCCTTCAACAACATTTCCTTCGATGTCAACGATCACCATGCTGTCTGCAGTAAGGTCTGGATATGGAACTCCCGAAGGTTTGATTGCAAATACGCCTGCATCCTTGTCAAAGGCACTTACATTTCCCCATGTGTAAAGGGCAAGGTGCTGTGCCGGAATCTGCATGTTTGCTTCGTATGCTTCTCTCTGTAATTCTGTGTATTTTCCCATAAAGGCTCCTCTAATGTGATTGTACTCCCTTCTGGAACCGCGCCAAGCCTGCTAGGGTGCTCCCTTTTCACTAAAAAACTGAGGGTTTCACCCTCAGAATTGGAATGGGTCGCAAATCGCATTTTGGCACAACCCCCGACTCCGTACAATCAGTTTATAAATTTCTATGAAATATTCCTGGCAATCAAAGAGAATCATACTCCTTGATTGCTGGATAATAAATAATCTTTAATGCAATCTTATGTCCGGTTCCCGACGGGAACATTTGTATAAATTATTTAAGGTTTTCAACAGCTGTGCGTTCAGCCTTAAGTGATGCCTTGTAGCCTTCAAACCACTTGTCGAATCCTGCAACATCATCGGATGCCGGAGCAACGGTTTTCTTCTGTGCGCTTGCAAACACTTCGCTTTCAAGCCAGTCGCCAAGATTCTTTCCCATTGTGTCTGCTGCGTATGCTGCAAGGAGTGCCATTCCCCATGGCCCGCCTTCGCCTGCAGTAGCCATTGCGCTGATAGGTGTGTGCATTGCGGCTGCCATTGTTTCAAGACCTACGCCTTCTGTCTTGAAGTATCCTCCGTGACCTGTCATGGAATCAATCTTGACGTTCTCGTTAAAGAGGACATCCATGCCAAGACGCAGTGTTCCGACTGCTGAGTAGAACTGGCTTCTCATAAAATTAGCAAGATTGAATTTTGCATCCTGTGAGCGTACAACCATAGGACGGCCTTCGCTAAAGTCTGTTACGCCTTCGCCTGAAATGTAGTTGATTGTGTATATGCCGCCGCAGTCCTTGTCTCCGTCCTTTGCGCTTCCAAGGATTGTGTCGTAAAGCTTTCCGGTGTCAAAATCAGCACCAAGAAGCTTTGCTGCTTCTCCGATAATTCCAACCCACTTGTTGAATTCAGCAGTACAAGTATTAACGTGTACCATTGCAGTTGGTTTTCCGTCTGGAGTCGTAACGATGTCGATTACCCCAGGGTATGCTTTTGAAAGTGCTTTTTCAAGAACAACCATGGCAAATACTGAAGTTCCGGCTGAGATGTTTCCTGTTCTTGGAGCAACTGCGTTTGTTGCAACCATGCCTGTTCCTGCATCACCCTCAGGAGGTGCGCATAGGATTCCGTCTGTAAGCTCACCTGTTGGATCAAGCCACTTTGCTCCTTCTTTTGTAAGGGAGCCTGCATCTGCTCCGGCTGGAATTGCCTTTGGAAGAAGTTCAAGAAGTTTTTTTGATGCACCCTTTGAAGCTGCGATTTCATCAAACTTTGCAACCATTGCCCTGTCGTAGTCGCCAGTATTTGCATCAATAGGGAACATTCCGCTTGCATCTCCTACGCCAAGAACTTTTTTTCCTGTAAGCATGAAGTGTGCGTATCCTGCAAGGGTAGTGAAGAAGTCTACCTGTGGAATGTGAGGTTCCTTTTTAAGGATTGCCTGATAATAGTGTGAAATGCTCCAGCGTTCCGGGCATGGATAGTTGAATAGTTCTGTAAGTTCCCTTGAGGCCTGACCAGTAATTGTGTTTCTCCATGTTCTGAACGGAACAAGAAGCTTGTTGTCCTTGTCAAAGGCAAGATAGCCGTGCATCATTGCGCTGATTCCGAGGGCCTTGAGTTTTGTAAGTTTTACATCATATTTTTCCTGAACGTCTTTCTTCAATTCAGCGTAGGCGGACACGATTCCGTTGTGAACTTCTTCAAGACTGTAGGTCCAGATTCCGTCTGCAAGGGAATTCTCCCATGTAAATCCACCCTGAGCCACAGGATTTTTTTCTGAATCTATAAGTACCGCCTTAATGCGTGTTGAACCGAATTCGATTCCAAGGGCAGCCAAGCCATTTTCAATTTCTTTAGCAATTGCTTCTTTTGTCATAGTTTTACCTCTGTCATCATACTAACCGACATTAGAAAAAAAACAAGTGTTGAATTATCACGAAAACGGGTCAAAACTATCAGAAAATGTGAATTTTCGAACATAATGATAGGTTTGTATAAAAATTGGGAACAAAAAAACTATTCCTTTCTGCAAATTTTCAGATGATAATCATAATCACAAGGGATGTAGAGGACATCCTTAATTTAAACTTTTTTTAGAGGTGAACTATGAAAAAGATTTTAGTTTTTGCTGCTGCAATGGCTATGGCAGTTCTTCCAACTTTCGCTGCTAAGTTGATCAAGGTTGGTATCATCAACAATGACCCTAACGAATCTGGTTATCGTACAGCTAATGTAAACGACATGAAGAACACATTCACAAAGAAGAACGGCTACAAGCCAACATTCTTCTACAGCCTTAAAAACGACGAACAGATTGCTGCAGCCCGCAAAATGGTACAGGATGAAGTAGACTACCTCCTCATCTCTGCTGCTGGTACATCTGGATGGACATCAGTACTCAAGGATGCAAAAGACGCAGGTGTTAAGGTTATCCTTTTTGACCGCACAATCGATGCAGACCCAAGCCTTTATGAAGCTTCAATCGTTTCTGACATGGCTCAGGAAGGAAAGACAGCTGTTGACTGGCTCGCATCACAGAATCTCCCGGAATACAATGTTATTCATATTCAGGGTGTTATGGGTTCTGCTGCTCAGATCGGACGCTCAGGTGCTCTCGATGCAAAGGCAAAGGCAGAAGCAAACTGGAACATCGTTGCTCAGCAGACAGCTGAATGGAACGCAGAAAACGCACAGCAGATTGTACAGTCTGTAATTGATTCAAAGAAGAAGTTCAACGTAATCTACGCTGAAAACGATGATATGGCTAAGGGTGCTGTTGCAGCTCTCGATAAGGCTGGTATTTCACACGGTGTTGGAAAGGACGTAATCATCATGGGATTCGACTGCAACAAGTGGGCTCTCGAAGAACTTCTCGCAAAGAGATGGAACTATGATGGTCAGTGCAACCCATTCCAGGCTTCTTATATCAATGACATCATCAAGAATGGTGCAAAGCAGAAGACTGTTGTTATGGTGGAAAAGGGATTTGATGCAACTAAGATCACAAAGGCTGATGTAAACAAGTACGGCATCTAATCTAGTTTTATGACCGGATTCTTCGATAAAAATTAAGCATAAAATTGTTGGAGAATCCAATACCTTGGACACGAGGGGCGGATTGTCTAGAAATCCGAACCTCGTGTTTTTTTTTGGAGGCAAACCATGCAGGATAAATCAGTTCTTGAAATGCGTGGAATACACAAGAGATTCCCAGGTGTGTATGCATTGCAGAATATTGATTTTACTTTGCGTGAAGGTGAAATTCACGCTCTTATGGGAGAAAACGGAGCCGGTAAATCAACGTTGATCAAGGTTCTGACTGGCGTTTATCAGAAAGATGAAGGCCAGGTATTTGTAAAAGGAATTGGTGCGGTCAACATCCGTTCCCCTCAGGATGCCCAGAATGCAGGCATTTCTACAGTTTATCAGGAAATTACCCTCTGCAATAATCTTACTGTTGCGGAGAATATGTATATAGGAAGAACAAAGGGACCTTTCACAAGCTGGAAAAAGATGAATGAAGGTGCCGCAAAAATCCTCAAGGAACTCGATATTCCTTGTGAAGCAGAACAGCAGCTTTCAAGCTGTTCAATAGCAGTTCAGCAGATGGTTGCCATTGCCCGTGCCGTTGACATGGACTGCAAGATCCTCATTCTTGACGAACCGACATCATCCCTTGACGATCAGGAAGTTCAGAAGCTGTTCCGCCTTATGCGCGATCTTCGTGCAAAGGGTGTTGGCATCATCTTCGTTACTCACTTCCTTGAACAGGTTTATGAAATCTGTGACAGAATCACAGTTCTTCGTGACGGTCAGCTTGTAGGTGAATATGAAATCCGCGATCTTCCTCGCCTTGAACTGGTTTCAAAGATGCTCGGTAAATCAATCGAAAACCTTGATCAGTCATCAAAGTCTGCTGAAGTACCAACCTTCTCTGAATCAGATGTTGTTTATGAAGCCGAAGGACTTTCAAGTACAGGTGGTGTAAAGCCATTTGATTTCAAGATCCATAAGGGTGAAGTCAACGGATTTACAGGTCTTCTTGGTTCTGGACGCAGTGAAAGCGTTCGTGCCGTGTTCGGTGCAGACAAGGTTCTTGGCGGAAAAGTAAAAATCAATGGAAAGGAAGTGAACATCACAAAACCAATCCATGCCATGAAAAACGGAATCTGCTATCTTCCTGAAGACAGAAAGCGCGACGGCATTATCGGTGACCTTTCCGTTCGAGAAAACCTTATTCTTGCACTTCAGGTAATGAAGGGATTCTTTAGGCCTTTCAGCCGTGCAGAACAGGAAAAGTTTGCAGACGAATACATCAAGCTTCTTGAAATCAAGACAGCATCTGCAGAAACTCCAATAAAGTCTCTGTCAGGCGGTAACCAGCAGAAGGTTCTTCTTGCCCGTGCCTTGCTTTCAAACCCACAGTACCTCATCCTTGATGAGCCTACTCGCGGTATTGATGTCGGTACAAAGACAGAAATTCAGGAACTTGTCCTTAAGCTTGCAAAAGAAGGCAAGAGTGTTACATTCATCTCGTCTGAAATTGATGAGATGATCCGCACATGTTCTCGCCTTGTTGTCATGCGTGACCTTAAACAGGTCGGGGAACTTTCCGGCAACGACCTTAATCAGACAAAGATTATGGAAACAATTGCGGGAGGAGAAAAATAATGAACTCAAAAAAAATCTCAGACTTCCTTCTTGGTCTTGTAAAGAAACAGATTTTTATTCCGGTTGCAGCCTTGTTGATCCTCGTCATCTTCAACCTTGTTGCAGACCCATCATTCTTCAAGATTACTCTTGGACAGAATAGCGAAGGCTTTCCTGTTCTTTCAGGATATCTCATTACGATTCTTGACAACGCTTCCGAGCTTGCAATTCTTGCCATTGGTATGACCTTGGTAACTGCAGCTTCAGGGGGACAGGATATTTCTGTCGGTGCCGGAATTGCCATTGCAGGTTCCGTAATCCTTCGCGTTCTCTGTGGTTCAGAAGTTCGCCCGGATGAACTTCAGGCGCCTATCTTTGTTGCTTTCCTTATTGGATGTATCGTGAGCATGGCTTTCGGTGGATTCAACGGAATCCTTGTTTCATACTTCAAGATTCAGCCTATGGTTGCAACATTGATCCTCTTTACTGCTGGACGTTCAATTGCTGCGTGGGTTAATGACAATGCACTTCCAATTGTTGTGGATCCTGTATTCGGATACTTCGGAAACTTCATTCCTGGAATTGCAATTCCAACACCTGTGTTTATTGCAATCCTGTGTATAATCATAACCATGGTTGTGCTCAAGTTCACAAACCTTGGGCTTTACACACAGTCCGTAGGTATCAACAGCAACTCTTCAAGACTCAACGGTCTTGACCCACAATTCATCAAGTTCATCACTTATGTAATCATGGGACTTTGTGTTGCTGTTGCAGGTTTCATCAAGGTATGCCGTATTTCATCAATCAACTATTCTGTTATTGCAAAGGATATTGAAATGGACGCCATCCTTGCAGTTGCTCTCGGTGGAAATGCTTTGAGCGGTGGTAAGTTCAACATGTGGGCCTCAATCCTTGGTGCTTATGTAATTCAGTTCCTTACAACAACACTGTTCAAATTCAATGTTGCATCTACTGCACTCCCTGCATACAAGGCCGTTGTAGTCATCATCCTCGTTGTAATCAGCGCTCCTGTGTTCCGGGAGAAGATGTCTCGTCTTGCAAAGCAGATTTCAGGTGCCAGAAAGCAGATTGTAGTGAAGGAGGGTAATTAAATGAACTTTCTTAACAAAAAGAATCAGAATGAAACAGTCCTTGCTAAAAAAAGGCCTCTTTCAGATACAAATCTTCTTTTGGTAATTACAATTGCTGTATTCGTTGCAATGTACCTTCTTGCAATTGTATTCCTTGGCTCAGGTTTCAAGAAGCCACAGACTTTCTTCAACCTGCTTAATGAAAATGCTTCGCTTATCGTTCTTTCATGTGCCTTAAGCCTTGTCATGATTACAGGTGGAATTGATATTTCCGTTGGTATGGTAACAGCCCTTGTCTGCATGTGCTGTGCAGTTCACCTTGATATGAAAGGCGGTACAATCGGCGGTGCAATCATGTATGCCCTTATGATCGGTGTAGGTTTTGGTATTGTCCAGGGATTCCTTGTTGCATTCCTTGACATTCAGCCATTCATCGTTTCCCTTGCGGGCATGTTCTTTGCAAAAGGTATGACAACCATTGTAAATGCAACACAGTTCAATGTTGAGCACGAAGGATTCGTAAAGCTTATTGAAACACGCATCTATGTTCCTGGAATGGGTTCGGTTAATAAAGTTGGAAAATACATTCCTGCATATGTAGAACCTGGAGTACTTGTTGCAATTCTCGTGGTTGTAGTTCTTTTCCTTGTCCTCAGATGGACAAAGCTTGGGCGCAATTTCTATGCAGTGGGTGGAAACCAGCAGAGTGCAAATATGCTCGGAATCAATGTTCCAATGACAAAGTTTCTTGCACACTTCATCTGTTCGATTCTTGCTGCCATCGGTGGATTCGTATACTTCATGCACGTTGGTTCGGCATCCCCAAGTCATGCCAGTGGTTATGAAATGAATGCCATTGCTTCTTCAATCATCGGCGGAACAATGCTTACCGGTGGTGTAGGAAACATTGCAGGTACATTCTTTGGTGTACTTTCACTTGCAACAATCAAGAACATCGTTTCTTCCCTTGGTCTTGATGATGCATGGTGGACAAACATTACTGTAGCATTCATGATTTGTCTCTTCCTCCTTATTCAGAGTATTGTTCTTTCAAGAAAGAATTCAAAATAGTCTGAAATGCAGGCAAAATCATTGAGCTTATAAAAATTTTTTATGGCTGCCCTGGGCCAAAGAGGGCAGCCATTCCTTTAATATAATTTTTTTGAAATTTAATAAATTTAGACTATAATAATACGATATGAAAATCCACTTTGCCGGTGCTTTTTACAAGAAAATAGAAGAATCCTCTTTCAAAATAAAGTTTGTTGACGGAACAAAGGAATGTCTTCTTCTACATTTCTACAATCCAATGGTCATTACCTTGAACGGCAAACAGATTGAAACACAGCCCAATGCCTGTATTCTATACAAACCCGGAACTCCGCAAATTTTCTGGTGCAAGGGCAATGAATTTGAAAATGATTACATAAGGTTCCTTCCTGAAGACATGTCCTTCTTTAATGATTTTCAAATTCCTTTTGATGAAATTTTCTATGTAACTGATGCTGAAATCATCAAGCGCGAGATGATGGACATTACCTACTTCCTTACGGAACGCTGGGAAAATCATGATCACGAACTTTTGGACCGCTTGTGCAAAGTCATGTCAAACCTTCAGGTCAACAGACTTTATCCGACAACAAAAACAAAGAGGGAAAGCGAGACTAGATTCAGGCTTTCTCAGCTTAGAAAAGAAGTTTCGAAAGAACCTGAGAAATGGACGGTTGACCTTATGGCGGATCATTTCTTCCTTACAAGGTCTCATTTTTCAGTCCTCTATAAAAAGACTTTTGGCGTAACTCCACAGTCGGACATCCATTTCTTTGTAAATGAAAAAGCCCTCAGGCTCTTAAATACAACCGACCTTACCATTCAGGACATTTCCCAGCAATGCGGTTATAACGAATGTGAAAACTTTATACGTGCTTTCAAGAAAATGAACGGCATTTCTCCGCACCAGTACAGAAAGCAAAAGGCAGAGTAAAAAATTACGTAGAATTTAAAACAAAAAAAGCTGCCGTATAAGCAGCTTTTCTATTTTTTAAATCCGTTCATGAGACGGAGACGAATCTCCGCCTTACACTGACTACTGGAGGAGTGAGAGAACGTTCTGTGAAGACTGGTTTGCCTGAGCGAGCATAGCTGTTCCAGCCTGTGTAAGAACCTGGTTCTTTGTGAAGTCAACCATTTCCTTAGCCATGTCTGTATCACGGATGCGTGATTCAGAAGCCTGGAGGTTTTCTGCACCAATATCAAGTCCTACAACTGTCTTTTCGAGACGGTTCTGGTATGCACCGAGGTCAGCGCGCTGCTTGTTGATCTTCTTGATAGCTTCATCAAGAGTACCGATTGCGCGGTTTGCTTCATCAGGTGATTCGAGGGACATGATTTCTTCTGTTCCAATGTTGCGGAGTCCGAGAGCTGAAGCAGACATTGTTCCGATGAATACCTGTGTTCTCTGGTCCATGTTTGCACCAATGTGGAGCCACATAGAAGCTGTAACATTGTTTTCACCTGTTGGGCGAGCAAAGCGACCTGTGAGCATGTTCATACCGTTGAACTGTGCGCAAGATGCGATGCGGTCAACTTCTGCGATAAGGGAAGAAACTTCAACCTGAATCTGCATGCGGTCTTCGTCTGAGTAGATACCGTTTGAAGACTGTACTGCGAGTTCACGGATGCGCTGTACGATGTCTGTTGTTTCCTGGAGGTAACCTTCTGTTGTCTGAATGAAAGAAATACCATTCTTTGCATTTGTAGAAGCCTGATTCAATCCGCGAATCTGTGAACGCATCTTTTCAGAAACTGCGAGTCCTGAAGCATCGTCACCAGCACGGTTGATCTTCATGCCAGAAGAGAGCTTTTCCATATTCTTCTGGTTGTTAAGTTCAGTGATTCCTTCTGAACGCTGTGCAAACATTGCACTCATGTTGTGATTGATAACCATAATTTATCTCCTATGATCAAGGTACTATAGTTGCAAGCAAACTTGTGAAATTTGCTTCCCCTACTTTGGGTCTACCACCCTATACCTAAATTGTCGGAGTTATGAAAATGAACTTTAGCAAAAAAAATAGATTTTTTTGATTTTTTTTATTTTTTTTGCCGTTATTTTTTTTAAATCACTTTATAGAAGAAAAGAGCTTATTTAACGCCTTTTGAGCATTCTGTGCAGCCAGTAACGATTACATGCTTTTTTCCGTCGGTTTTGTTGAAAAGCCTTGCTATTAGGTGGCCGCCTTTAAGAGGAACGTTTCTGTGGCATACTGGACATATTCTTTTAAGGCCTGGCTCTGGAGCTGGATAGCAGTGAGGACATCCGTTGATGGTGCAAAGCTGATCAGGTACATTCATTGGGCGGTAAACACGGCTTACAAGGTCTTCTCCCGGCAATAGCATGGTGTTGCAAAGAGGACAGGCTACCAGAAGTCCTTTTTTTGCGGCTTCATTTCTTTTCTGTTTAAGACTTTCCCTTTCCCGCTCAGCCTTGTAAGCCTGTCTGTTTATATAGAAGTTAAGCAACCAGATTATAAAAATCAGGACTAAAGCACCAATAATGTAAAACATAGTGATAGTATAAAATGCGGGAGAAAATTTTGCAAACTTTGGGCAAAAATTGAATTTTTTTCATTGTGCTATTATAATATTCATGTATTGGAGCCGTAAAATATGACAAAAGTATCTGAAACGAAAAAACAGAAAACGCCTGTCAAAGAATCTCAGCAGAGGGGCACGGTTCTTTTCCCTCTTCAGTATAATTATTGCAATACTGCAAATCCATTCTATGACTTGTGGCTCCATTGGCATACAGAATTCGAAATAATTCATGTTGTTTCAGGGTGCTACAGGATTTTTATCAACGATCATGAAATTCTCCTTAATGAAGGCGATGTTTGTCTTGTACCTGGCAAAGTTGTGCACGGAGATGCTCCGGATAAAGGAGTCGGCAAGTTTGAGTCTGCCGTTTTCGATATTGAACTTATGCGATTGCATGGGTTCAGTCCAGATGCTTTCATTTCAGAAATAGTAAACGGAACCATTACAATAGAAAATGTATACCGGTTAAATGAATGCAAGGATATTTCAAGGACAGTGACGTCTTTTTTTGAAGCAATTCGTGATCAAAGGGAAGGATGGGAAGCAATCTCTACGGGTTACCTCATAATTCTTTTTGGGCTTATAAATAAGAATAAACTTTATTCTGAAAAGAAAATTCTCCCTGCCAAAAAAAGAGTCAGGAATGAAAAACTTGAACTTGTTTTTGATTTGATAAAAAAGAACTACATGAAGAACATTACTCTGGAAGAACTTGCAGATGCTGCAGGGTTCAGTCCAAAGTATTTTTGCCGCGTGTTCAGGGAAATGACAAATCGAGCTCCTGTGGAATACCTTAACTGGTTCAGAATTAATCGTTCTTGTGCTATGATTAGGGAAACTGATGAAAAACTGCAGGATATAGCCGTCAAGTGCGGATTCAATGATTTCAGTTACTTCATCAAGATATTTCACCGCTACAAGAACATGACTCCGCTGAAGTACAGAAACTATAAGGAAAACAACAATTCTGATGTTAATATAGATTCCGATGCTGAGTACGAAGCCCTGTTTGAAAAAGATAAGGAAAATGAATAAAGTGCTTGGAAATAAAACTATTCTGGTGGGCGTTACGGGAAGTATTGCTGCATACAAGGCCGCTTCCCTTGTCAGCATGCTGGTTAAAAACGGTGCTGATGTTCATGTCCTCATGACGCAGAATGCCAGAAATTTCATAAATGAAATTACCTTTGAAACTCTTACAGGAAACAAATGCCTGGTCGATACTTTTGACCGCAATTTTGAATTCAAAGCTACCCATGTTTCCATTGCCCGGAAAGCAGATCTTTTCATAATTGCTCCTGCAACTGCAAATGTAATTGCAAAGGTTGCCAATGGAATTGCTGACGACATGCTTACGACAACTTTTCTTGCTGCAAAATGCCCAAAAATTATTTCTCCAGCAATGAATACAGCCATGTTTGAAAATCCTGTAACTCAGGACAACATGAAAAAATGCCGCCATTATGGTTTTGAAATCATAGAACCTGCTACGGGATACCTTGCTTGCGGTGATACGGGCAAGGGGAAAATGCCTGAACCTGAATATCTTTTTGAATGCATTTTAAACAGAATTCAGTTTGATAAAGATTTGGCAGGAAAAAAAGTTCTTGTTACTGCAGGTCCAACAATGGAATCCATAGATCCTGTCCGTTTCATTACAAATCATTCAAGCGGCAAAATGGGATATTCCATTGCAAAAGTTGCTGCCCGTCGCGGTGCAACCGTAACTCTTGTTTCAGGTCCAGTAAACCTTAAGGCCCCGGTTGGCGTTGAGGTTGTAAATGTAAAATCTGCTGCCCAGATGTTTGAGGCTGTAAAGGAAAAATTTGAAGAAGCTGACATAATCATAAAGTCTGCTGCCGTTGCCGACTACAGACCCAAGACAGTTAGCGATGAAAAAGTAAAGAAGAGGGACGGAGAACTTTCCATCGAACTTGAACGCACTGATGACATTCTTGCATGGATCGGTAAAAATAGAAAGCCGGAGCAGATTGTCTGCGGGTTCTCCATGGAAACACAGAATATGCTTGAGAACAGTCGAGCAAAGCTTGCAAAGAAAAACATCGATGTAATCTGCGCCAACAATCTTAAGGTTGAAGGAGCTGGCTTCGGCATTGATACAAATGTTGTGACCATCATTACAAAAGAAAAGGAAGTGGAACTTCCGGTTCTTTCTAAGGAAGAAGTTGCTGTTCGTATCCTAGATTTCATTATTGAACTGAAAAAGTAAAAAAAATGTTTACCATAATCCGGAGGTCTTTATTATGGAAGGCGTTGAAGAAAAAGTTGTCGAATCGGTAGCAGAAGTTGCTGTTCAGACAAAGACTATGCTTCATCTTGATGAGTTGATGGCATATCTTACTTGGGGCAATCTTATGAAGGTTGTTGTCGCTTTTATTTCTGTGCTTGTATTCTATGTTGTTTACAGAATCATAAAGCACATCATCAAGAAGCAGGCAGCTCCACGCGTTGAAAAGCATACATACATGCTCATCAACAAGTTTGTAAGCTATATGTTCTATGTAATAATCGTGATGTACATACTCAGTCTTTTCGGAATCAATCTTAAGGCAATCTGGGGAGCAGCTGGAGTAGCCGGTCTTGCAATCGGTTTTGCTGCACAGACAAGCGTAAGCAACCTTATCAGCGGGGTTTTCGTTCTCAGTGAAAAGGCAATGAAGATCGGTGATTTCATTCAGGTTGGCGATGTGTTCGGTACTGTAGACAGTGTTGGTCTTTTGAGTGTTCGCGTTCATACTCTTGATAACCAGATGGTTCGAATTCCTAACAGTTCCGTAATCAACAGCAATCTTGTTAACTTCAACCATTATGATATACGCCGTTTCGTTTTTGATATGCCGATTAGCTATGATTCAAATATGGAAAAGGCTCTTGAAGTTGCAAATTCAATTCCTGGAAAATGTCCTGTTGTTCTTCAGAATCCAGTTCCTTGCGTTTACTTTGACGGATTCGGTGATGCAATCAACATCAAGATTGCCGTATGGTTCAACTGCAGTGACCTTATCAATGCAAAGAACCAGATGTATGCAGCAATCGTCAACACTTGCCGCGAACAGGGAATTGAAATTCCTTACACACATTACGACGTTAAGATTCTTAACAAATAATTCTTTCTGATACTGCATTATTTGTAATTCTGGCGGTTATAAAATGGATATGAAAAATCTTTTTTATAACCGCCTTTTTTGTTTGTTTATTTTTGCTGCTTTCTTTTCTTCCTGCAGTTTTTTTCCAGTTCATGAAAATGTTTTGTTTTCTCTTCCTGAAAATTCCCAATGGAAGGTTTTCGTTTCAAGCGGTGAAGAATTTCTTGTTGATGGAAACAGTTTCACTTTGAGTGTTGTCAGAAATGAACCCCTGGCTCTTGTTGCAAGGTCTGTTTCATCAGTGAAAAGTGCAGGGGCCATTTATCCAATCAATGAAGAACTTACTGAAGGACATTCCTTCCCGGCTCAGGTTCTGTATTCCCTTGTGCTGTCTTCTGTAAATACTGATGAGCAAAAAATGTACTGCCTTTCAACTTTCAATTGGAAAAGGTTTGAAGAAGAATGTGAGAAAATGGGAGAAAATGTCTGGAAGGTAAATAAGGAAGTAATCATGAAAAAAATCGCCGGCGGAACCTTTAAAAAAAGTGACCTAAAGATAGAAAAAACAAAATGAAAACGTTAAAATGAGAGAATGAAAAAGATACTTCCTGTTTTTGCAACTGTATGTTCTCTGTTTGTTTCCTGTTCAAAAAACAATGTAAAAAAATCCGGTTCCTTCAATGAATTTGAAACTGTAAAAAGTCATGTGTGGTATGCCTTCAACGATAATGGTTTTGAAAAAATTGATTTGCCTCAAAATGCAAAGGCTGTAGTTGAAAAACCATGGACGGAAACTGTCAGGATTTCAAGCGCAGGAAGCGTTGTTCACGGAGACAGAAATGGTTCAAAGTATCCTTACGATGCCTATGCTCTTGTAAACAAAAGGGGGCTTCTTGCTTTTTCAGGAAGCAAAATTGATTTTTACAGGGATGATTCGATTTTTATAAATGATACTGTAGACTCAATGGTCTTCTCTGGTGGCATGCCTGTTTTCTATCTTTTCAGAAGTACTTTTTTCAATGAAAATATTGATGCCCATAGTTCCCTTCATCAGAGCCGTCCTTTCCTTGTTGAATTTAATCCTTCCTCAAAAGTTTTCTATCCATTGGTTTCATACAGCAATCTCAAGCTTGGTGATGACGACCAGATTTCAGGATTTTTCTGGAATGGGGATGTATGGGCCTGTGCATCAAAGAAGTTGAATGGAAGCGGCGTTGAATTTTCATTTTTTGACTGGAAGCCATTGGTTGATCTTGCAGACTTGAATCCTGCCATGGGGGAGGAGACTTTCCTTTTCAATTCAATAACTGAAGACGATTACAAGAAGAAGAATATGCCGAAACTCTGGGATTCTGCACCGGAAGAACTAAAGAAACTTCTTGCTTCCATTCCCGACGAGTATTCTTTCTATGTTTCCTGGCGTGATTTATCCGGAACTTCTCCTGTAAGTTACTGCCAGATGGGAGCGTCCGATTTCATGCTTAATGCGCACGGCGGTGTTTCACCTGAAAGTTCCTATAGCGTAGCAGTCTTTTCTGATGGAACAACCTACCTGAAAAAACTTAATGAAGACAAGGTTTCATGTGCCTTCAGATTGCCATTGCTTCCTTCAGGATTTACTTACGGAGAAGAAGCCATATCAGGAAACACGCTCTATGTAGCCTGGGAAGAAGGCTCTTTCTTTAAGACTGGTAGAGCGGGTTTCATTGCTGTTGATTTAAAGGCTGTGTTTAACTAGATTTGGAATCTTCTTTTTAGGAGGTTCCTTGATGTAAAGGTATTTCAATGGATGTATGTCCAGTGCGTTCCCTTTCCATCCGCCGATTACGGAAAGGTCGATGAGGTGGGCGCATACAGGATGTGAAATTGGAATTATCATTCCGTCATCAAGAAGAATCTGTTCTGCCTGTGACATAAGCTTGTACCGTTCTTCTATGCTGTTATTTCTCAGTGCTTCAAGAAGAAGGTTGTCATAGCTCTCGTTTTTCCATCCCGAGTTGTTGAGCGAAGATCCGCCACGGAAAAGTTCAAGGAAGGCGAGTGGGTCTGCAAAATCCCCAATCCACGAATAGTAGAAAAGGTCAGCATTCCACTGTGGAATTGCCAGATTGTAACGATCTGGTGTTGTATTCTGCATTACGAGTTCAACTCCAAGAGGTTCCCATGCTTCTTTCAGTAATTCACCCCATTTCTTAAGGTGTTCGTCTCCGGATATTACGGCGAATACAAGTGTAAGCTTTTCGTCTTGGCTGATGCCGTATTTTTTTCTTGCACCTTTCATCATTTCTGCAGCGTCCGAAGCATCCCAGTCTGCAATGCCTGTAACCTTAGGGTATCCTGTCAAAGGATTTACAAGGCTTTCTGCCTGGATGGTGTATTCTTTCCTGAGAGTATCATAAGGAATTGCTTCTATAAGGGCGTTGCGGAATTCAGGATTTGTCCATGGTGAATTCTGCATTTTGAAGAAAAGGTATACGGTACCGAATTCAGCATTCATTTGAAGGTGTGTTTTATTGATTATTTTTGAATAGTCTGCGTTGCCGCAAATCCAGTCCAGTTTTCCCGTGTTGAATTTGAAGGAGTTTTCCGGATAATCGTCGCTTACGGTAAAATTAATTCCCGGAATTTTTACATTGTCTGCATCCCAGTATTCAGGATTTTTCTTGAGGATTATTTCGGACATGTCGATTTTTTCAAGTATGAAAGGACCGCTGTAAACATTTTCATCAGGATGAACAATGCTGAAGGAATGGTGGCATAAAATCTTTGGAAGGTGCCCCATAGGTTCCTTAAGGCGGATTACAATGGTGTAGTCGTTGCGGACATCGATTTTAACATCTTCTGCTTTACCGTATCCTTCGCGAAATTCCTGTGCGCCTGATACGTTGTCTATAAGGGAGGCAAAAGGTGCTCCTCTAGTTCCAAGAAGCCTTATGAAAGAATCCCTTACATCCTGAGCCTTAATAGATTCTCCATTGCTGAACTTTGCATTTTCACGCAATGTAAGGGTCCATCTTTTCTTGTCTCTGGAAATTTTGTATGACTTGCAGAGTGCAGGTAGGGGAGCAAGTGTTACCGGATCATAGCTGAATAGACCTTCATGCAATCCCGTAAAAAGCTGTGCCTCTGAAGTGTACGAAGCCGTAAAAGGATTAGTGTTGTAAATGTGATTGGGAACGGCAATGTTAACTGCTCTTTGCTCTGATGCTATATCCTGAGCAAAAAAAATAGTGGCCTTAAAAAATGCAAGGACCACTGAAAAAAGAATTTTTTTCTTCAATTTGTTACTCCAAATGGAATTTAAATTCCGAGTTTTTTCATCTGTTCTGCTTCTTCAGCATAGGCAATATAATCGCTTCTCTGCTGGTTGGCCTTAACAAGAATGTTCTTGATTGTTGTAAGTTCCATGCTGCAGCCCTTGATTTTTGGACGGTCAGCCATATCAACATTATTCTTGAAATAGTCGTCAAGTGCAATGATGAGTGCAAAAAGATGATTGTTTTCCGTAATCTGTTTGTTAAGGTATTCCAGAATTGCTTCGTCCTTTTGCTGTGAAATCTTATTGTATCCAGGTGTATCCCTCATTGCAAATGCAGAGTAAATCTTCACCCTTTTGATGAGACCGCTTGAGAATTCATTGTAGTGAATTGTTTCCTTTCTTTTTACATCTGTTTTCTTGTCAGTCAAAACAACTTCGTAATCAACAGGAGGTTCATCAAGTCCAAACAAAGCCCTGAGGAGCCTTGTGAATTTTACCTTGAAAGATTTTTTTCCGTTCTGAAGTATTTCATGGTTTGCGCTGATTTTGTCATAGATTACCTTGTATGCATCGTATGTGGTTCCGACAAGACGAAGCGATTCCATAAGGATTGCATGGGTATCAATTTTCTGTGTTTTTGTCTGACCTGATTCTTCTACAACCTTGAGTTTTGCAAGAAGGCCAGCCTGAAGCTCTGCCTTGTTTGGTGCAGTTTCTTCTGCAGCAACTTCTCCCACAAGTTCACCGCTCAAAGGACGCTTGGCCATGCATGATGGAAAAAGCCTCTTTATTTCGTTTGTCATATCCTGTACCGATGAATATGCTTTTTCCTTGTTGAAAGAAGAATTTTCGAGGATGTTCTTTCTGATGTCAAGCTTGTAGCGTTCCCTCTGGAAATCGGCAAGTCCTTTAAGAACATTGTTGATTTCACTTATTGCATTTTGTGTCTTGATGGTGTTGTCTTTTATCAGGCTGACGGTAAGCTGGTCAGCGTTGTTTTTGAGTTCGTTCAAAACTGTGGCAAGAGCCCTTGTGTTTGATCTTGTAGAGTTAAGGGACAGATTGTTCCATGAGAAAGCATTGTTCAACTCTATCATTTTCTTGATTGCGTCGATGGTGAGCATTTCGCAGGAAAAACGCATGTAGTTGCAGACATAATCAATTACACTTTCATAATTGCTGAGGCGGGTTCCAAGAACCTGTGAGCGTTCGTTGTCATTGAATGGAGTAGTGTCAGGGATTACGATGGCTGTAATCTTGTTGTCTTTTTTGTATGGGTCAGGCGTGATGAGTCCACGTTTTACAAGGGCGTCAAAAATATTCCTTACACAGGAAAGGTGAAGCCTGTAATCGTCCTGAATTTTTGGAAGCTGGGTTGTGTTGTACCACTGTTCGCGGTCAGCCCCAGCCATGATGATTTTTGTGTTGAATGATTCGTTTTCTGCCATACTCTATCCAATAAAAAATAAAAATCTTCTATTACATTTCTAGTATCGGAAAGAACTATGGCAGAAGTTAGAGAATTCTTTAAAGTCTTGTCTTTTCAACTTCGTCGTGCTGTTCTTCCAGAATCTGCATTACGCGGTCAATTACCTTCTGCTTTGGATCTGGATCGTCAGCAGGAAGTGTTGCAAGATAATCTTTGCGGAACTGCTTGCACTGGATTACAGGGCTTGCTGTAAATACAAGCTTGTCCTTGCATACGATGTCAGAAAGCATGTCTTCCTTTCCGTCCTGAATCTTGAGGATTGAACCGTTGATGCTTACGAGAATTGCAATGTCAAAGAGACGGAGGTAGCTGTCGATTTCGCGGAGACCACGCTTTGTTTCAGGATGACCTGGTCTGTAACGGGTTCCTGATGGAAAAACGAGAATTACTTCTCCACGGCGCTTGCATTCATCCATTGCCTTCATTGCGGCAAGGTTGATTTTGCGTGCCTTCATTTCTTCTTCTTTTGCTTCTTCTTCAGAAACCTTCTGAGCATTCTTATCAAGGCTGCGTGTTGGGTAGATGACTACACGGGTAAAGCTTTCTGCAAATGCACGAACGATATTGTCGTCTTCGTTGAGTTTCATGCCGGCTATGGCAACGATTCTCTTTGAAAGATCGGCAAGTTCTGGCTTTCCGTTATGGTCAAGCAAATACATGAGGGCAGGCAAATCTGTGTTTGCAAAGTGTTCCATAAGGATGAGTCCGCTTTTTCCTTCCTTTACCTGATTGTAGAAGTCAAGGAAGTTTTCTTCAGAACCGATGTGGCTTTCAGGAAGTATATTGTCCGAAACGAGCTTGTCTATTAGGCCTCTGTTCTTTGTGTTCGCTGGCTGATAAACATTAGTTGCATCGATTTTAGCTGCTGCTACAGAATTTTCTGCAAGCTGCTTGAAGTAAGGTCCGTAAAGACTGCGGATTGTGTTTTCCATCATTATACCCCGTAAAAAATGTGTGTTCCTTATGTTGCATCTAAAAGAACAATTCTTTAGATTGTTCCCATTATAAAAGCAGCAATTTTAACTGTCAATTATCATAAAAATGTTGTCGATTTTTTGATTTTTTATTATCTTTATACACAATTATACTATTAAATTATTTTTGGGAGATAAAAATGGCTAAACAGTTGGTTTACGGTGAAGACGCACGCAAGAAGATGCTCTCTGGTGTAGAACAGATTGCAAAGGCAGTTAAGGTTACTCTCGGTCCACGCGGCCGCCTGGTAATGCTTGATAAAAAATATGGTGCACCGACAATTACTAAGGACGGTGTTTCTGTAGCAAAGGAAGTTGAACTTAAGGATCCATTTGAAAACATGGGTGCTCAGCTTGTTCGCGAAGTTTCTTCAAAGACAAATGATGTTGCCGGTGACGGAACAACAACAGCTACAGTCCTTGCCTATGCCATCGTTCGCGAAGGTCTCAAGCAGGTAACAGCCGGTATGACTCCAATCGGAATTAAGCGCGGCATCGACAAGGCTACAGCTCAGGCAGTAGAAGAAATCAGGAAGAATTCCCGTGCAGTGAAGGGTAACGACGACATTACACATGTTGCAACAATTTCTGCAAACAATGATCCTGAAATCGGTAAGATTCTTGCAGAAGCAATCGAAAAGGTTGGCAAAGATGGTGTGATCACAGTTGAAGAATCAAAGAACATGGATACAACTGTAAAGACTGTAGAAGGCATGCAGTTTGACCGTGGATACATCAACGCTTACTTCATCAATGACCGTGAAAGAATGGAATGCTCTTATGAAAACCCATACATTCTTATCTATGATGAAAAGATCAGCACAATGAAGGATCTTCTCCCGGTTCTTGAAAAGGTAGCTCAGACTGGCCGCCCAATCATCATCATTGCAGAAGATGTTGACGGTGAAGCCCTTACGACTTTGGTTGTAAACTCTATTCGCGGTGCCCTCAAGTGCTGTGCAGTAAAGGCTCCTGGATTCGGTGACAGACGCAAGGAAATGCTTCAGGACATCGCAATCCTTACAGGTGGAAAGGTAATTTCAAAGGCTGTAGGACTCAAGCTTGAAACAACAGAACTTGAAGACCTTGGTACAGCAAAGTCTGTAAAGATCGACAAGGACAATACAACAATCGTTGACGGAGACGGAGACAAGCAGGCTATCGCTGACCGCGTTAACGAAATCAAGACTCAGGTAGAAAAGTCTACATCTGACTACGACAAGGAAAAGCTTAAGGAACGCCTTGCAAAGCTTTCTGGTGGTGTTGCTGTAATCGAAATCGGTGCCATCACAGAAACAGAAATGAAGGAAAAGAAGTTCCGCGTAGAAGATACACTTGCTGCTACTCGTGCTGCCCTTGAAGAAGGTATCGTTTGTGGTGGTGGAATTGCCCTCATTCAGGCTGTAAAGGCTCTTGATGAATCAAAGGCAAACCTTACAGGTGACGAAAAGGTTGGATTTGAAATCATTAAGCGTGCACTTGAAGAACCAATCCGCCAGATTGCAGAAAATGCAGGTGTTGACGGTGCGGTAATTGCAGACAAGGCAAAGAATGCAGAAACAGGCATCGGATACAATGCCGCTTCAGGTGAATGGGTGGACATGATGTCTGCCGGTATCATCGATCCTGCAAAGGTTACTCGCTGTGCACTCCAGAATGCCGCTTCTGTTGCTGGCATGCTCCTCACAACAGAATGTGCAATCACAGACATTCCAGAACCTCCAGCTCCAGCAGCAGCCCCAGCTCCTGACATGGGCGGAATGTATTAATCTGCAGAAATAAATCGATGTAGAACATTTTGTTCTTATATAGGGCTCCTCGCATTTAGAGGGGCCTTTATTTTTTGTGGCTTATGCTGTAATTGTGAGTTATAATTGAACCATGCGAATTGGTCTTGTGATATACGGCTGTAACAATGAATACTTTTCTCAGTTCATAGATGGGGTAAAAAAATATTGTGCCGTTCACAACATAGATCTTCTCGTTTTAATAACTGGTGCTCCCAACTGGCAAGCGGATGATTTTGGTTATCACGACTGGTACCTTACAAAATTTGTAAATGAAATGAATCTGGATGGTGCCATAGTCCTTACAGGAACCATTTGCCACTATGTTTCAAATGAAGAAATCAGAAATGTTTTCAAGTCTTTCAAACCGCTTCCTTTGGTTTCTGTAAATGTAAAAATTCCAGGGGTAGCAACGGTTATGTCCGATCCTGACAAAGGCTTTACGAATCTTGTCACTCATCTTGTTGAAAAGCATAAACTCAAGAAATTCCTCTTCCTTACATCGGAAACTAGGAGTTTTGAAATAAGGAGAAGACTCCAGATTTTCAAGAGTGTTCTTAAGAAACATTCTCTTTCCATTCCTTCCCGTAACATTTTGCACGGGAGCTATACTTTCTATTCTGCAGAAAATGCAATCCGCAACTACATGAATGAATATGGAACGGATTTTGAAGCAGTAGTCTGCATTACGGACGAAATGGCTTATGGTATAATTTCGGGGCTTGAAGGAAAAGGAATTTCTGTTCCGGAAGATGTAATTGTTACTGGCTTTGATGATACTGCCATTGCAAAGTCTTCCTATCCGACACTAACTTCTGTAAACCAGCAGGTTTTCAAGCAGGGTGAGCTGAGTGCTGAAGTTTTGTGGAAGCAGATTCTTGGAGAAAAGGTTCCTTCCGTTACTGTTGTTGAAACTTCAAGCATTATGAGACAGTCCTGCGGCTGTATCAAAAAAAGCGATGGCGTAAATAATTCCGTTGATTGTAATGGAAGATATACAAAGAATGCTTCGGTTCTTTCTTTTAACGGAACCCTCAAATATCTTTCCGTTCAGGAACAGATCCAGAGAGTTCAGTACCATGTAAATCGCCTTCAGGGTAACCTTACCCTTGATGAACTTACCCATAATCTTCGCGAAGACTTTACTTCCCTTGGAATTTCAAAAGCTGCCATTTGCCTTTACAAGCAACCGATAAAACAGACAAAGCATAAACTGAGTCCAGTTCCTGCCAAGGCCAGAGTTTATTTTGCCTTTGATGATGAAGCTAGAAGTTTCAGTTATGATCCTGATCTTTTCTTTGATTGTGAAAATGTTCTTCTTCCTGAATATTTCTTTGACTTTCTGAAAGGACACAATACTGTAATGTCCCTTTATCACGGAGAATATCTTTACGGTTATCTTGTAGTAAAACTTGGAGACCTTGAACCATATATCTATACTCTTTTCTGTTCCGTCATTGCAAAGTCAATCTGTTCTGCCTTTGAAGTTTCCAGAAGGAGGGCAGAAAACCTTACCCTTGCAAAGACAAACAATGACCTTTCGATCCTTTCCTGTACAGATGAGCTTACGGGAATTTTCAATCGACGTGGTTTCATGAAGGTTGCACAGAATGAACTGAAGGCTGCCATAGACGCAAAGAAAAATGGACTTGTCATTTTCGGTGACATTGACGGACTTAAGAAAATTAATGATACATACGGTCATGATGCCGGAGACAGGGCTATCCTTGCAGAAGTTCAGCTGCTAAAAAAAGCATTCCGAGAAGCAGATACCATTGGCCGTCTTGGCGGTGATGAATTTGCAATCCTTTCCATTGCCCTTTCTTTTGACATGTTTGAAAACCTGAAGGCTCGTCTTGCAGACTTGTGCAAGAAATGGAACGAATCATCAAAAGAAGAATTCACTTTGTCCATTAGCCTTGGAGCCGTTGCCTTCAGCAGAAACAACGCTGATCTTTCAAAACTTTTGAAACTTGCAGATATTGAACAGTACAAAGAAAAAGAAAAACATAAAGCTAATAGAAAATAAGGAGCGGATATGGCAAAAGCACTTGAAAAACCATGGGAGTTTCTGGATTCCTACAGGGGAAAAGATTTTGGAGGGGAATGGCCGACTGTTCCTGAAATGTTCAGTATTACGGCTTCAAGATTTCCTGACCGTCCTTGCTTTACTGATTTTGATGGTGACAGGAAAAATACCCTGACTTATGCACAGGTAAGGGATAATGTTCTTTCTCTTGCATCATGGTTCAAGAAGAATGGCGTTGTTAAAGGTGATTGCATTGCCGTTTCCGGAAAGAATTCCCCGGAGTGGGGAACTGTTTACCTTGCCGGTATGTTTGCCGGAGCTGTCGTATGTCCTATAGACTATGCGCTTCATGAAAAGGAAATGGAAAATCTTCTTGCAACAGCAAAGCCAAAATTCTTTTTTGTTGATGAAGAAAAGTACGGTCATTTTGAATCTGGTTCTTTTGACTTCGAGGTTTGTTCCCTTAACCCAAAATTTCCTGAAAAATATGCATATAGCCTGAAGTCAGATGCTGAAGTTGACGGCCATGCCATTTCTGAGGACGACCTTGCAGTAATCCTTTTTACAAGCGGAACTACTGGAACTCCAAAGGGCGTAATGCTCACCCATAAAAATCTTGTTTCGGATACTTACATTGCACAGACAAGAATGTATCTTTCTGAAAAAGATGTTTTCTATGCGCTTCTTCCCATTCATCATGCCTATACAATGCAGGCGGTTTTCATTGAGTCTCTTTCTGTCGGAGCAGAAATTGTCTATGGAAAATCCATGGCAGTTACCCGACTCATGAAGGAATTGAGGGAAGGCAAAATCACCATGCTTCTTGGTGTTCCGCTTCTCTTCAATAAACTTCTTGCAGGCATCATGAAGGGTATAAAGTCAAAAGGACCAGTTGTTTATATTGCAATCAAAATAATGCTTGAACTTTCCTACATCATTAAAAAACTTACGGGTAAAAATCCTGGAAAGGTTCTGTTCAAGGCTGTCCTTCAGCAGGCAAACATATATTCTCTTCGCATTGCAATCTGTGGTGGTGGTCCTCTTGCTTCAAGTGTTTTCAAGATTTACAACGAAATGGGGATCGACTTTGTTCAGGGATACGGTCTTACTGAAACAAGCCCAATCATTACTTTGAATCCTGTTGATCACTTTAAGATTGAATCTGTAGGACAGTATTTCTTCCCTTGGATGGAAATGAAAATCATCGATAAGGCTGACAATGGTGTTGGAGAAGTTGCCGTTAAGGGACCGATGGTTTTCAAGGGCTACTATAACATGCCGGAAGAAACAGCAAAGGTGTTTACTGACGATGGATTCTTCAAGACCGGTGACTTAGGTAAGATTGACAAGGAAGGTTACCTTGTGCTTTGTGGCCGTGCAAAGAATATGATCGTTACTGACGGTGGCAAAAATGTATATCCTGAAGAAATTGAAAATGCATTCCAGCTGGAAACCGACATTGCACAGATTACAGTTCAGGGATATGTTGAAGACAAGTCGTCTAAGGCTGAAAAGATAGAAGCCCTTGTTTATCCTTCAGATGATCTCTTTGCAAAACTTGGGCTGAAGCGTGAAAGTGACAGCCAGTCGAAAAAGGTTGTCTCTGCAATAAATGAAATCGTTGCCAAAATCAATAGGAACCTCCAGCCTTATGCAAGGATCAGCAAGATAACTATTCTTGAAGAGGCTCTGGAAATGACAACAACGCAGAAAGTCAAAAGAACATATAAAAAATAATAAAAAAAATCGGCTTTGCAGGGAACCATGCCAAGCTGGCTCCAGTGCGCCCTGCGGTTGCAAGTCGCCATTTGTCATGAACCCCTGCGTCGCCGATTTTTTTATGCTTTGTTTTTTCTTTTGACTTTCCTTGTTAGCCGGGAGAATCGGCTTTGCAGGGAACCATACCAAGCTGGCTCCAGTGCGCCCTGCGGTTGCAAGTCGCCATTTGTCATGAAACCCTGCGTCGCCGATTTTTTTTATGCCGTGCGTCTTCTTTTTGCTTTCTTTGGCAGGCGAGAAATTGCTCCGGTAAAGTCTGAGCAGGATTTTTTTATTTCCTTGCCACTATGACCATGGTGCTTAGGTTCTGGTCGTAGGGAATTCTGTTGAAGCCACCGTAGACTTCTGCGCTTTTGAATTTGCATTCCTTTATGAGGATGTCGCGGAGTTCTGCGGCAGAGTAGAGTCTCTGTACAAAGGTGTGGTCAATTTTCTTTCCGTTCTTGTCTATGAGGATCCATCTTGAATTCAAACCTTCCCAAGCGCCTGTAACTTTGAATTCAGTCAGGACTGTCATTCCGGCTCTTTCAAACCATTCTCCTGACGTAAAATATTTGATGGCACTTTCACGGCTTATGCATTCAAGAATGAATGTTCCGCCTTTTTTCAGGTTCTTGTATACCTGCTTAAGGATTTTTATGTCGTCTTCAATTTTATCGCAGTAGCCGAAGGAATTGTAGATGTTTAGTGCTGCATCAAATTTCTTCTTTGATTTGAAAGTCCTCATGTCCTGGTTGATGAGTTCAAGTTCTACACCTTCGTCTTCTGCACTTTCCTTTGCCGCATCAAGAAAAGGCTGTGTAATGTCTACTCCGGTAACATTCATTCCAAGGGAGGCAAGTTCTACACTGATTCTTCCCACCGCACAGCATACATCAAGGACATGACTTCCTTCTTCAAGGCCTGCAATCTCAATGCATTTTTCTGCAATGCCGTGAGCCTGAGACCACTGCTGTTCGTCAAACATGATTGGTCCATAATTGAGCCAGAAGTCTTCGTTTTCAAACCATTCTTTCTCTTTTTTCATATTTCTCCGTTGCCGTGTTGGGACAGATGACATTGCAGTTTTCAAAATCAGTTTTAGTCAGGAATATATCCCTGTCCTGATTCTTTAATTCCTGTGCATTCAAATTAAATGAACTGAATGAAAACCAGAATTTCCCAGGTTCATTTTCCGATAGGTTGTTGTGCTGTTCCGGTAAATTAAAAATCTTCATCCGTACCCCCAGCTGTTACTTTTTGTTATTTAAAGGTCAGTTATATTTTCGGTGCAAAAAGGGAATGTCATAATAGCAGAAGAAAACTTCCGTTGATTATCTGCTTTCTTAAATTAGTCTTAATGATGATTACTGCATCAAAATCTAGAAAATCCTCCTATTGTGTTTAATCTGATATAACTGTATAGTATAATTATGTCGGATAAGACAATCAGCGTCCTCAATTTGCTGGACATGGATTTAAAAGGACACAACGCTCTCAACATTCGCTGTCTTGCAGGACGCAACGGGCTTTCACGCGAGATAAAGGCTTCTGATGTCAACAGGCCTGGACTTGCTCTTTCTGGATTCTATGAATCTTTTGCCCATGAACGAGTACAGCTTTTTGGTCGCGGCGAATATGCTTACCTTCAGAAACTTGAAGGCGAGGAAAATCTTGATCCGATCAAAAAATTCTTTACTTATGAAATTCCTTGCGTAGTTTTCAGCCAGAACCTTCAGCCTTCGGAGACAATTCTTTCTCTTGCTGAATCCTCTGGTGTTCCGGTTCTTCAGTCGGATCTTGGTTCTTCTGAATTTGCCCAGAGAATCATTCGTGTTCTTTCCAACATATTTGCACCTAGCAAAACCCTTCACGGTGTATTTGTTGAAGTTTACGGTGTTGGAATTCTTCTTACTGGTGAATCGGGCGTTGGTAAAAGTGAAACTGCCCTTGAGCTCATTGAACGCGGTCATCGTCTTGTTGCAGATGACATAGTTGAAATTCGCTGCGTCAATGGTAACTCAATCCTTGGTCAGGGGGCCAACAAGCTTATCAGCCACCACATGGAAATTCGTGGGCTCGGTATCATCAATGTCGCCCAGCTTTATGGTGTCGGTGCCATTCGCGAGCAGAAGGAAGTTCAGATTGTCATCAAGCTTGAGACATGGGACCAGACAAAGGTTTACGATAGAATCGGTACAGAAACTCATTTTATGGACATGCTTGGGGTAAAGATACCCCTCATTGAAATTCCTGTTAAACCAGGCCGTAACCTCCCAATCATCATTGAGGCTGCTGCCATGAATGAACGCCTCAAGACAATGGGATATTATTCGGCAAGGGAATTTAACCAGAATATTCTCCGCTGGATTGAATCCGGAGAAGCCCAGAAAGCTTACTACGGCGGCGAAGATTTATATTGAAATATAAAAAGTGTAAATAAATATATGTTGATCTAAATAAGGAAGGATATTGTGATTGAAAAAATTTTAACAGTTAGAAACCGCGCTGGAATCCATGCTAGACCTGCCGCACTTATTGCACAGACAGCAAACAAATTTGCTTCGGAAATTCTTCTTGAAAAAGAAACAGCTTCTGTAAATGCAAAATCAATCATGGGCGTTATCACCATGGCTGCCGGATACAACACAACACTTACACTTAAAGCAGAAGGTGCAGACGAAAAAGAAGCAGCAGAGGCAATCTTGGCTCTCTTTGAATCAAAATTCGAGGAGGAATAAATGAAAGCTTTGACAGACCGTCAGAAGGAAGTCCTTGAATTCATTGCAAGGTTTTCGGAAGAGAACGGTTATCCTCCAACAGTACGCGAAATAGGTGAAAATTTCGGCATCTCTCTCCGTGCTGTGCAGGATCACATTGCTGCATGCCAGAAGAAAGGATATCTTTCCCAGTGTCAGAAAAGGTCCCGCTCGTTCCGTGTAATCAAAGGTGAAACTGTTCAGGAGGCAAGGGTTTTTGTTACTAAAGTTCCAAAACTTGGAACAATTGCTGCTGGAAAACCTCTTCTTGCAGAAGAAAATCTTGACGGTTATGTAACGATTGCAGAACCTTTTGTAAAGCCTGGTAAAACATATTTTGCCCTCAATGTCCGCGGTGCAAGCATGATCAATGCTGGAATCCTGGAAGGGGACCTTGCAATCATAGAACAGTCTGAGATTGCTGCCGAAGGACAGATTGTAGTGGCTGTTGTTGACAATGCAATTACACTCAAGAGGTTTTACAAGGAGCAGAATAGGGTTCGTCTTCAGCCAGAAAATCCTGACTTCCAGCCTATTTATTCCAGCGATGTGAAAATTGCAGGCATCATGGTGGGTCTTGTAAGAACATACTGATTATGGCTTCACGGGAATTCTATGTTTTTACTGGCCCAGAAGCCGGTGAAAAAAATGATGCTATTGCAAATATTCGCGAGCAGGCAAAGAAAAGGAACGGTGATATTTCCGAATACCGTTATTATGCTTCTGACATACGAGTAGCTGATCTTGTTGCACAGTTGCAGAATGGAAGCCTTTTTGAACCTGCTCTTTTCATTACTGTCCGCAATGCCGAAATCATCAAGTCGAAGGGTGATGTCGAGCTTCTTACCGGATGGATTAAATCTTCTGCAGAAAGTCCAAATACCCTTATTTTGGTTTCAGATGAAAACGGCATAGACAAGAAACTTGAAGCTGCCTGTGCAGGAGACCATAAGAAAGTTTTCTGGGAAATGTTTGAAAACAGAAAATCTCAGTGGGTGGAATCTTTTTTTCGTAAAAACGGTTTTTCCGTAACTTCTGATGCAGTTGAACAGATCCTTGAGATGATTGAGAACAATACGGATGCTCTCAGGTCTGAATGTTCGAGGTTTTTCTTCTGCTTTGAAAAGGGCCATACCGTTACCTGTGAAGATGTTGACAAGATTCTTTCCCATAACCGTGAAGAAAACGCATTTACTCTTTTTGATGCAATGGCAGACGGTTCAAAGAATCCTTCTCAGCGTTTTGAAACTTCAATGGATATTCTTGAAAAAATAAAGGCTGCGTCAAAATCAGGCTACCTCATTGCCTTGATAGCAGGACTTACATATTGTTTCCGTCAGTTGAGGGGCTGGCATTCAATTCATGCTAACGGTGCTCGTCCAACTGATGTTCAACTTAAAACAGCAGGATTCAGCGGAAAGAAAAAGCAGGAGCAGTATGATCGTGCGGCAAAAGTTTGGAACAACGGTGCAACTTCTTCCATCTTGGCTCTTCTTTCTCATACTGACCAGTTCCTTCGCGAAACTCCGGGGCTTGATGAAAACATCATGGCCATGTGCCTCTATTCCATCGTGATGAAAAACGGGCTTTTCCCTGCGGTGTACGAAACTGATGTCTGAGATATATTCCTAAAAAACTTTGAATTTATAATAAAAAAGGCTGTTCCCGAAAGAACAGCCTTTTCTTTTCTGGCAATAGAAAATTACTTAGAGTAGAATTCAACGATAAGCTGTTCGTTGATTTCTACAGGGCATTCTGCGCGCTTTGGCATCATGATAAGTTTTCCAGAGAAAGATTCTTCTGTAACTTCGATGTAGTCCAATGGGCGGCGGTTTCCGTTGAGGAAGCATGCCTTGATCTGTTCATTCTTCATTGACTTTTCGCGGAGAGAGATAACCTGTCCAACCTTTACCTGGAGTGAAGGAATGTTTACCTTCTTTCCATCAACACGGATGTGGCCGTGAGATACAAGCTGGCGTGCCATACGGATTGAGTTTGCGAATCCAATGCGGTATACGAGGTTGTCGAGACGTGTTTCCAATCCTACGATGAGGTTTTCACCTGTCTTTCCATCCTTGCGTGAAGCAATGTCGTAGTAGCGGCGGAGCTGGCGTTCCATGATACCATAGTAAGCCTTTACCTTCTGCTTTTCACAAAGCTGCTTTCCGTATTCAGAAGTTTTCTTTGTCTTCTTGAAAGCTGGATCGTTAGCTCTGTTCATTGCCTTTGGAT
>JAHAZL010000062.1 GCA_018384055.1 Treponema sp.
TCACGCTTCTGGTCAAGGCTGTAACCGTCGTTTTCCATGTTGTACATCCAGACTTTATCTGTTCCGCCGGCGTTTGTTTTTGTAAAAATTAGGATGCCTGTCTGAACTCCGGAATATGGATAGAATACTCCACCCGGCATAAAGATTACGGCTTCCAGCTTCTGATTTTCTACAAGTTCCTTGCGAAGTTTTGTGTAGGCTTTGTCATTTGTGTTGTTCATTACTCCAACTGGAACAATGCTTACACAGCGGCCACCTGTTTTGAGAAGGCGGAGGAAAAGGCTTAAGAACAGCAGTTCTGTTTTCTTTGTTCCGCCTGAAATCTGAATAAGAGATTTTGCAACTGTGCTTGGATCAAGGCTTCCGCTGAATGGTGGGTTTGCAAGAATAAGGGAATAAAGTTCCTTGTCTTCGTAATCTTCCCCAACTGAGTTGTTGTATTTGATTGTAGGATTGTTTACTCCGTGGAGCGTCATGTTCATACAGCCGATTCGAAGCATATCCGGGTCTGTGTCGTAACCTGTGAACATCTGGTTATCAAAGTGAGCGCGTTTTTCTGTATCCGAAAGTTCGCTTTGATAATGGTCTTCGATATATTTTGCTGTTTCTGCAAGGAAGCCGGCTGAACCCATGGCTGGGTCAATCATTGTATCTTTAAGAGTTGGCTTTGCAATCTCTACCATCATATCGATAATGTGGCGAGGTGTACGGAACTGACCGTTATCACCGGAAGTTGCCCATTTGGAAAGAAGATATTCGTAGCAGTCACCCATAAGATCTGCCTTGTCAAAACCAAGGCCTGGGTCGTTGATGGCGTCTACCATTTTCTGCAGGATGTATGGTGAAGAAACTGCAAACTGTGCGTCCTTCATAAAATCTGCAAAGGAAGTTACTTTATCTCCGTGAAGAGTTTTTATGAATGGGAAAACATTATCGCGAAGATTTGAGAACATCTTTTTTGATTCAAAGTGGCTGAATACATTCCAGCGAAGGTCTGCATAGGAAACTTCGATATTAAGATCATCATTGATATATGAACCTTCCTTGAAAATGAGGTCTTTATCATAGTTCTTGATTTTTACCCCACGGGCAATCATATCGTTGATTTTACGTTCTTTTTTGATCTGCTGGTCATCAAGCATCTTGATGAAAATAAGATATGTAATCTGCTGAATATCAATAAGCGGATTGGTCATCTGGTTTGACCACATTGCATCCCAAAGGTTGTCCAGTTTATTTTTTACTTCGCCGGTAATCATAGATAAGAATTCTCCATTTATATAATAGTATAATTATAACACAAAACTATTTGTTAGAATCAAACTTAGCCTGATATTCAGCTTCTTTTTTGTCCTGATCTGCAGCATATTCTTAAAGAATTCCTACAGTCTTAAGTGTAACAGCATTTAATCCAACAGAAATAACTTCAACCAGAAGTTCTTCTGAAAGATAAGCATTAACAGTATGTAAAAAACATCTTAGATGCACTATTCATAAATAATCCAGATGAGAAGCAAAAAATCAGGGAGATGCTATTAGGATTGGTTGAAGCTCTTGAAAATCATGAAGACGTTGAATCGGTATCCCATGATCTGTATATATACATTTGTTCAAACATTTTAAATTTAAATTTAAGCAAATTGGAAACTTAAGCAAATAAAAAAAATCCCGGGTAGTTTCGACCTTCGACTCCTTAGCTAGTCGAAGGGTAACCACCGCGGATTCTTTTATTTAGTTAATTTTTGCTGAAAACTGTTCTACAATCTTTCCGCTCAAACCTGTGTATGTGAGTGGAGTTGCGGCAAGAAGCCTTGCCTTTACTTCGTCACTAACATCGAGGTTTTTTGCCAAGTTGTGGAAGTCTTCGATAGTAACTTTTTTACCGCGAGTAATTTCCTTAAGTCTTTCGTAAGGCTTATCAACATTGCTCATGCGGAGTAGGTTCTGGTAAGCTTCCGCCAAAACTTCTGGAGTTGTTTCCAAAGCTTCTGTAATTTTTGCGGCATTTACTTCAATCTTGCCGAGTCCCTTCTGGAGTGAAGCATAACCGATCATTGAATGAGCGAATGCACAACCCATATTGCGTTCTACAGTTGAGTCTGTAAGGTCGCGCTGAAGGCGGCTGATGCAAAGCTTGCGTACAAAGAATTCGAACATGGCATTGGCCATGCCAAAGTTTCCTTCAGCATTTTCAAAATCGATAGGGTTTACCTTGTGTGGCATTGCGCTTGAACCAATCTCTCCTGCAACCGCACGTTGCTTGATCCATCCGTCAGAAATGTAGCGCCATGTATCCATAGCAAAGTCTGTAAGGATATTGTTGATTCTCTTTACGCCGTCAAATACGCGGAGATAAGAATCATGTGGTTCAATCTGTGCTGTAATTGGGTTAAAGCGAACCTTAAGTGGCTTTGTATGCATGTATTCATTGTCAAGGGGAGTGATTTCTGCATTGAAAGAATTGATGAGTTCGTGGCTGAATTTGATCCAGTCGAATTCCGGGAATACAAAGTTGTGTGCATTGAATCCGCCTGTGGCACCGTTGAGCTTAAGAAGAATGTCGATGTTTCCAAGCTGAACAAGTTCTTCCTTCATGCGGTTTACAAATACGAGGACTTCTTTACCGAATGTAGTTGGAGTTGCTGGCTGTCCGTGGGTACGGGCAAGCATTGAAAGATCCTTGTGTTCAACTGCGAGGTTGTAGAGTTTTCCATAGATTGAAAGAATTTCTGGAACAACAACATTGTTTACTGCATCGCGAATCATAAGGCCGTAGCTGATGTTGTTGATGTCTTCTGAAGTCAAGGCAAAGTGAACATATTCAAGGATTTCATCCATTTTCATTTCCTTGATCTTGCGCTTGATGAAATATTCGATAGCCTTAACATCGTGGTTAGTTGCAGGAGTTCCGTCGTAACCAGTTGTTTCAAAAGCCTTGATGATTTTTGCATCTTCTTCTGTAATTTCGATGATAGAACGAAGCTTTGCTGCATCAACAGAAATCTTTACGCGTTCCTTTAGCATTGGTGTTTCAAGAAGTTTGATAAGATAATTGATTTCAGTGTAAATGCGATACCTCATGAGAGCCATTTCGCTGAAATAACCCTGAAGACACTTTGTCTTTCCTTCATAGCGACCGTCAATTGGTGAAACGCTAGTCAATGCCATAGTAACCTCGTATTCAAATAGTTTATTAGAAAATATTAAGGTGAATTATAGTGATTTTAAATGAAAATGTCACAAAAAATGTTATAATAAAATACAAATAACACAACGAGGTACTACATGAAAAAGATTTTCGTAATTCTATCAGCAGTGATTTCACTCTTCCTTATTGGCTGTGCAACAACTGGTGGCTCTTCAAAAACTGGTGCAAAGGGAACTACTCCTTCCCAAATCTGCGGCGAATGGAAAATTCAGTCTCTTACAGGTTTTGAAAATGCCGAACACTTCGGTGCAACCCTTTCAGTTTTTGCCAACGAAGATGAAGAATTTTCACTCAACGGTTACTCCGGCGTAAACAGTTACTTTGCAAATCTGGCCGATACTCCTAAAGCTTTTCCAATCGGAAACAATCTTGCATCAACAAAAATGATGGGTGCTCCGGAAGACATGGCTTTTGAAGATGAACTTCTGAAAGTGATTGCTAATGCAAAGTCCTGGAAAATTGAAGGAAGAAAACTTACAGTTACAGACGGAAAGACATCTGCAGTTTTTGTAAAATAATTGCAGACAATTTTTGCAAATCCCTGGCGATTATAGTCAGGGATTTTTTTATAGTTTCTTTTCCTCATAAAAGGTATAATTTATTTATTATGGAAAAGAAATTAAATTTTTTGGAACAGAGAATCCTTAAGGACGGAATTGTTAAGGAAGGCAATGTCCTTCGCGTCGACAGTTTCCTTAACCATCAGCTTGATGTGCTCCTTCTTGAAGAAATGGGAAAGGAGTTTTACAAAAGATTCAAATCGGAAAAAATTACAAAGGTACTTACAGTTGAAGCATCGGGTATTGCCATTGCCTGTTTTGTTGCCGCAAAATTTAAAGTACCTGTGGTCTTTGCAAAAAAATCAAAATCCCTCAATCTTGGAGATGATGTATATTCAGCAGAAGTTGAATCATTCACTCACAAGACAAAGAACACAGTAGTAATTACAAAGAAATACATTTCGGACAAGGACAATGTTCTCGTCATCGATGATTTCCTTGCAAACGGTGCAGCTCTTCAGGGGTTGATTTCAATCATCAACCAGGCCGGAGCAAGCGTTGCCGGCATTGGAATTGCAATCGAAAAAGGATTCCAGCCGGGCGGTCAGTTCATTCGCAACCTGGGATACCATCTTGAATCCCTTGCCATCGTTGAATCAATGGAAGTTGAACCAAAGAAAATCAATTTCAGAAAATAAATGGATTGCTTCGCCATCAGTTAGCAAACTCTATAAGTGATAAAATAAGGAGTAGCATTATGAAAACAATGCAGGAAATCTACGAACTTGACGGAAAAATCAATCCGCTCAAGGGACTTCCATTCGGATTGCAGCACGTTCTCGCAATGTTCGTTGCAAACATTACGCCAATCATGATCATCGCAGGCGCATGCGGAGTCGGACAGGAAAATGTTGCCCGCCTCATTCAATCTGCCATGCTCATCGCCGGTATCGGTACATTCATCCAGCTTTTCCCACTCTGGAAAATCGGTTCACGCCTTCCAATCGTAATGGGTATCAGCTTTACTTTCGTAGGTATCGCCTGCGGAATCGGTGCACAGTTTGGCTATGGTGCAATTGTTGGTGCTGTAATCGTCGGCGGTATCGTTGAAGGAATTCTTGGACTCTTTGGAAAATACTGGATCCGCTTCATCAAGCCTATCGTTGCAGCAAACGTTGTTATCGCCATCGGATTTTCATTGCTCGGTGTTGGAGCCCGTTCTTTTGGCGGCGGCTATGCTCCGGACTTTGGTTCATGGCAGAACTGGACAATCGGAACAGTAACACTTGTAAGCGGCCTTCTTTTCTCTCACTTTGCAAAAAACTACCTCAAGTCCCTTTCAGTTCTTTTTGCGCTTATCGTCGGATACATCCTCGCAATCTGTTTTGGAAAAGTAAATTTTGCTTCTGTTGCCTCAAGTCCTATCGTTGGACTTCCAGCCTTCATGATGTTCAAGCCAACTTTCAACGCAGGTGCAATCATTTCCTTCATCTTGATTTATCTTGTTTCAGCAACAGAAACCTTGGGCGACACATCGGCAATGTGTGCATCGGGACTTCATCGCGACATTACAGCAAAGGAAGCTTCAGGTTCGATTGCTTGTGACGGATTCATCAGTGCTTTGGGCGGACTTTTCGGATGTTCACCAATCACATCGTTCAGCCAAAACGTTGGTCTTGTTGCCATGACTGGAGTTGTAAACAGAATCGCAATCGCAACAGGTGCTGCGGTCCTCGTTATTGCAGGCATCTTCCCGGTATTCGGAGCAGTTCTTGCAACATTGCCTGATGCAGTTCTTGGGGGATGTACAATCATGATGTTCGGTTCCATCGTTACAAGCGGAATCCAGATGCTGGGCAAATGCGGACTTTCTGCAAAGAACACAACAATCACTGCCCTTTCATTGAGCATTGGTCTTGGCTTTACACAAATCAACGAAATGTTCAGCGCTTTCCCACAGATTGTACAGACTGTATTCAACGGAAACTGCGTAGCCGTAGTATTCGTAATCGCTCTGGTTCTTTCACTCTGCATGAAGGACGACAAGGCGGAATAATATTATTCAGATGGCAAAAAAAAGAGCCCATGGAGTTTTCCATGGGCCTTCTACTTAAGAAGTAATCTTAGTAGTCCTTCTTGTCTGTCTTGCGCTTCTTGTTAAGAAGTTTGCGTTCGAGAGAAGTGTTCTTCTGGTGAAGAATAGCTGAAGGCTTTACGAAGTATTCGCGCTTCTTGTATTCGCGGATAATGCCTTCCTTTTCAACCATGCGCTTGAAACGTTTGATTGCCTTTTCAAGGTTTTCTGAATCGTCTACGTTGATTGTTGCCATTGTAATTCACCTCCTTAAATACGAGGATTTCGTAAGTGCATTGATTATCTCATATTTTGCGTAGTTTATTCAAGAGGAAAACTTGTTTTATACTCCCCCAAAGGATTGCTTATGATTTATATACTATGCAACAAAAAAAGGCCACCGGAAAAATCTAATGGCCTTATGACTTCACTAAAAAAACTGAACCTGAAAGCAGGTCAATTGTTATTTATGTTCTTCTTCCCATGCCTGGGCGATTGAAAGTACCTTTGCTTCGCTGAACATTGGACCTGCAAACTGGATGCCAACAGGCATGCCGTCCTTGTTCTTTCCAGCAGGAACAGAAATTGATGTTATGCGTGCAAGGTTTACGAATACTGTGTAAAGGTCGCTGAGATACATTTCAAGAGGATCGTCCACTTTCTGACCAAGCTTGAATGCAGCAGTTGGACATGTAGGACAAAGGATCAGGTCGTAGCTTTCATAAAGCTTTGCAACTTCCTTCTGGATGCGTGCGCGAACGCTCATGCCCTTTTTGTATGTTGTTCCGGAAAACTGTTCAGAAAGAACGTAGTTGCCGATGATGATGCGGCGTTTTACTTCCGGTCCAAACCCGTTTGAACGGGTTTCAACGTAAAGTTCATCGTATCCCTTTCCGGCGTCAACTCTGTTTCCGTAGCGGATACCGTCAAAGCGGCTCAGGTTTGATGCTGCTTCTGAAAGGGCGATTACGTAGTATGAAGCAATTGAAGCATCGAGGATTGGAAGGTCAACGATTTCAATCTTTGCACCCTTCTTTTCAAACCATGCCTTTGTGTCTTCAAATACTTTTGCAACATCGACATCAAGCCCCTTTGCTTCTGCAAACTGTTTTGGAACGGCAATCTTGAGTGAAGAAAAATCCTTGTATGCTTCAAGGTTCTTGAGGCTGTCCTTGTTTGGAAGATCAGCTGATGTGTCGTCGTAGAAGTCTTCTCCGCTCATTGCGTAAAGCGGAAGAGCGATGTCCTTTGGCGTGTGTCCGAGGATACCGACCTGATCCAAAGATGAACCGTAGGCAACGATTCCCCAGCGTGAAAGTACGCCGTAAGTTGTCTTGAGGCCGTAGATTCCGCAGTAAGAAGCCGGAAGACGAACAGAACCACCAGTTTCTGTACCGAGTCCGAATACTGCCTGATTTGCGGCAACGGCTGCGGCACTACCACCGGAAGAACCGCCTGAAACGTATTCGCGGTTTACAGGATTGCGTGTTGGTCCGTAGCTTGAATATTCAGTTGAAGAACCCATGGCAAATTCATCCTGGTTACAGCGTCCAAGAGGAATTGCCCCGGACTTTTCAAGACGTTCGATTACGGTTGCATTGTATGGAGCAACATAACCTTCAAGAATTTTTGATCCGCAGGTAAGCTTGTGTCCGCGAACGCTTGTGTTGTCCTTTACTGCAAAAGGAACGCCAAGAAGAGGCTTGTCTTCAAAGAGCTTGTCCAAAGTTCCGGCAGCCTTTGCTTCTGCAATTTCCCTGTCTGCGGCTTCTGCCTTTGTAACTGCATCCTCAAACATTTCAAGGAAAGCATTGAGTGGCAAAGAAGACTTTTTGTCTTCTTCGTAAACTGCCATAAGTTCTTTAACAAGAGCGGCAGAAGTTGTTTCGCCGTTCTTAAGTTTATTTACTGTTTCGTTAATTGTCATAGTTGTTTCCTATAAAATCCTAGCCCCGATTGTAGTGGCAGCGAAGCTGTTGCGTCAGCAATGAAACCACGGAAAGCGGGTTTAGCAAAAACGCACGCTCCATCCAATTATGAACTGTGCATTGCCAATTATGAATTACTCAAGCCCCTTCTCCAAGAACCTTAGGAACTTCAAAATATCCGTCCTTAAAGTTTGGTTCGTTAATTTTCTTTGTGTCGTGCATTTCAAGGCCGGCAACAATATCATCACCGCGGAGCTGTTCTGCAGTTGTTGTTGGATATGCATCATATGGGTTTTCACTGTCATCGTATTTTGAAAGGATGTCAAAATACCCAACGATTTCATCAACCTGTTTCTTAAGGGTTTCCATGTCTGTGCTTTCAGGAGAAAGTCTTGAAAGATACAAAAGATTTTCCAAAGTAGTTTCGTCTACTGTTCGCTTTGTTTCACTCATAGAATTTTATTATATAGAAAATAGTTTAATTGTTCAATTTAAGGATTTTGCCGTTTATTAAAAACACTCTGCCCTCAGCAGGAACTTCTGTTCACGATGTTTGCAGGAAGCATAATTCTGATGGCATCATCACCCTGACCGCAAGTATTATTTACGATCATTTCTACGGCACGATAACCCATGTTTTTTTTCTGAACGTTCATGGTTGTAAGCGGTGGATTTGTATACTCTGCAATTTCAATGTTATCCATTCCAATTACGGCAACTTCTTCCGGAACCGAAACTTTCCTCCTGTTCAAAACAGAAAGAACACCGACAGCAACTTCATCAGAACCACAAACAATGGCACGAGGATATTTTCCGCCTTCAGGAATTTTTTCAATGGCATCTGCACCACCAGGCATATTGAAAGCTTCAGCCATAAAGAAATACGAAGGATCATCATTAAGTCCATGGAGGGAAAGAATCTTGCGAACCCCTTCCACGCGTTCATCATTCTGCCCGATGTAAACAATATCCTTGTAGCCTTCACGGAAAAGACATTCCGTTGCCTTGCTTGCAGTTTCACGACGGTCAAACATGACACTGCTCAAACCGTCATACTGACATTCAATGCACACGATTTTCTTTATGCGGCCCTTCATTTTTTCAATGATGGTTTTGTCTTCATCAGTTTTCATCGCCTGATCAACAGCAAGAAGTATGAGTCCGCCGATTTCCTCTTCATGAATCAGAGTGTTGAAAAGAACAGGATCCTTAAGGTCTTCAAAAAAACGGATGAAGCTGATGTGATAATTCTGTTGGTGGGCTGCAGTATGAATACCGCTCAGGATTTCTGAATAGTATGGTCGGAGGAAAACATCCGAATTGCAAAGGATTACACCGATTTTATTTGAAGCAAAGGCCACATCTCCCTGCTGAAGTGCCTGGGCTGCCTTGTTTGGCCTATATCCCAGTTTTTCAATGGCATCAAGAATACGCTGTCTTGTTTCCGGTGCTACAGAACGATCCGTATTTCCGCAGATAACATAGCTTACCAAGCTGCGGGTAACGCCTGCTTCTCTTGCAACATCATTCTGGGTAACACTGGACTTCATTTTTTTCCTCAACAAAAATTTTAGAAAATGATTCTACGTTTTGAAGAGTTTAGCACAGACTGGCAAAAAAAACAAATCGTGTTGATAAAACGTTGATTGAATGTAAATAAAAAAACGCCGCTGCAAAGAAACTTCACAACGGCATTTTTAATCAGTCTTTGAGACTATCAGTCAATTGCAGACATGTCTGCAACATCCTTTTCATAGTCGATTCCGGCAATATCGAAACCGTTGATTGCAAGGAAGTCGTGGCGGATGGCATCCATGTCAACAAGTTCATTTACATTTGCTTCTGTAACCTGCGGCATGATCTTGTCTACTTCTGCCTGAACAGCAGGATCCATTTCCCAGTCGTCCATGCGGATTCTTCCGTCTGCATCAACAGAAACCTTCTTGTCTGCCGTGTAAAGGCGCTCTGCAAAAAGACGTTCCATCTGTTCGATACAGCCTTCGTGTGTTCCCTTAGCCTTCATGATTTTAAAGAGTACGCCGATGTACTGGCAGATGATTGGAATAACTGAAGAAGAACGAGTAATGAGAGCCTTGTTAACTGAAACATAAGCTGCTCCACCGTTTGCCTTGAGGGCTGCGTCAATTTTCTTTGCAC
>JAHAZL010000063.1 GCA_018384055.1 Treponema sp.
GACAAATGCAAGGTAATCAAGAGAAACGGAGTAGTTCGTATTATCTGTGAAAACCCAAAGCACAAGCAGAGACAGGGTTGAGGAGTAACTGATGGCACGTATTTCGGGAGTTGACCTCCCAAACAAGCATGTCAACATTGCATTGACATATGTATATGGTATTGGACGCTCATCAGCTAACAAGATTTGCGAAGAAACAAAGGTTGATCCAAATGTTCTTATCAATGATCTTTCAGAAGATGATCTTACAAAACTTCGTAAGTACATCGATGAAAACATTAAGACAGAAGGACGTCTTCGCTCAGAAATTGGTCTTAACATCAAGCGTCTTATTGACATTGGAAGCTATCGTGGACAGCGCCACCGCAAAGGATTGCCTGTTCGTGGACAGCGCACTCGCACTAATTCTCGCACACGCAAGGGTAAGAAGAAGACCGTTGCTAACAAGAAGAAGGCTTAAGTAGAGGTAGACGATGGCAGCAACAAACGGTAAGAAAAGAAAAGAGAAAAAGAGCGTTTTTGAAGGTAACATCTACATTCAGGCTACTTTCAACAACACTATTGTTACAATCACTGATCTTAGAGGAAACGCAATTTCTTGGGCTTCTTCTGGTGGTCTGGGATTCCGCGGAGCAAAGAAATCTACTCCATTTGCAGCTCAGTCAGTAGCAGAAACAGCTGTTCAGAGAGCAGCAAGCTATGGTCTTCGTGAAGTACATGTATTTGTAAAGGGACCAGGAATGGGTCGTGAAAACGCAATCCGTGTTCTTGGAACTTTGGGACTCAAGGTAAAATCAATTTCTGATATTACACCTATCCCACACAATGGATGTCGTCCACGCAAGACACGCCGTATGTAATGACTGGGTTAACCTATCTTTCAATAGTAGTAGGTTAATAGTTCAAACGCTTGGAGGGAACTTGGTTCTTTTCAGGAAAATTAAAGGAGTTCAGATTGGCTCGCAAAAATCTGCTTAAGGGTTTTAAAAAACCAAAGGGAATTACATTTGAACATCTTGAGAACAATCCAAACTATGGAAAGTTCACTGCTTATCCTTTTGAACCAGGATTTGGTACAACAGTAGGAAATACACTCCGACGTGTACTTCTTTCTTCAATTCAGGGATATGCAATTTCTTCAGTTCGCATTACATCTTATGATGCTGACGGTGTTCCACATGTTATTTCAAGTGAATTCGAAACAATTCCAAATATCTCAGAAGACACATTGGAAGTTTTGAACAGCTTAAAACAGATTCGCTTGCGTTTGCCGCGGGATGTAGAACAGGAATCATTTACCTATGAATTCAAGGGACCAGGCACTGTAAAGAGTGATGATCTTGAGAAGGAAGGTCAGCTTGAAATCATGACTAAGGGTCTTGAGATCTTTACAATGATGGATGGTGCTCACTTGGATATTGAATTCCAGGTTGACCTTGGCAGAGGTTATGTTCCTGCAGAAGTAAACGAGCATTACATTGAAGTTGTTGGTACAATTGCAATGGACTGTATCTTTACTCCTGTACCAAAGGTTAAATATTCCATTGAACCTTGCCGCGTAGGACAGCGTAACGATTACGATAAATTGGTTCTTGAGATTTGGACTGATGGATCAATCACTCCGGAAGATGCTCTTGCTGAAGCAGCAAAGATTGCAAAGGACTACTTCGCAATCTTCGTAAACTTCAACGAAAGTGACTACCCAACTGGTGACGATCCAATTGAAGGTGACGAGCAGATTCGTAAACTGCTTACAACTTCAGTAGAAGAACTTGAACTTTCAGTTCGCAGTTCAAACTGCCTTAAGAATGCAGGTATTAAAACTATTGGTGAGTTGACTAAGAAGACAGAAGACGAGCTTTCAAAGACCCGTAACTTTGGAAAGAAGTCTCTTGAAGAAATCAAGGGAAAACTTGAAGAACATGGTCTTAATCTTGGAATGACCGATTACAGTCATGTAAAGGATGTTGACTTGGTTAACAGACACAAGGAAGAAAACGAATGAACCACAAGAATGGATTTAATCCGCTTTCACGTACAACAGCCCACCGCCGTGCAATGTCACGCAACATGGTAACTTCTCTTTTCAGATACGAACGTATCACAACAACAGAAGCAAAGGCTAAAGAAGTACGCAAAGCTGCAGAAAAATTGATTACACGTGCAAAAGTTGATTCTGTTCACAACAGAAGAATTGCTGCAAAATTCATCGCTGATGAAAAGATTCTTAACAAGCTTTTCACAGAAATCGGTCCACGTATGAAGGATCGCAACGGTGGATATACTCGCATTCTTAAGCTTGGTTTCCGCCAGGGAGATGCAGCAGACACTGTAATTTTTGAATTGGTTGACTACAAGTTGCCAGAAGCAGGCGCTGAAGACGCTAAGGCATCAAAGAAGTCTGCAAAAAAGGCTGAAGCTGAAAAGGCTGAAGCATAAGGAGTAAGCTATGTCTAAAGCACATCGTGGAACTGGAATCCGCAAAGAAGTAAACCATGGCCGTGGAACATGCCCAGTTTGTGGTAAAACACAGATTAAGGTTCTCTACGATCAGGATGTTGACGGAAAGAAAGTAAAGGTATGCAAGGTTTGTAAGGCTGCTCTTAAGAATAAGGCACAGAAAGAAGCAAGACTTGCTAAGAAAACAGCTGCCGCTGAAGCTCCAGCAGAAGCACCAGCTGAAACACCATCAGAAGCATAAGCTGATCGCTTAGATTCTGTTCAAGCCGCTCTTAATTCAAGGGCGGCTGTATTTTTTTAAATTGCTGAATATGGTGTAAAAAAAGGATACTTGTCCTTTATATATGACGCAAAAACTTTACATATAATGCTAATTTCAGTAAAATCATTGAAAACATAGGAGGAAAGTTTCATGAAATTTTCTAAGGTAATTTTTAACGGAATGATGGCTCTTGCAGCTGCTGCCGCTTTTGCAGCACCAAAGGCTGTTAAGATTGGTGGTGTAGCACCTCTTTCAGGACCAGTTGCAGTTTACGGTGTTGAATGCAAGAACGGTATTGACCTTGCTGTAGAAGAAATCAATGCAGCAGGCGGAATCAATGGTGCAAAGATCGTATTCATCTGTGAAGACGATGAAGGTGATGCAGCAAAGTCTGTAAACGCATACAAGAAGCTTGTTTCTAAGGACAAGACACGCTTTATCATTGGTTCTTTGACTTCTGGTTGTACACTTGCAATCACACAGCTTGCTCAGGCACAGAAAGTTCTTCAGATTGCTCCGGCTGCTACAGCTCCAGCAATTACAGATGCAGGTGACTACATTTTCAGAACATGCTTCATCGATCCTTTCCAGGGACGCGTTGGCGGTAAATTTGCTGCTGACAACCTTAAGTGCAGTAAGGCTGCAATCCTTTATGATATTGGTAATGACTACTCTGTAGGTCTCATGGAAAATTTTGAAAAGGAATTCAAGGCACAGGGTGGAGATGTTGTAGCAAAGGAATCTTATGGAACTGGAGACAAGGACTTTAATGCACAGCTTACAAAGATTAAAGCTGCAAATCCAGACATTGTATACCTTCCAGATTACTACGGAACAGTAGCCCTCATTGCAAAGCAGCTTCGTGCTCAGGGAATCAACACTCCTCTCGTAGGTGCTGACGGATGGGACGGACTTACAGAAAATGCAGGTGATGAAGTTCTCAATGGATACTACTCTAACCACTATGCAGAAGACTCAACAAGCCCAGCTGTAAAGAAGTTCGTAAGTGCATTCCAGAAGAAGTACAACAAGGCTCCAAACTCTTTCGCAGCCCTTGGATACGACAGCGTTTACATGCTCAAGGATGCAATGCTCAAGGCAGGAACAACAAAAGATGTTGCAAAGATCCGCGCAGCTTATGAAGCAACAAACGGTGACTATGTAACAGGTCACATCACATTTGATGCAAAGCGCAACCCAGTTAAGTCTGCAGTTATGATCAAGCTCGTTAAGAAGGACGGAAAGCTTTCTGCTGCATACGAAGCAACAGTTGACGTAAAGTAATTCTCAATAGAAATAAACATTCTAACTGAACAAAGGGGTTCATTTCGGTTTTGTCGGAATGAGCCCTTTTTTATTTTAAAAACTTAGGGTATAATGTTTTGTCATATTTGGATGTAAAAATTTGGAGGAAACGGTGGATACATTCTTGAAGCAATTTGTCAACGGGCTTTCCCTTGGCAGTATCTATGCGCTTATAGCTCTTGGTTATACTATGGTTTACGGTATCGTTAAACTCATCAACTTTGCCCATGGTGATGTAATGATGGTTGGAGCATATACCGGATATTTTATTCTTCGTGCAGCGGGGGCCACTCCTTTTGGATTGTGCCTAGCATTTTTTGGCGCTATGGTTGTCTGCTCTGTATTGAGCCTTGTTATTGAACGCTGTGCATACAGGCCATTGCGCAATGCTCCTCGTCTTAATTCGCTTATTACTGCAATTGCTGTTGAACTTATCCTTCAGAATGCAATGCGCATCATTCCATTTGTTGGTCCTAACCCACGCCAGTTTCCGACAATGGATACAAAATTCTTCAATCTTGGAATTGTTCAGATTTCAAACATTCAGATTATCGTTATCGTTGCTTCTGCAATACTTATGGTTGTGCTCAACTATGTAATCAATTACACAAAGACTGGTAAAGCAATGCGTGCCGTAAGTTACGACATGGGTGCTGCAAGCCTTATGGGTGTAAATGTAAATAGAACAATTGCAATTACATTCGTCATCGGTTCAGTTCTTGCAGGTGCCGGTGGTGTCCTTTATGCAACTGCCTATCCTCAGGTTGATCCACTCATGGGTTACATTCCGGGTCTTAAGGCTTTCGTTGCTGCTGTTCTCGGTGGAATCGGAAGTGTTCCTGGTGCCATGGTTGGCGGTGTAATTCTTGGTATCGTTGAAACAATGACAAAGGCATACATTTCTTCTCAGTATGCGGATGCAATTTCATATTCAATCCTCATCATCATCCTCCTTGTTAAACCTGCTGGTTTGCTTGGAAAGAAAAATGTAGTTAAGGTTTAGGGAGGACGAAAAATGAAAGACAATTTTATTAGAAATACAATCATTCTTGCAGTAACAGCTGCGGTCCTTCTTGTAGTTCCGGGACTCTTGATGGACATTCCTTTGCTCGAAGATGAGTTTGGTGACAAGGCTCCTTTGATCGATGCCTATGTTGCGCAGATTCTTACGTTGGGTGGAATCAACGCAATCATGGCTTTGAGCGTAAACATGGTTTGCGGCATTACAGGCCAGCTTTCCCTTGGTCAGGCTGGCTTTCAGGCTCTTGGTGCTTATGCCGTGATTCTCCTTACAACAAATTGTCATGTTCCGCTTCCTGTAAGCATTATCCTCGGCGGATTAATTGCAGCTATCTTTGGTTTCCTTATTGGATTCCCTACGCTCAAGCTTGAAGGTGACTATCTTGCAATCGTTACTTTGGCATTCGGTGAAATCATCAGAATCTTCCTTGTTAACTTAAAGAGCATTACTGGTGGACCGAACGGAATGCAATTCAGCACAATCTTTACAACTTCCCTTGATCACGGTCCAATCATTTCTTACACGGCAATTGTTGGAACTTTAATAGTAATCATTGTGCTTTTGCAGAATTTCCTTCGTTCAACTTACGGTCGTGCAATCCTTGCTGTCCGTGAAGATGAAGTTGCAGCAAACAGCAGTGGCGTTGGAGTTTTCCGCTATAAGATGACTGGCTTTGTAATTGCATCTTTCATCGGCGGTATCGGTGGGGCACTCTATGCTCCATTCATTGGATTCATTAAGCCTGACCTTGCTTCTTTCAACAACAGCATCAACCATTTGATTTATGTTGTTCTCGGCGGTATGGGTTCAATTACTGGTGGTATTGTTGCGGCATTCGTTCTTACAATTCTTCAGGAAGCCTTGAGGTTCCTCCGTGACTACAGACTTTTGATTTATCCGCTAATCCTTATTTTTGTAATGCTCTTTAGGCCTCAGGGACTTTTGGGAACAAAGGAACTTAGCTTTATAAAAACATACAGCGGACTCTTTGGCTGGATTAGAGGACTTATCAACAAGAATAAAAACAAGGGGGCAGAATAATGAGTGAAAACAAGGAACTGCTTCTTCGTGCAAAAGACATTTCAATCGTGTTCGGTGGTCTCCGTGCAGTAAGTGACTTTAACCTTGAACTTTATCAGGGTGAACTTATTGGCCTTATTGGACCTAACGGCGCAGGAAAAACAACCGTATTCAATATGCTCAGCGGCGTTTACAAGCCAACTGAAGGAACAATCACTTTTGTTGACAGCAAGGGAAACCTACAGGTGACAAGCGGAAAATCTCCGGCTCAACTTAACGGTATTGGTATTGCCCGTACTTTTCAGAACATCCGTCTTTTTGGAAACCTTACTGTTGCAGAAAACATCAAGATTGCCCTTCATCAGACCAGAAAGGTAAATCCAATTGATGTTCTTTTCAGGACAAAAAAATTCCGCAAGGATGAAGAAGTAATGCAGGAACGATCAAAGATTCTTCTTGAATTGTTCCACATGGAAGGCAAGATGAATGAACTTGCAAAGAACCTTCCCTACGGTGAACAGAGAAAACTTGAAATCTGCCGAGCCCTTGCTTCTAATCCAAAGCTTCTTTTGCTTGACGAACCTGCAGCCGGCATGAACGAACAGGAAACTCATGAACTTATGGAAATGATTTCTTTTATCCGTGAAAAGTTCAACCTAACAGTTCTTCTTATTGAACACGATATGAAGCTTGTCATGGGAATCTGCGAAAGACTCCTTGTTCTTAACTACGGTCGTGTTATTGCAGAAGGATTGCCTGCAGAAATTCAGGCCAACGAAGAAGTAATCAAGGCTTACCTTGGTTCCGGTTACACTGGAGGTAAAAAATGAGCATGCTTGAAGTAAAGGATCTTGTAGTATCTTACGGTGCAATCAAAGCCTTAAAGGGAATTTCTTTTAAAGTTGAACAGGGTGAAGTAATCACTTTAATCGGAAGCAACGGTGCGGGAAAAACAACAACTCTTCACAGCATCAGCAATCTTATTAGAAAGGAAAGCGGTTCAATTCTTTTTGAAGGCGAAGACATTACAAATGTAAGCGCAGACAAAATCGTAAACCGCGGACTTATTCAGGTTCCGGAAGGACGCCGTGTTTTTGCAAACATGAGCGTTAAGGAAAACATTGAAATGGGAGCCTACCTTAGAAAGGACAAGGAGGAAATCAAGAAGGATATGGAATGGTGCTATGAACTTTTTCCACGCCTTAAGGAACGACTTGCACAGATGGCGGGGACACTTTCCGGCGGTGAACAGCAGATGCTTGCCATGGCCCGTGCATTGATGTCAAAGCCTCGCCTTCTTTTGCTGGATGAGCCTTCAATGGGTCTTGCTCCAATTCTCGTTGATGAAATCTTCAACATCGTACATAAAATCAGTTCAGGCGGAACAACAATTCTTCTTGTTGAGCAGAATGCATTCAAGGCCCTTTCAATTGCAAACAGGGCATACATCCTTGAAACAGGTTCAATTGCAAAGGAAGGAATTGCTTCTGAACTTGCAAACGACGATGCTGTCAGAAAGGCATACTTGGGTGGCTGATGAAGTTCAGCATAAAATTCAAAAAATTTGTTGAATAATAAATTCAGTGTTATAATTTAAAGCACCGGTTCAAACAAGAAATGAATGCCAGTCATTCCGAACTTGATTCGGAATCTCGTTTAGGTATTCGTTGTAGATGCTGAAACCAGTTCAGCATGACCCTTGTTCTGAATGGTGCTTTTACTTTTTAGGAGGTGCAGCTATGTTGGTTAAAGATGTTATGAATGATCATCCTCTCGTTATTGGTCCTGAAGCTAGTGTTCTTGATGCAAAAGAAATCATGAAAAAAAACAAGGAGACAAAACTTGCGGTTGTTGATAAAAATGGAGTTCTTGTTGGCCTTTTGACAAATGCAGATTTGATAAAGGTAAGCCCAAGCAATGCTACAACGCTGGACATGTATGAACTTGGATACCTTTTGAGCAAGATGTCTGTAGAAAAAGCAATGGTTAAGAATGTAAAGACAACAAATGTTGAACAGACTGTAGAAGAAGCGGCCCGACTGATGAAAGACTACGGAATCACATGTCTTCCTGTAGTTGACGGCGACATCCTCATCGGCATGATTACACAGACTGATCTTTTTGAATGCTTCATTGAAATGTTCAGTACAAAAAATCCCGGCATCCGCGCTGTTGTAATCGTTGATGAAAAGCCTGGAATCCTTGCAAAGATTGCAGAAGCCGTTGCTGCAAAGAATGGAAACATCGTTTCCCTTGTAACATCTGATGTTCCTGATGAAAAGAGAAGGAAGATTACAATCAAGATTTCAGGAATAACAGAAACAGAGACAAAGAACCTTCTTGTTGACTGCGGTTGCCAGATGGAAGATGTGAGAAGCGTTTGATAAAACAACGCTAAATTGATTGTACTGCAGGAGATTTATCGATCTAGTTTCCTGCAGTTTTATAATTTTAAATGATTAATATGAATATCTTTTAAAATCTAATATCCTATATGATTTTTAATCCTATTTTTGTTATCACACGGACCATTAGCTCAGCGGTTAGAGCAGGGGACTCATGATCCCTTGGTTCTTGGTTCAAATCTTGGGACCAGATGGTTTTTTGCACTTCGGGACAGGTGCTAAATCCTTATATTACAAGCATTTACGAATCTATCAAATCTATAGGTTTTGAAAATGTTAAGCGAATATTAAGTGCTTAGCGAAAAACTTGGAGGCCATTATGGATTCAAATTATCACATCTTTAAAAAATCAGTTCAGTAGCCCTTATTCTAGATATGGAAAAGCCTTAAAACCTGCTGCGGAGGCGGCAAACAGGCTGTTTTAAGTAAGAATTGTTTAGTCTGATAAACAACTTTTGGTAAATTTTGTTTGGACTATACAATTTGATTTTTGAAACAGAAAATCGATATATAATGT
>JAHAZL010000064.1 GCA_018384055.1 Treponema sp.
TGCAGAAATCTATGACGGTTCCGTTTATGTTGAAAGCGGTGACGGCGAAACAACTGACGGTGTCTTCCTTAAATCTGACGGTGGAAGCATCAGCGTTGCCATGGAAAGTGGAGCCGCAGCCAGTGTAGATTTAAGCAGGGGCGGTTTTGTTCAGGTTGTGTCAGGTAATGCCTCAATATCAAATGCTGAAGGAATTGTAAAAAACCTTTCTCAGGGTGAAAGCCTTGGTGTTGGCCAAAAGGATTTTCAGCAGCCTCGCTTTACAATGATTTCTCCAGCTCCAAACAAAAAAATCCTTAACCATGGAAAAGAAGACTGCAATGTTGACTTTGAATGGAAAGCCCTGGACATGCCTGAAAACTCAAATCTTGTCCTTGAGGTTTCTTCTGATAAAAAGTTTTCTAAGATTGCAAACTCAGAAATCATAAACGGAATTGATCACTGCACTATGGCGATGGGGGCGGGCGTATGGTACTGGCGCATTAGGAATACAACAGCAGAAAATCCTCTGTCTGCCATGGTTGCCAGCCGCATTCAGGTCATTCAGTCCCTTCCTCCGGATTTGCTTAGCCCTGTTCAAAATTATGAAATAAATTACAGAAGCCGCAAACCTGCAATCCGTTTCATTTGGACTGAAACAAACCGTGCGGACAATTATCGCCTTGTAGTTGCAGACAATGAAGAACTCAAAAATCCAATCATCGATCAGCGCGGTGGTTCAACTTCTGCAGTCATTTCCACATTGAAGCAGGGAAAGTATTACTGGCAGGTTGTACCTTATTTTTCAACAAACAGGGAAGGCTTTGCTGCACCTTCTGAAGTTCATTCTTTCTCTGTCGTTAAATCGGGAACCCTTAATCCGCCTGTTCCCCTTGTTCCTGCATACAATTCCATCGTGAACATAGAGAAGGATGCAAAGAAAACAACTTTCAGCTGGAAGTCTGAACCTGAAGCCATTTCCTATAAACTTGAATTTTCCCGTGAGGCAGATTTTTCAAAGGTTGAAAAAAACTTTGATATTTCAATCAACCATGTTTCTCTTTCAGGCCTGAATGAATTTTCCGCCGGAAGATGGTTCTGGCGAATTTCTCAGGTTGATCAGGAAGGCAATGTTTCCAATACCTGTGAACCAGTTTTGTTCTATGCAATGGAAGGGAAACCGGAGCAGCACACTGTAGAACCTGTCGACGGATATGGAATTGCAGAAAACCTCATGATGGACATGAATTTTACATGGAAGAAAAATCTTCCTGACTTCTATAAAACTTCCGTTCAGATTGCCTCCGACCAGAAGTTTAGGAATCTTGTAATCAATGTTCCTGTAACAGGTTTCTCTTTGAGCGGAATTCATCTTCCTAGGGGAACCTACTGGTGGCGCCTTTACTCAAAGTCTTCCGTAGATGACTTTGAAATGATATCTTCTGCAAAAAAGCTTCATGTCCTTTCTAACCTTGAGGCTTCTTCAATAATTGCTCCTGTTGGAAAAGCAGTTGCAAGAGATACTGTTCCTTATAGATTCAAATGGAAGGAAGTTGAAGGTGCCGATTACTATAAAATCATAATTTATAGAAATACAGATAATGAAATAGTTTATGAAGATACAGTGTATGACACGACCTTTGATCTTGATATGTTCCATCCAGCGGAATTCAGGGACAGAACGGATTACAAGATTGAAATCCAGGCCAAGGCAAATGCAATTCCTGGAGTAATGAGCCGCCGTAACGGTGACCTGTATGAAACAAAATTTCATCTTGTAAAGCTTAGGCCGATAGAAATTGTTATTCCAAAAAAGAATGCAAGGTTTGAAGGAATAGACGCTGCATTGAACAAAATAAAGATTACCTGGTCGTCTGTTGACGCAGTTGCAGAAGCTCAGGTGGTTGTTTCCCAAAGAACTAAAGACGGTTTTATTCCTGTAGTTAAGATTCCGACAGATGAAGAATTTGCCGCAGGAACAAAAGTTGCACCTGCAACAGTATTGATTGCAAATCCCGATTTAAGAAATGGTGGGGACTATGAAATTGTAGTTCACGCAAAGACTAATGATGGAATTGATATTTCTAATACTGACAGGAAATACATCGGTGAATTTTCAATTACTCCTGTAGAACCTTTGCCTAAGGCTTCCGGCTTGAGTGCGGTTCCTGCAGTATTAAATGGAGATTACCTCCGTAAGAAGACCAACCCAAGAACGATTACTTTGAACTGGAGTCCGGTTAAGAATGCAACTGATTACCATGTTGAAGTAAAGACGGGCAAGGGTAAAACCATATTCAAGGAAATCATTTCGGGAAAAACAAGCTGTGAAATAAACTGGCTTGAACTCATCCAGAAGAGGGAAACCGAAAAACTTAGGAAAGAACTTTACAGCGGAAAATTCAATTGGACTGTAGAAGCTGTAAGAAGAGTTGATGCGGATAAAGACGGCAAACTGGATACAGAACTTCAGCCTGGTATTCCTGCTTCAGAAATGTTTGTTACTGATATACCTTTATTGAAAAAAGTAAATTCTAAGGGGGCAAAGAACCCGTATGGAAAATAGTTTTAAGCTGCCTGCTGAAAACATAAAGAAAATAACTTCATTTTTCCTTGTCATGATTTGCCTGAACATTATTGTTTTTGCACAGGCTGAAGAAGAACAGGAAATGACTGTTGGAGAAGAGGTTCAATGGCAGACTCTTGAATGGGAAGACGAAGGTTCGGCTTATGTTCTTCACTATGACATTGAGATTGAAAAATACAATGCAAAGAAAAATGTCTATGAGCCCATGCTTTCTTTGAAAACTGAAGACAACTCTACAAGCGTAAAGATCCAGCCACAGCTTTCTTCAGGCAAATACAGGTATAGGATCATTTCCTATGACCTTCTTGGCTTTGCCCTTGAAGATGCAGAATGGAATGAACTAATAATCTATAAGGCCTTTCAGCCTGAAATTAAGGATGTCTCTTCCAATGTAAATTATTCAAATACGATTTATATAGAAGAATACAATGACGGTATATTTAACATCTCCGGAAAAAATCTTTTTCCTATGCCTGAAAAAGGAGATGAACTTTCCTATACCACTTACTGGTTGAGAAGGAAAGCCCTGAAGAACAAGATATTTCCGATTATTCTTGAAAATCCTGACGGTAAGAAACTGAAGATTAAGCTGACAGATGAACAGATGGATACAGGTACCTATTATTTTGTTGCAAAAGATGCCTCTGGTCTTGAAAGCAAACTGGATTCTTCTTCTGAACTTATAATCAAGTACAAGAAGATGATGGACCTTAACCTTTCTTTGGGATATTCGGTTCCTTATATGCTATATGATGATACCATTCCGGTATACATGGACTCTAAAATATGGCCTTTGAGTGCAACTCCTAAAATTACCTTTGTCCCTGTAAAAAGGAGATGGGGTTTCCTTGGACTTGGCGCTATGGGTAGCTATACCATGATGAATGCAGATTTTGGAAACTACAAGATTGACGGAAGTCTCATAAGCGGATTTACTAATCTTGTTTATCAGAAACCGATTTATTTTCGTATGTCGGAAACTCAGCGCAAACATATAATGACGCTTGAAGCTCATGTCGGTGGTGGAATTGTTTACTTCAACAATTATGTTTTTTCTTTTTTACATGACATAAAATCCGAGCCACTCAATAGCCTTAATATTGCTGTTGATGCAGGACTGGCGCTCCAGTATTTCATAACCAGCAGACTTTATGCTGAGGTAGACGTGACTTTCATAAATGCCTTTGCTAAGAACATGAAATTTGGAATGGTTGTGCCGACAGTTAGCATAGGATGGCAGTTCTAGGGGGAACACTGTAGGAATTCTGGTTTGGATTTTTGTTTTAAAATTCATTATAATTGGGGAGTTAAAAGTATGTTTTCAGTTGATTTACAGCAACCTATCATCATGTCAATAATCGGCAGTTGAATAACATATGGGAAGCGACATAAAAAATTCAGAGAGAAAAAAAGTGAGAAGAACAATCAGCAAGGGAATATTTTTATCATTTTTATATGCCGCATCATTTTCAATTTTTTCATGCGCAAATTTTAATACACCGGTGAAGGAATTTTTCGAACGCTACACCGACACCGCCGCCATTGAAATAAAGCAGATGAACGATCCGTATGAAATCGATGCTTCCGGAATGATGTGCTATGGATCAGATTCTGATAAATCAATAGATCTGTACTTAAGAAATCCACAGATGTACGACATTAGTTTCGGATATTCCTATGACCTCAAAGGTCTTTCAAGTGTACTTCCTGCGTCTTCTGTTCCTTTCACGATCGTACAGAATCCAAGGGACAAGGCAAGAGCGACCCTTACATTTAAGAAAGACTTTCTTGAGGCTGTTGATATCGGAAGTTTTACAGTAGATTCAATCATCAAAAAAAATATTTCCGGAAACATCACTCTGGTTGAAAAAGAAACAAGAAGGCCATTTGACTCTTTCCATATAGAATTGAGGGCAGACTCCGTTCCGCCGAGCATTGAGCGTGCTACTTTCCAGATGGATAAGGATCCAAGTGATCCCGACAGCCAGTATGTAGTCTGCTTCTTCATGCCATGTTTTGAAAATGGTTCCGTACATAATAAAGATACAAAGACAATCTTTGTGAACGGCAGGCCATTCTATTTTGATCCTGCAACAGCTGAAGCTTTATACAGGGATTCCTCATTAAGTGAAAAGGAAGTATCCTTTGACAAAACAAAACCTTCATTGGTTCCAATTGTTCAGGCTGGATTTAAAATTTCTTTTGACGAAACCATCATACCGGTAGAATTGTCTGGCGTAAAATACAAACCGCTGTATTACAAAACTGGAATTCGCCCAAGTAATCAGGAAGTACGTTTTACATTTTCTATTGTTGATGACAGCGGACTTTCTTCCAGCACTATAATTTCAAACAAAGCAAAAGAACTTAGTCCGCCGGTTCTTGAGAATGGAACGGTTTTTACCGCAGAAGAAGACAGCGGTTACTATTCTTTTAAGATTACACATAACGGACAGACTACAGATGATTCATCTGCAGGTTTCGTATATATAAATTCAGTCGTAGAAAATGCTTCGGACAGCCTTGACATAACAAAAGACAGCCAGTACGGAACATCGGTCCTTAAGCTTAAGCCTGGCAACTACAACATTGAGGCCTACGCTTCTAAAAACAACTTCGTTTCAAGTGACCCCGCTAGTGTTTCTGGTATCAGAGTAAGACGCCCTGCCATTTATTATGTCCGGGCAAATGGTAATGACACAGAAGGTTTGGGAAGCAAGCAGAAGCCTTTTGCCACAATCCAGAAGGCAATAAGAGAAATTAACAATAACGAAGATATAGACGTCAATACTCAGGTTTACATCAGATTGATGAGCAACATTCAAGTCTCAGATACAATTGAGTTTTCTGACAAAACACTTTCATCCGTTAATGTAAAAAATATTACCGTAGAGCCTTACGGCATTGGTAACGCGAAAATTTCTCTGGGTGGAGTTGCAGATAAAATATTGATTGATGCACAACTGAAGGCAGCTGGTGCAAAACTTACATTGAATAATATTACTTTGGAAAATGGATGTACAGAAACTGCCCCTTCCACATCATCATTAATCTATAGTGATGCTGATAATAGTCTTATCATGAATAATGTTACAATCCAGAATTCTGCTGTACAAAGTTCTGCCTGCATTGTAGGAAATAGCGGTCCCGCTGAAATGAACAACTGTACTGTAAAAAAATGTTATGGCGAAAATAATCTCATATACGGCAGCAGTTTGACTATTAAAAATTGTTCAATTACTGGCAACAAAGCAAAATGTATTGTTTATAATAACGGTAATATGAAATTGATTGATTCTGCCGTTTCAGATAATACAATTATCAATGGAGATAGTGATATTGGTGCTATTCTTACCATGGCGCAAAAAACTACAACCCTTGGTGGTAAAGTCATCATCAAGAATAACAAAACATCTGACGGTGTTCAGAGAAACTTTACATATAATGATGATTCAAACAGCAAAACCATCCAAATTGATTCCCCTCTTACAGGAAGTGATATTCACATTAGTTATGTTGGAACTACCCCTCCTGGTTATGGAAAATCTCTTACATTTACATCGGGATATTCAACAAATCTTAAAGCAAATCCGGAAACAATCTTTACAAGTGATGACGGTTTCGTCATCGGCTGGAATGACATAAAAACAGAAGCTGCCCTCTATTCTTCTGCAGTCAGACCTGGCATTCAGATGGTAGGAGATATAAAGTCCTTAAAAGAACAATTGGAGAAACATATAAATGATAGTAAATATACAATGTACAGTTCTACATTTGAAGCTTCGTCCAGCAATATATCTGATAAAACTCTATTTAATATCAAAAGTTTAAATGTATCTATTGATGGTGGAGATAAAGACAGACGCGGAAAAATAGATTTAAAATCAGTTCAAGGACGTGCATTTACTATATCTGGAGACAGTGATGTAAAAATTTCAAATATTGATTTTACTTCAGATCATGATGGTTCTGATTATAAGCCAGCTTATTATGGAAAATATCATGGAACTGGAATTTTAGTAAAATCTGGTGCAGTTGTTACAATTGAAAATTGTACATTTGAAAAACTTTCAGTAGATATTAACAGATGGGAAGATTCTCCAAATACTGGTTTTGCTGGGATAATTGAAGTTGAAGATGGTGGAAAGGTTATAATTAAAAATTGTTTCATAAAGAACTCTAGATTACTTTCTAACGGCTCATGGGGTGGTGCCGTCTGCATACAGGAAGGTGGTAAGGCAGAGATTTCTTATACTACAATTGAAGAAATCAGAGGAGGTCATGCGGGCGGAGCCTTAATGGTGTTAGGAGAATGTAAAATGCAAAATTGTATAATATCATCAAATACGTCTGGTGACGGTGCTGGTATATATCTGTACAATGACG
>JAHAZL010000065.1 GCA_018384055.1 Treponema sp.
TACTGTTGTAGATTTGTGGGAATGGGAACAATGCAGGAAGTTTCAAACTACATTTAAATTTCCTTCTGTAACATTACTCTTTAAATCCCTTTCATTTATACCGAAAATCTGTTAAATTCTGTCACAATAGAGGAAAAATATGGCACGCATTGCAGAAATCGAACGCAACACTAAGGAAACTCAGATCAAGCTTAAATTGAACTTGGACGGCAGCGGTAAATGTACCGTAAAGAACCCGATCGGATTCTTCCACCACATGCTGAACTCTTTCTGCAAGCACGGAATGTTTGACCTGGACGGAGAAATCAAGGGAGACCTTGAAGTAGACCAACATCACCTTATCGAGGATACTGGCATTGCTTTGGGACAGCTTTTTTCAAAGGCCCTTGGCGACTGCGCCGGAATCAACCGCACAGGATGCTTCATCTACCCTATGGATGAAAGTCTCCTTCAGGCTGCCGTTGATTTTGGCGGACGCTCATTCTGCGTATGCAACGCACAGCTTACAAACATTCCTCTCGTTTCAATAAACGAAGGCAAGGAAAGCAGCTTCCAGACAGACTGCTTTGAAGACTTCTGGCAGGGATTTGCCAACGGTGCAAAGTGCAACATTCACCTTGATACAATCCGCGGAAGAAGCGACCACCACAAGATGGAAGGACTTTTCAAGGCTGCGGCCCGTGCCATCAGAAGCGCAACGGAAATCGACCCAAGGCGTGGCGGTGAAATACCAAGCACAAAGGGTGTAATTTAGGAATGAAAGTGCCTCCATGCACTTTCATTCCTAAGAGTATTGACTCGTCCGCAGTCCGCGTCCGTTTTTGCTTTGCAAAAACCATCAATACTCTCAACATTAGATTGCTTTCCCTATGACACGACCTCCTGTCGTGAATTTTTAGGACACTATATATAGAGGTATAATTATGGACAGTTCAGAAGAAATCTTGAATCTCCTTCGCGACAACGCAAGAATCAGCGTTGAAGACATTTCCGCAATGACAAAAAAGTCTGTGGAAGAAGTAAAAGCAATCATGAGCAAGCTCGAAAAAGACGGCATCATCATGAAGTACGCGACCATAATTAACCCAGCCAAGAACACATCCGCGAAGCAGAAAGTTCGCGCCGAAATCGAACTTTCAGTTCAGCCTGAAAGGGAACACGGCTTTGACGGAATTGCAGACAGAATCTACAGATTCCCACAGGTTAAATCCCTTTACCTTATGAGTGCAGACAACTATGACCTTAAGGTAGTTGTTGAAGGCGACAACAACCAGGACATTTTTAACTTTGTTGCAAGAAAACTTGCAACCCTTCAGGGAGTGCGCGCAACAAGGACACACTTTCTGATGCAGATTTACAAGGAAAACGACATCGTTTATGTAGACGATGATCGCGACAACAGAGAAGCATTCTCAAGTTAAAGGACGAATTCCAAAAGTAAACTTTTGAAATTCGTCTATCCAAGTCGCAAAAACTGCGACTTGGATCATAGCTTTATAAAATACGTTTTTACTTAAAGGATTATACAAACAATGAATACAAGACCAGATAAATTCAGCTCACTTATGGAAAAAACTCCACCAAGTGGCATCCGTAAATTTTTTGAAATGCTCATCGGACACGATGATGTAATTTCCCTTTCCGTTGGTGAACCGGACTTCCCGACACCGTGGTGCATCCGTGAAGAAGCTTTCTACCATCTTGAAAAAGGACACACAAGCTATACTTCAAACTGGGGCCTCATCGAACTCCGCGAAGAAATTTCTAAATACATGAGCCGCTATGACCTTCACTACAATCCTAAGGATGAAATCCTCATTACTGTAGGTGCTTCCGAAGGTGTTGATGCGGTTCTCCGTGCAATCCTAAACCCAGGCGACGAAATCATCATTGCACAGCCTTGCTACGTTAACTATGCTCCTCTTGCAGAACTCTGCCAGGTAAAGGCTATTCCGCTCGACACAAGCGTTAACGGCTACTACCCTACTGCAAAACAGATTGAAGAACTCATTACTCCAAAAACAAAAGCAGTCATGATCTGTTCCCCAAATAATCCGACGGGAACAATGATTCCCCGCGATGAACTTGGAAAGATTGCAGAAGTTGTAAAGAAGCATCAGATTTGGGTTATCAGCGATGAAATCTACTGTGAACTTGCATACGACAACAGCGAACATGTTTCCATCGGTTCTTTCCCTGAAATGAAAGACTATACAATCATCCTCAACGGATTCTCTAAGTCTTTTGCCATGACAGGATGGAGAATCGGTTACATTGCCGCTCCATCGGATCTGCTCAAGCAGGTTGTAAAGCTCCACGGATACAACACAATCTGTGCTCCAATTTTCAGCCAGTATGCAGCTGCAGAGGGTCTGCGCAACAGCTGGGACGAAGTTGAAAAGATGCGCGTAAGCTACCAGCAGCGCCGCAACCTTATGTACAAGGCTTTCTGCGATATGGGACTTCCCGTTCCGGAACCAACAGGGGCCTTCTACATGTTCCCTGACATTTCTTCAACAGGGCTTACTTCAGAAGAATTCGCAACCCAGCTTTTCCAGAAGTACAATGTTGCCGTAGTTCCGGGAAGCGTATTCGGCCTTGGTGGCGAAGGACACATCCGCTGCTGTTACGCAACGGCCATCGACAAAATCAAGGTTGCCCTTGATAAAATCGCTGAATTTGTTGAAGAATTGAAGAAAAACTAAATTTCTGCCGATATCTGCCGATAATAGAAAAGGAAAGTTTTTTATTAAAGGTATAAGTCATGTCATTTCTAATCGCAGCAGTTATCATGATTGCTCTTTGTGCTGTCCTCACCCTTTTTATGGGAAAGAAAGAGCCCAAGAAAGGCAGCGGCACAAAGAACAAGGCACAGATCATTAAAGAAGCAAATAAAAGGCTTGCAAAAAATCCTCACGATCCTCTCGGACTTATCCCCCTCGGTGAAGTTTATTTTGAAAGTCAGTTGTGGGACAAGGCATTTACTGTTTACAGCGACCTTGTAAAACTTGCCCTTGCAAACAAAGACGGAACAATCGACCTTTACAATTCATTCCTACGCCAGGGAATCACTGCCCTTAAACTTGACAAGCTTCCGGAAGCAACTCAAAGCCTCATCAACGCAACAAAAATGAACAGCATTGCCTTTGAACCAAACTATTACCTTGGACAGACAATGTCAAAGCTTGAGCAGTATGACAAGGCAATTCCTCTTTTCAAGAAAGCTCTCCTTGCAAAACCGGAAGCTTCTGAAATCTACATGCAGCTTGGACTTTGCTATTACAAGGCAAGAAAATACCGTGACAGCCTCCCTTGCTTCAAGAAAGCTTTGGATGAAGATCCTGGAAACAAGGAAGCTCTTTTTAATATGGCAGATGCCATGTCCAACGAAGGTCATCCGGAAAAAGCCATCAAGGTTTTCATGCACCTTAGGGCAGACCCGGTTTACGGTCCTCGTTCATGTCTTCAGGCAGGTCAGTACCATGCAAAAATTTCCGATTCAAATTCCGCAATTCAGGATTTTGAAATCGGCCTCAAGCACGAATCTACTCCTCCTGAAATCAAGATTGAACTTGAATACAACCTTGCCCGCTGCTACTTTGAAAAAAACATGATTCAGAAAGGCCTTATGATGTGCAAGTCCATCCGTGCAAAGAATGCAAACTACAAGGATGTTAATACCCTCATCAGCCGCTATCAGGAATTGAACCAGAACTCCAACCTTCAGATTTACGTTTCCGCAAACTCCAGCGACTTTGTTACATTGTGCCGCAAGTTCATCATGACAAAGTACAAGAATTCTACAGTCAAGATTCAGAGCATTGATGTTGATGTCCTCTATACAGATATTCTTTCAGAAATCTATTCTTCAAAATGGGAAGATGTTGCACTGTTCCGCTTCTTCAGAACTACAGGAGCAACAGGCGAAATCTATGTGCGTGAATTCCACGGACACATGAGCGATGTAAAGGCTGCTCGCGGATTCTGTATCAGCGCCGGAACCTTTACGGAAGAAGCGCGAAAGTACATTGAAGGCCGTCCAATCGACCTGATTGAAAAGAACGAACTTACAAAGATCCTGAAGCAAATCACAATTTAGCATTGCACTGAAAAACATTTAGATAAGTATAAAATTTCCAGTGTAATTATCGTCATTGCGAGCCGGAACGGCGTGGCAATCCATATTCCTGTTGAACCCAAAACAACTTCAGGCATTTAATTCCTCATGATTTACAACAAAAAAATTGGAACTTCCTGAAATCTTAAATATTTTTATTTCTTTACCACCACAAGATTGCGCTCGTGGTCTTCAAGGAAAGGAACCGAAAGCTTTATCTTCTCGTAATACGGAACAAGGAATTTAACCTCTTCCATTTCCGCAAGAATCTTTTCTTCACGGGCCTTGTAGGCTGCAAGATGACCGCCTTTCTTAAGCATCTTCAAAAGCCATTTGGTAATTTTCTTGTCAAAAGGATGGAAGGCGCGGAAAACTTCGACTTCAAAAAGTTCTGGCTCAACAAGATCAACCTGCTTGCAAAGGACGCGCACGTTCTTAAGGTTCATTGCCTTGATGGCACTTTCAAGGAAGGCACAGCGTTTTTCCATGCGTTCAACAAGGGTAAAGCCTGCGTTTGGAAAAGCAACGGCAAGAGGAATTCCAGGGCAACCGCCACCGCTACCAATATCACCAACTGCAGTTCCGTCTTTAATGAGGCCGGAAAGATATGGGGCAGCAGCAAGGGAATCAAGGACATGGTTAACATAAAGTTCGTCCTCATCGTCTGCCTTCATCAAATTGTAGGTCTTGTTGAATTCCATAACGCAACTGCAGTAAGCCTCAAGCTGTGCAATCTGCCCGACTGAAAAATCAAGGGAAAGTTTTTTAAGCCCTTCGGAAAGTTTTGCGTTCATTCTAGTTCCTTTTTTCACCAAGGTCGATTAAAAGTTCCATCTTCCAGTCCTGGTCATTGGTTCGCATGGTAACAAGATTTCCAGTGCGGACTGCCGAAAGCTGAGGACGCTTTGAAAGCTGATAAAGGAAAGAATACTCGTTAAGATAATCCTGGGTAACGCTTGTAGCGGCATTGTAATTAACTGCACTGTGTTCCCCTGAAGAATTCTTAAAGAGCATGTGGAAGGTCTCAGTCCTGTTCTTGCCGTCGCTCATGTAGCGTCTGTCGCCAGTAACAAGGAAAGAACCGTCGTGCTGAATGTCTGAAATGTAAATCTTGCCGCAGGTCTTAAGGATGTCGTAGTTGTTCACGCTGAACCTTAAGATTCTTGAAGAAGCCTTTTCCGCAGCGGAAGAAAGGGTATTGCTTGAAACAACCGGTGCCGAAGCAACGATGGTGACAGGCTTTGCCGCAGGAAGTTCCTTAGTGTTCTTCTTGATCTCTTCAATTTCTGTAAGGACCTTCTCCAGGATTTCCTTTGTTTCCGAAGTAGTCTGGGTTGTATATATGCTGCCAGGCAAAGCAGAGCCGGTGATGTTTCCCAAAAGGCCCATGCTGCTCAAGGCAGAAATCTCGCTTGCCGTAAGGGTCGAAGGAAGCTTCTTTGCAACCTCGCTCTTCTTTTCTTCTGCCTGTTCCGAGCCGTCATTGCTTTCAGACTTGGAATCCTTTTTCTTGCCTACATTGAGTCCCTGATTCTGGAAAGTCGGAACATAGAAACCGCTTCCGATTGTAGGCGAACTTACAGTAGGCATGGAAGGCGCCGTAACCGAACCGAATCCACCGAAAGACGACTGGGCATAAAGGCATGAAGCAGCAAATGCAACACCGCCAACAAAAATTTTCTTATAGGCTTGCAAGACTTTCCTCCACATATTCAAGACGCTGTGTAAGTTCACTGATGGTTCTTGTAAGGCGTGCGCGTTCTTTTTCAAGTTTTTCCTTGGGATCGATTTCCTTGGCTTTCTTCTTCATCATGGCAATGACACTGTCCGGACTTTTGCCGCTCTTGATGGCCTCTACTGCCTTTGCCTTTTCATCGGCCTTTTTTATTCCGGCAACAATCTTCATGTTGTCGTAGCCAAGCTCTGCATCCTCGTCCGGAAGCATGCCGACTTTCTTTGCAGTCTTAACCGTAGTGCGCGGAATCTGAAGGACACGGTCAATGTAGTCTTCGTAGCGGATGTTGGCCTGTTCGCAAAGGGCCTGTGCCTTGATCAAAGTGCGCCCAAGTTCAATCATGATCTGTCCGTTTGGACCGATGTATTTTTCCTTGATTTCCTTTGTAAGGGCTTCAAGTTCAGGAGAGAGGGCCATGTCCAGCTTGTAGTATCCCTTCTGTTCCGCAACCTCAAGCAATGCATGGAATTTTGCCCAGAAAGCATTGGTGTGGCTCTTTGAACAGTGAGGAGGTTCCTTGCCGCCATTGGCAATGATGTCCTGTTCGTTGTTCAGGTGGTGAGTATATTCGTGAATTGCAGTATAGATCAATTCATTGTCTGTCTTAAAGTTTTTATTGTGCAGAAGGATTTCCCTTGTGTCAGGCTTATAAAGTCCGTTGACCCTCTTGCTGTCCTTTCCCGTCATGACTACGGTAAAATCCAGTTCCGACGGCTCAATATCAAGAAGCATTTCCTTAATTTTTTCGTTATCCATAGGGAAATATTATAGTTAAAAATCAGTGGGATTTCTATATTCAAAAGCGCAGTTTGAACCAACTTACGGGTGTTGCGGCAGCAAGCTGACGTCGGGCTTTGCGCCATATCCTGTAATATTTTTAATACTCGAGTGAGAATTCCAGGTTTTACTTAATTTATTAAGCAATCCATTACACTTATTAATAAAAGTAAACTATGCTATAATAGAAGCAATGGACGAAGAGCAGCAGATTTTATTTATGCAGATTAGACTCATACGAATGGTCTCTGAAAAACTTGGAATTACTTTAAAGCAAACAGCAGAGATGTTTGATAAATTCAAGGTTCTCCAGTTTATCCGTGATTGCTGGGGAATATTCCATGTTGAAGGAGATAATGCTGTTTATGAAGAAATTCGGGAATATCTGATTTCAAAAGGAGCTGCCATATGAAACAATTGGAAGAAGGTATGATTCTTTATCACGGCAGTTATTGTGTTGTTGAAAATCCCGATTTACAGAAATGTGCAAAATACAAAGATTTTGGGCAGGGGTTCTATCTTACCACTTCAAAAGAACAAGCCAAGAGTTTTGCAAAAATTACTGCTGCAAAATCAAAAGCCAGAGGTCTTATTTCTGTAAACGAACAGTTTGGATATGTTTCATTCTTTAAGGTAAATGATATTCAGGAATTAAAAAGTTTTGGTTTTGAAACAGCAGATAAAGAATGGCTTCACTGTATTGTTGCACATAGAAAATCAGATGTCTTTTTAGATATGATAAACAGAATGAAAGATTTTGATGTGATTTCTGGAAAAATTGCAAATGACAATACGAACGCCACTATTCTTGCATATATGAGCAATTTCTACGGAGAAATGGGAAGCGAAAGTGCAGACAATATGTGCATAAGCCTTCTTCTTCCAGAAAAACTGCAGGATCAATTTTGCTTTAGAACAGAAAAAGCTTTTTCAAAATTGCAGTTTCTGAAAAGTGAAAAAGTGGCTTTGTTTTAGTCAGAGGATTTTTTATGGATAACAAAAATGCAATTGCCATGGACTTAGTTGCAAAAATGGCAGTAGAGCAGCTGGCAAAAGAACAGAATAAAAATATTGAAGAAGTCCTTATTTCATTTATGGAATCAAATACAGGCCGAATGGTTTATGACGATTCAACAAAACTCTGGTGGGATGGTCCTTCAGCAGTTGTTCAGGAATACAAAAACGAAATGGGAATTATTGGATAATATACTAATCACCCAGCTGTTCCTTAATCTTCCTTATCATTTCTTTTGCAGTTTCAACATATAAAGCTGCAACTTTCTTTTCTTCATCATATATTTTATTTTCTCTAAGATTTGCTTCCATGCTGCTTACTAAAACCGGTGAAAATCTATGAGCATTGAATGGAAAGTTGAAAAACCAATTATGGCTAAATTTCTGGAAGCGGTGTAGTATAATCAAAGTGAAACAAATAACAGTAAGCGGCGCAATTATTTTGCGTGAAAATAACGGAATAAAAGAAATCTTTGCAACTCAGCGCGGCTACGGCGACTGGAAGGGCTGGTGGGAAATTCCCGGGGGCAAGCTGGAAAGCGGCGAAACTCCTGAGCAGTGCATAGTACGGGAAATCCGCGAAGAGCTTGCTACGGAAGTTAGGGCTGAAAAAATTCTTGGGGTCGTGGATTACGATTACCCGACATTTCATCTGACCATGCACTGCATTTTGTGCTCCATTGTTTCAGGTGATTTAAAACTTCTGGAACACGAGGCGGCAAAATGGGTGACAAAGGAAACCTTGCGGTCCGTAGACTGGCTTCCTGCCGACCGTCTTATTTTGGACAAGATTGAAGAAATTCTATAGAAAACTTATCTGTACACGCCAGGGGGCGTTGCGTAACATCATCAACTTAAGGATTAAAAACTGTTTTTTTGATTTGCAGAGTACTTATTTGCTTTCCTGAATGTCCTTTTTTGAGAAATTGATAATCGTTTGGGAAGCAGATATTTCTGCATGTCTTTTTCTAGGGTTTTCATTAGAT
>JAHAZL010000067.1 GCA_018384055.1 Treponema sp.
ATTAACTTCAAAATATTGCCGCCATGTATTTCTTTACCCTTCTTTTAGGTTTAATTAAAATCTGATTTCCGTAAGAATCAAATAATTTTTATTGATTTGACGAAAAAGCTGGTTGGTGGTATATTAAAAGAAAGGGAGTGCCCGATTCTGTCGGTCGTCTCCACTATTTTGCTATAAAGCCGTCCTAGCTTCGAAAACTGAAAGGGCGGCTTTACTTTTTAACTCTTTCTATCTTTTAAGTAAGAAAGGGCTGTCAGAATGAGAATGGCTAAATCAATAGCCAACGAAAGAATTTCGTATAAAGTCATTCCGCAAAGCCTCCCTAAAATCAAATTCTGGCAAAACCAGTTGAGTTCGGGAGCCGCCGCCATAGAATCAGGCACTTCCAAAAATCATTGTAATACATATCTCTTATTTTGTATAGGTGTATGTAAAAATGTCTCAGTATCAGTCTTTTTTTATAAGTGCGCCTGGAGAAAAAACGGGCGCCAAAAAATTGACTGGCGTGCAAGCCTTGCAACAGATGAACAGCGAACAGTTCTTCTTCAAATAACATAATGCTTAAGGATTTTGCCGAAGAACTGTTCAGTGAATATCAAAAAATCTTGAACGAAAAAAATCCGCAGAAGCACAAAATGCCACAGATAAAGAGTCCCAGAATGAAGTGGACAGCATCCCTTTTTAGTCAGATTGTTAATTACGAGAATCTTCGTCTTGCATGGCTTAAAGCACGAAAGCGTTGTGTCCTTCCCCCGACCGGGTAATGCATCACGCAATTATGAATGTCCTTGAGCTGGTTTTTGAGAGGCGGTTTATCTTCCAAACTTACGCCTGCCACAAAGAAAAGGGAACCCACGCTGCCGCCTGATGCCTTAAATTTTTGTTTGGTGTAATCGATTCTTATAAAATTGATTTTGAAGGCGATGTGCGCTACATGGATGATACGGTGATTTTTGGCGATTCAATTAAGAACTTAAAAAGAGTTTTTGACGAAGTGGAGCGTTTTTGCTTTCCAAAACAAAACGCCGAATGAAAAACCCTTTGAAAGAAATCCAGAAAGCCTTTGAAAGGGGTATAATCACCAAAAGAAAGCCGTGGAAAGGACAAAAGCCGTGTTTGCAGCACGGAAGCTGATAAATGCAGAATACATAGAAACTACGAAAGCATAGGGCTGATTTTTTTGTATAGCCAGTGAATTAGATTAGTCAGGCGTTGCCGTTCCTTGAGTTTTTATTCTCTCTGCTGTATCATAAAAAGATAAAAATTGAATTACACTTCATAAAAGGGATTTTATACATGGAAACTTTCGAAGTAGGAATTATTGGTGCTGGTGCCTGGGGGACAGCTTTGGGTACCGCACTTGCTGCCGGTGGTCATAGGGTTCAGCTTTGGGCAATGGAAGAGGATGTAGTTTCTTCTATAAATAATGAACACGAAAACAAGCGCTATCTTCCAGGCTATAAACTCAACGAGACAATGACAGCCTCTGGCGACATCAGGGAAGTTGCAACAGGAAAGCAGTTCCTCATAATGGGTAGTCCTTCTCTCTATCTTGAATCAACAATCAATAAGTTTACTGATGTTCCAAACATTGCCGACGGTTCAACAATCATCGGTTCCCTCACAAAGGGATTTGTTCCTGTTGAATCAGGACTTCCAGCCCTTGTTCTTGAAACAATGGAAAAAGCCCTTCCACCTAGCTACAAGGACGCAACTGTTTACATTGCAGGACCAAGCCATGCAGAAGAAGTTGCAAGCGGAAAAATAACAGGCCTCATTGCAGCAAGTCAGCATCACAGAAACGCAGTAAAGATGCGTGATCTTTTGCGTGCTGCTCCAAACCTTATGGCTTATGCTTCATTTGATACAATCGGAGTTCAGATATGTGCAGCAGTAAAGAATGTTGTTGCCGTTGTATACGGAAGCATGGATGCCCTTGCAGAAAACAGCCCTATCTTCGGAGACAATACAGAAAGCCTTCTTATGGCAGCAGGGCTGAGCGAAATTCAGCAGCTTGGATTTGCCATGGGTGCAACTCATTCTGCAACCTTCTCTTCAATCAGCGGCGTAGGTGATCTTGATGTTACCTGCAAGTCAAAGTTCGGACGCAACAGAAGGTTTGGTCAGGACATCATAAAGACAGGCATCCTAAGCCAGTTCAAGGATCTTGATGACCTCATTGCCAATGTAAAGAAAGTAGGATATCTCCCGGAAGGAGTAATCGCCTGCAAATATGTTCACCAGATTATGGTAGAAAAGAACCTGAAGCTTCCAATCTGCGAAACTTTGTACAAAGTGCTCAACAAAGAAAAAACTGCAGAAGAATGCCTCAACGAAATTCTTAAGAACGCTTAGTCGCATCCTTCTCTTGGGGCAAACTGCGACTTGCAACTGAAGGACGCACCGGAGCAGGTTTGACCCGGTTCTTTGCGGGAGCTGATTTTGTAAGTTTTATAAATTTTTAAGGATATAAAAAAAATGCTTGAGAAAATTACAGGAACATTCAGCTCAATTGTAAAGACTTTGAGCGGAAAATCATCGATTACAGAAAAGAACATTGAAGAGACAGTTGAACAGATCAAGATGGCTCTTCTTGAAGCCGATGTTAACCTTCGCGTTGTCCGTCGCTTTGTAAATTCTACAATTGAAGAAGCAAAGGGAGAAAAGGTTCTCAAGGCAGTCGATCCGGGCCAGCAGTTCGTTAAGATCATCCACGACAAGCTTACGGCAATGCTTGGCGATAAAAAGACAGACCTTGCCCTCAAGGGACCTGATACCCAGTCCGTAATCCTTTTGCTCGGTTTGCAGGGTGCAGGTAAAACTACCGCCGCCCACAAGCTTGCCGCAAAACTCAAGAAAGACGGACGCCGTCCTTTGCTCGTTGCCTGTGACCTTGTTCGTCCGGCTGCCGTGGAACAGCTCTGCGTCCTCGGACAGAAAATTGATGTTCCAGTCTACAAGGATGACCAGGCTCTTGCCGATGCTGCCGGAAAAGCAAATCCAAAGGCAGCCCTTCGTGTAGCAAACGGTGCCCTTACTTATGCAAAGAAAAACGGTCTTGATACCGTAATCATCGATACTGCAGGTCGCCTTCAGATTGACGGCGATATGATGGAAGAACTTGTTCAGATAAAAAAGGAAATGAATCCTGTTGAAACAGTTCTTGTTGCCGATGCAATGACCGGTCAGAATGCCGTAGACATTGCAAAGTCTTTTGACGAACAGCTGGGGCTTACAGGAGTAATCCTTACAAAGTTTGACTCTGATGCCCGTGGTGGTGCAGCCCTTTCTTTGAAGTCAATTACGGAAAAGCCAATCCTTTTCATCGGTACAGGTGAAAAGACAGAAGATTTTGAACAGTTCCATCCAGAACGCATTGCAGGCCGTATCCTCGGCATGGGCGATATTGTTTCCCTTGTTGAAAAGGCACAGGAAACTGTTGATCAGGAACAGGCCCTCAAGATGCAGAAGAAAATGCAGAGGAACGAATTCACTCTGCAGGATATGCTTGAACAGTTTGAACAGGTTGAAAAGATGGGTTCCATGTCAAAGATCATCGACATGATGCCAGGTCTTGCGGGGCAGATCAGCGAAGCACAGCTTGGACAGGGGCAGGAAGCCATCAAGCATCAGAAGGCAATCATTCAGAGCATGACATACAAGGAAAGGTTGAATCACCTTATCATTGGACCAGCTCGACGCAAGAGAATTGCAAAGGGCAGCGGTACTTCGGTGCAGGAAGTAAACAAGCTCATCAAGCAGTTTGAAAAGACAAAGCTTACAATGAAGAAGTTGAGCCGAAACCGTGGAGCACAGGCAAAGATGATGAATCAGCTTGCCGGTATGGACATGAGCCAGCTTCAGAACATGAAGCTTCCAGGCGGCATGCAGTTGCCTAAGGGATTCCATTTCTAATTGAATCAGATTGAAGTTTCAGTCTGCAAAAATAAGGGATGACCAATAAGTTCAAAAAGTGTCATTTTCGGCCATCTTGACCCGAAAATCCATTTAATTGCAATTCAAGAGATTGCCGTGTCGAGCACGGCAATGATTCATACTTATTGGGCAGCCCCTTTGAAATTTTTCAGACTATTGATTAATCAACGATAAGAAGGGATGCTATCTTTCCTTCTTCGGTATAGCACCGTTCAGGATTTCCCTTGTCAGGGAAAGAAGTAATTCCTGTATAGAATGCGTATTCATATTTTCCTGGTGGAAGTGGAAGGGCAAATTCATAGAGTCCAGGAGAGACTTCCGTCATCCTGTAAATCCAGCTGTCCCAGTTTGTAAAATTTCCGCCAACGCGAACCTGTTCTCCGGTTTTTCCCCTGTATACGAAATGAACAAGTCCATCGTCATGCTTTTCTGTTACTGGAGGTATGTATCTCGAAGCGTCAAGATGTGAAAGGGTAAGGTTTGCATCCCTATTGTAAATGGAGTCTGGGTTGTATGGGTCCACAGTCCAGAGTCCGTCAATTACAAGCCTATAGTTGAGTGCAAGGACATTTTTAGGCAACTTCATGATGAAGAAGCATAGTGAACCGGACTCCTTGTATTCCATGTCCATGAATTTCTTGATTTGGAAGGAATGGATTGTCTTGTATTCTTCAAAATCAAATGCGATTCCAATGTGGCGGAAGTTGTGTTCAGCAGTAAAAACTGCATAGTCTCCTTTGATGTAAGGAGCGCCAACAGAGTCGATGGAATTAACGATTTCTGCATAGTCCAGCTGATCATCGGTTAAATGCTTGCTGACTTCGGCTGCAAATGACATTCCTGCCAATAAAAACATTGCAACGAAAATGAAAACTCTTTTCATATATATATGGTCGGCATTTGATGAATGACACTTTAGTAAAATGAACAATTGTTTTCATATATAAATGTGTGGATGGCGAAATATAAATTCCTAAACTCAACTTTGTTTACTGCCGATATAATCTTGAAACCTTGTTTGTTTGAGGAGTATAATTTACCCATGCCAGGACTTAAACAGCTGCAGCAATTTAATTCGGATATAATGACTCTCGGTGATGAAGTAAAAATTCGTGCTGCACGTGGCGAAAAACCTGTAACCGTAAGCATTCCGCGCAATGTTGCGGATGTAGACGATTCAGACGAATTCCTCAACGGTCTCCCAATGCTTTCTGAGGAAGATCAGGCTCAGGCAGATGCTGCTCAGAAAGAAAAAGAACGCGAAGCAAATGACTTTTCGGAATTCATGGATGACGGCAAGGAAGAAACAGAGGAAGATACAGCAAAGGCAGCTCCAAAACAGGAATCTGCAGTTCCAGATATGTCGGACCTTCTCCCATCAGGCGGAGACATGGATCTTGGTGACTTTGACTTAAGCGATTTTGAAGAAAAGGCTCCGGAGCCGGAAGTTGAGTCAGAACCAGAGGAAGTTGCAATCGAGGATATGGACCTTGATTCGCTTCTTGCTTTCACAGAAACTCCAAAAAAAACTGAAACAGAAGAAGAGCCTTCGGTTTTCAATCCTTCAGACAGACCTCAGAAAACAATTGATACTCCTGCAGGAAAGGCTTCGGACAGTATTTTTGAAGAAGTGCCTTCAGCAGAACCAATTGATGACAGTCTTTTTTCATCGCCAATTTCTGAGGAACCTTCAAACCAGGCATTCGACACATCCCTTTTTGATATGCCTGTAGAAAATGCGGAACCTGCAGAACCTCTTCCAGAACTGGATGAAAGTTCCCTCATGAGTACGCTTGGTAGTATCGGTGAACTTAATGATGTCCCGGAATCAGAGGTTGTAGAGGCAGAAGCACCTTCCCTTGAAGAAATTACAGAAGCAATTCCGTCAGTAGATGATGCTTTTTCTTTTGAACTTCCTGAAGAACCAGAGGCAGCACCCGCAGAATCTTTCTCAACAGACGATGACCTTACTGAAGGTGCATCTTTTGATGCCGGAGATTTTGATTTTTCACTCGATGCAGATCCAGCTGCAGATGCCATTGCCGCCGAAAACATTCTTTCGGCAGATGATGTTTCCGGTGTTGATTCAATTCCTTCTCTGGATGATTCCCTTGATGCTACTGCTTCACTGGACGAAACTGCTGCAGATGATGCATCAATGGGAGACTCCCTTGATCTTCCTTCATTTGACGATATTCCTTCAGAAGAAACTCCGGCAGCAAATTTTTCTGCAGAAGACATTCCTTCCGAAGAAACACCAGTTGCAGGAGCAAATGATTACTTTGACGGTGACTTTGAAGATCCAAACGATGACTTCAAAACTACAGAAAGCCTAAGCCTCAATGACGATATTCCGACTGAATTCAACGAGATTCCGGATCTTGCAAACATGCCTGTTGAAGAAACTCGGTCAGAAGAAAAGGCAGAATCACCATCAGAATCTCTTGGAACAGCAGAAGACTTTGATGTTGCTTCCCTTGACCTTCCTGATTTTGGAACAGAAGATTCCTCTTCAGAAACTTCTGATACAGGAATGGATTTGAGTGACTTCAACCTTCCTGATGCTCCGGCAAATTCAGCTTCGGACACAACAAATGAATCCTCAACTGACGGCTTTGACTCAGTTCCAGCATCAGAAACTTCTTCTGGCGATGCATTCTCAGCGGACGGACTCGATGATCTCCCTGATTTTGGAGACCCTTCTTCAGATTCTTCATCAGGCCTTTCAATGGATTTTGGCGGTGATTTCGGAACAGATTCGCTTGATGCAGCTCCAGCTCCTATGGAATCCCTTTCTCCAGAAGAAACAGTTCCTGAAGACATTGGTTCAAGCGAAACTTTTGATACAAGCGACATCAATGATCTTGATTTCAGCGGAGAAGAAAACTCTGACTTTGCACTCGGTTCCATCGATGGCGGAGAAGGAGACGATGAATTCAACATCCCTGGATTCTCAGATACAGTAACGGCAAACTTTGACAAAAAGCCTCAGGTTGCAACTCCAGATTTCTCTGGTGCTGCAGAACTCAACGAAAAGGACAAGCCAAAGAATACATTTACTGATGCCGAATACAAGCGCTTCCTCAAGAACCTCGGTACATATCCTCTCAACGTGCGCATAGCACTTGAAGACTTTGTCGTAAAGAATGAATTTACAGACGATGCAATTTTCGCAGTTCTTGAAAAGGTCCTCAGAAAAGCTCCTGCCCGTCAGGTTGCAACAGACCTTGAAAAGCTTCTTGATATTTCCCTTGATGTTCCTCGTGACTTTGAACGCCGTTCAGCAGAAGAATATGAAGCCTACAAGAAGTCAATTGAATATCAGCTCAAGAACAAGATAATCCCGGGTGCAATTATGACAGCCGTTGCTGCCGTTCTTGTATTCTGTATCTTTACCCTTACAAATACTTTCATCTACAAGCCTATCCGTGCAAACAACCTTTACAAGCAGGGATATGCATTGCTTCAGGACAGCCAGTATCCACAGTCAGAAGAAAGATTCAACCAGGCCCTTACATTCAAACCCGTAAAGAAATGGTTCTATAATTATGCAGAAGGTTACCGCGACCACAAGCAGTATGACCGCAGCCGCATGATGTACAAGGCAATCCTCAAGCGTTATGATCACGAAAAGAAAGCGGGTCTCGATTGGGCTAAAATGGAATCGGAAGATCTGTACAACTACGAAGAAAGCGAAAGAATCCTCAAAAGGGAAGTGCTTGACTACCATATCAATGATGCAGAAGCAATACTTGCCCTCGGCGATCTTTACCTTGACTGGGCAACAGACAGCAATGCAGAAAAGTATCCTCTTGCAAAGCAGAACTACGACCTTCTCGTAGAGTTGCACGGATCAAACAATCTTTATCTTTCGCGTCAGATGAGATATTTCATCAGAACGGACAACCTCCGTCAGGTTCTCATGTACAAGGAAATGTTCATGAACCAGAAGAAGGCTCTCCAGAGTGCAGATGAAATCGAACTTTCAGGTTACATGCTGGACAAGAGGTTTGGAAAGCTCCGTCCTTCAGAAGAAAACCTCCGTTCACAGATTGAAGATGTCCGCAAACTTCTTGAACGTGCACTTAAATCTGCACCGGAAGATGCAGTTGCCCTCTATAATATGGGACGTTACTTTGTAGAAACAAAGAGCGGAAAGAGTGCAGCAAGATTGCTTCAGGCCTCCATCGATTCATTTGAAAATCAGACAAAACGCAACAAGCGCGATACATACAAGTACATCAATGCATACCGTCTTCTTGGTGAAGAAATGAGCAACGAAAGGGAATACCTTACTGCAGAAACTCTTTATGGACGTGGTATTGATATCTTTGAACGCGAAAATGCATCTAGCAGATTTGAAAGCAATGAAAATGTCGGAAAGCTTTATGCAGACCTTGCAGACCTTGATTATTTCATTGCGGCAGACAACGATGCTGCCCTCATGCATTATGAAAATGCCGTAAACAACAAGTACGATACTTCTTCGGTTCGTTACAGAATCGGTTACATCCAGTACCAGAACCAGAATTATCCTGCAGCCCTTGGTTCATTCATCAAGAGCCACGATACAAGCGGAAATGACATACACCTTCTCCTTGCCCTTGCAAACACATTGTCCCTCAGCAGCGACAACTATGTTGCACGCGGATATTATGAACGCCTCATTTCAATACTTGATGGCGAGCGTCAGAAACATGGAGTTCTTTTCCCACAGGTCCGCGATGATCAGGGTGACATTGTTGATATTTATATGAAGGCAAGCAACAACCTTGGCGTAACACTTTCAAGGATTGCTTCAAATACAGGTGACAGTTCCCTTAATGCAAAGGCAATTGTAAATCTTCAGGAAAGTCTCCGTGCTTGGGATGCCCTTACAAGAAATCAGACAACGATGGTCCGTCTTGAAGGTTCAAACCTTGCAGAGCAGAATGTTCGCTACATTACACATCCTATGCCTGATTACAATCCTGAAATTTATACGGAAATTCCTCGTATGCTTTTTGGTGAGGAAGGTCTTGAATAATATTGCAAAGGAAACCTTCAGAAAGTCCATTCATCTCTGCAGTGCATTGCTGCCTTTCATGATGACTAAAGCTCGTGTTCAGGTAGTGGTGTTTCTTGTCTTTATACTTGCATTCTATTGTGCATCAGAATTTCTGCGTCTTTCAGGAAGGGACGTTTTCCTTGTTTCTATGATTACAAGAACGGCTGCCAGAAAGCGTGACGAAAATAAATTCGTTCTTGGCCCTGTAACATTGGTTGTTGGAATTCTAACGGCAACTTTTCTCTGGTATCCAGTTCCTGCAGCAATTGGAATTTATGCACTTGCTTTTGGTGATGGACTTGCCAGTCTTTCCGGAAAACTCTTTGGAAAAGTTAAGATTCCACTTACGGACGGAAAAACAGTTGCGGGAAGCCTTACATGTTTCGCGGCAATCTTCATATCAACATATCTTGCATTGTATTTCTCAACAGAAATGCGCTATGGAATCAACATAACCTACATTTCGCTTTTGATAGCATCCGTAGGAATGCTCATAGAAGTTCTTCCATTGAAGGATTTGGATAACATTGTGATTCCAGTTGTCCTTGGAGGTCTTGCTCAGCTCCAGTTGTTTGCCATGTAATGCATTTCTTTAAGATAGAGGGCACATCCAGACGAGTAGAAAACAATTCCAATAATCAGCATAGGTATGGAATCGCAGAACTGAAGGGCAATGTTTCCTGCAGAAAAAAGAACGATTCCAAGACACTTTCCGTATCCATGAAGATCTTCCCTGAAATTCCCACTCAAATGTGAATTGATGAAAGTCGTAATGATTGCAGTAATAACAACAAAAATTCTGATTACACCAAAAAGGGATTTCATTCCATATAGGACCGTACAGTTCGAACTTATTTCGTTTGAATTGATTGGATAGAAGAAACCGAAGGCGCAGGAGATTGCAAAAAGACAGAACAAATTTCTTTCGGCATTTTCAAGCTGGTCACTGCTGGAAAAAAGGGCGGAAAAAAGCAGGCTGAAGGGGGCAAGAATTCTTGCAATCACGCATATTCTCCCCAAAAAAATAAGGAGCCTTGAAGAACTGTTCCATAGGTTGAGGACTGGTATCAGCAGCCTTGTTTCTTCTGCTATTCCACTGATTATTACGCCTGTGAAAAAAAGAATTTCCAGGGACGAAGTTTTCTCAAATCCGCGCAAAATGAAAAAAGCAATGGCAGGTGCCGATGCACCAAAAAAGAAAATGGAAGCAAGGGATGCCTGAAAATTAAACCTGAACATAGTTCCGGGCCTCAAAGGATTCATAGGGGATTCAAGAAGATTGTTGAAAGCAGCATATATGAAAAGGGCAGTGTAGATAACCAGGAAATAAACGCCTGCCAAAGAAAGTGAAAGATATATTCTGTTGCGGATTTTAATTGTCATATAAAAAAGAATACAACAAAAGGAAAGCAGTCGCAACGGTGAAACTTTTCGTTTAAAACAAAAAAGCTGAACCTGCACCACACAAGTTCAGCCTGAAAGTTTCAAATCGAAGAATTAGAAGCGGTATGTTTCTACCATATATCTGATTGAAGTTCCTGTATTATCTTCAAGTTTCTTCTGCACGATGAACACAAGGCTCTTTCCGGAAGCATCTGTAAAAATCTTGTCGATCTTGTAGCTGCTGATTCCCTTGCGCTTGAAGTCTGGGGTTCCAACCTTGATTGTAGAAAGAACATCGCCGTTTTCATCCTTGCGTACTACGTTGATGTAAAACTTTGATTTAACGTTTTTTCCATACCCTTCGTATTCAGGAACAAGCCTTACGTTGTAGAAAACAGAATGATCTTCAGTAGAATTTTCAAAATCCTTGAAAACGATTTCTTCTGTATCACCCTTAGATTCAGAATCTCTTAAATAGAGAAGTGTCTTGGCATTTGCCGGCTTTGCATTGTATTTGCCGATCTTCCATTCTGTAGAAGACTTAAGCTTATCAAAAGCGTCTTTTCCGCTAGCGTTTGGGCCTACATCGCCTTTCTTAGACTTAAAAACTTCACCCTTTACAAATTCATTTGCTGCAACGTCAACTGTATAGATTTCAGCCCAAGGCTCGTAGTTTTTGTCAGTCTTACCGTATGTACCAAAAATGTAAGTCTTTCCGTCTTCAGAAAAGCCAATATCAACAAAAGAAGCTGCATCTCCGGCAAAAGCACTTGCGGCAGTAAGAATCACAGCAGCTGCAATTGTAAGAATCTTTCTCATATGAATATCCTCCCAATAAAGATACTGTCTATATTTTCGGTATTTTAAAACTTTAATTTAGCGTTTTTTATTTGCCAACTTTTCTGAAATTTGGTAAATTGATGCTAACTCGATTCACAGGAGTGTTTATATGATCAAGCGTAATGCAAACTATACAAACCTTGCAAAGGGTTATCTTTTCCCTGAAATTGCGAAGAGACGCCGCGAATACCAGGCAGCACATCCAGATGCAAAAATCATCAGCCTTGGAATTGGCAACACGACAGAACCATTGACCCCACACATTGTAGAAGAAATGAAGAACTTCATTACAGCAATGGGAACAGTAGAAGGATACGAAGGATACCAGGATGACAGTGCCGGTATGCCAAAACTTCGCGAACGCATTGCACAGGTAATGTACGGCGGAAAAATCAAGGCTTCAGAAGTTTATGTTTCGGACGGTGCAAAGTGTGACCTTGGCCGCATTCAGACAATGTTCGGCAGCGGGGTAAACGTTGCAGTTCAGGACCCATCATACCCAGTATATGTAGACGGAACAGTAATGGCAGGTGCCGGCGGAAAGGAACCGGTAACAGAAACTGGGTTCAAGGACATTACATACATGCCATGTCTTCCGGAAAACGGATTCTTCCCGGACCTTTCAGTTGTAAAGAAGAACAGCCTCATCTACATCTGTTCCCCAAACAACCCGACGGGTGCATGTGCAACAAGAAAGAACCTTGAAGACCTTGTAGCCTTTGCAAAAGCAAACGACTGCTTCGTTCTCTATGACGGTGCATATTCAGCATTCATCCGCGACGCAAGCATTCCAAAGACAATCTACGAAATCCCTGGAGCAGACGAAGTTGCAATCGAAATGCAGTCATTCTCAAAGCCAGCAGGATTCACAGGTGTTCGCCTTGGCTGGTGTGTAGTTCCAGAAAAGCTCAAGTTCGAAGACGGAAGTGCAGTTCACACAGCATGGGAACGCGAAATCAACACACAGTTCAACGGTGCTTCAAACATCGCTCAGGCCGGCGGTTATGCTGCCCTCGATGAAATCGGCCTCAAGGAAATGGAAGAAACAATCAACTATTACCTTGAAAACGGACGCCTCATCAAGGAAGCCCTCGAAGGTGAAAATTTCAAGGCTGCAAATGTAGAAATCTACTTCACGGGCAATGCCCCTTATGTTTGGGCAAAGTTCAACGGAAAGAAGAGCTGGGATGTATTCGATGCAATCCTCGACCAGTGCCATGTAGTTTGTACTCCAGGTGCAGGATTCGGCCCAAGCGGCGAAAGCTTCATCCGCTTCTCTTCATTTGGACACAGGGAAAATGTCATTGAAGCATGCAACCGCCTCAAGACACTCAAGCTCTAGTTTGTTCATAAATCAAATTAAAGAGTAACCAAGGTCCCGTAGTTTTTCTGCGGGACTTTTTTTGTAGAACATCTTCCGTAATATCTTCATAAGGAGCGCACTTACCTTGCTAAACCCGCTTTTCTGGGTTCCGCTCCCGCTCATTGCCGCTACCGGCGGCAACGCCTCCGGCGCCCATCCAATCGGGGCTAGTCGGGTGTAAAAATCACGCGTCAAAAACGTGGCCAGAGGGGACAGACCCCTTCCTCGTCCGTCATTGCGAGGAGCCGCACGCGGCGAAGCAATCAACAATCCTAAAGCCCCTCGTCATTGCGAGCGCAGCGAAGCAATCCCCAGCCCTTCCGTCATTGCGAGGAGCCGCAGGCGGCGAAGCAACCCACAATCCTAAAGCCACTCGTCATTGCGAGCGCATCGAAGCAATCCTCTCCCTTAGCCGAAGTAGAAAAAAAATGAAAATTTTTCCAAAAAAAATTGAATTTGTTCTTGACACTTTTATTATTCGGATATATATTCTCTCTCACCGTCGCACGACGGAAGGCAGCGGAAGCTGCAGTTCTTTGACAGAATCAG
>JAHAZL010000068.1 GCA_018384055.1 Treponema sp.
GATAAAGCCTTCCTGATACTGCTCTTCTTTTGAGTGGCGGTTGTTTTCAATTTTCTTTTCGTTCTTAAAAATGGAGCAGAATAAATCGTATTTTTGTTCAAGAAGTTCTTTATCTAACTTTGAAAGGTATTTTTCTACAATTTTTTTCTGAAACATATTCCTATAATTTCCCTTGTTTCAGTATATCATAAAACATCTTTCAAATTCACTTCTTTGTTTTCCACAAAAAGATCTTCCGGCTGGCAAAGAACACTGCCGTCTGTTCCGCAAGACATGCATGTTCAAAATATGCGGCATTAAAACGGCCCGGAGTAAAGACAACATTAATTCCACAGGGTAAAAAAATCCGCACCTAAAATTGTAAACTTCATTTCAATTGTTTTATCCTTCCATAAATTGTATAATGTCCAGAAGTTTTATTCAGGAAGTAGAAAAATGACACCACAGGAAACTTTCAATAGCGCACGCAAAATCGTCATCAAAATCGGCAGCAACACCCTTGCAAAAAAAGACGGAACAATAAATGTTGAATTCATGGAAAAGTTTGCACAGGAATGTGCTTCCCTTGTTTCAAAGGGGAAACAGCTTATCCTTGTTTCTTCCGGCGCACAGGTAGCAGGCCTTTCGACAATCGAAGGATGGGCACACAAGGGTGACATCCACTACCGCCAGGCTCTTGCAGCCATCGGACAGGTTGAACTCATGCACAAATGGCGCTGTGCCTTCAAGAAGGCTCAGATTCATGTTGCACAGCTCTTGCTCACAAAGGACGACTTTGAAGACAAGCACAGAACTCTCAACATCCGCAATACAATGTTTACTCTTGTAGACGAAAACGTGATTCCAATCATCAACGAAAACGACAGCATTGCAACAGATGAATTCTTCATCGGCGACAACGATAACCTTAGTGCCCTTACTGCAAACCTCTGGAGTGCAGACCTTCTGGTTCTTTTCAGCGACATTGACGGAATCTATACCGACAACCCAAAAACAAATCCTGATGCAAAACTTGTAGAAGTCGTAGACAACATTGACGAGCTTAAGAAGTCCATTAAAATCGGTTCCACAAATGCATTCGGCACAGGCGGAATCGCAACAAAGATCGAGGCTGCCGAAAAAACAACAAAGTGCGGCATTCCGATGATTCTTGCAAACGGCGGGAAGGATAAGGCCCTTTCTCACCTTGCAGACGGAACACAGAAGGCAACGGTCTTCACAGCCGACGACAAGGCTCTGTTCCATGCAATCATGGGGTCGTGATTTATTATTTACGAGGCTTTCATTATGACAAACATGGGATTTATCGGAATGGGCAACATGGCCCAGGCAATTGCAAAAGGATTTATATCAACAGGAAAGGTGAAGGCAGAAAATGTTTTTGCTTTTGCTCCTAACCAGGAAAAACTCAAAAAGAATGGGGAAGCAATCGGATTTACTCCATGCGCTTCCCTTGCAGAACTTGCATCAAAGTGCGACACATTGATTGCGGCCTGCAAGCCATACCAGCTTCAGTCGGTAATTTCTGAACTTGGAACAGCCCTTAAGGGAAAGGTTTTGCTCTCCGTTGCTGCGGGCTGGGTTTTTGATACCTTCAACAATATGCTGAACCATGCCATCGACCCGTACAACACAAGGATCCAGTGCATCATGCCGAATACACCTGCAATGGTAGGTCAGGGCGTTATGCTTTTTGAAAAGAAGAATTCTTTGAAAGCTGAAGAACTTGAACAGGCGGTTGAACTTTTCAAGGCCCTTGGAACCGTTGAATTCCTTGATACATCTTTGATGGGAATCGGAGGAGCAATCAGCGGATGTGGTCCTGCCTTCATGGACATGATCATGGAAGCCTATGCCGATGCCGCAGTAAAATACGGAATTGCCCGCGACACAGCCTACCGTCTTGTAAGCCAGACAATGGCAGGCAGCGCAATCCTTCAGCAGAAAACAGGAAGCCATCCTGGAGTACTCAAGGATGCAGTCTGTTCTCCAAACGGAACAACAATCTGCGGCGTTGATGCCCTGGAAAAAGCAGGCCTTCGCGGAGCCCTCATTTCAAGCATCGATGCCATCATGAACAAAAAGAAGAACTAGCCCCGTCATTGCAAGGAGCCTTGCCCCACCTGTCATTGCGAAAGGTAAATTACCCTCGTCATTGCGAAAGTTAAACTGCTCTCGCCATTGCTAAAGTTAAATTACCCTCGTCATTGCGAGGAGTGAAACGACGAAGCAATCCACATGCCAGCAGGGAACCTTGCTTAGGCAGGCATTCCTTGTATTCGGGGATTGCTTCACTCCGTTCGCAATGACGAACTATTTCGCAATGACGAACTTCATTGTAATGATGAGCTTCATTGGAATGACAAACTATTTTGCTATTACAAAATTTTGCAAAAATTGAATGTCTGAGCTCATCTTTGGTATGGCACACTTTCTACGGAAATAACCTTATAAAACAAAACCCCCCGATGCTGAAAATCAACACCGGAGGGCTTTTTCCACTGTTCTACTGTATTCAAGAATCGCCATGGCGATTCTTGAGGCGAAAGTTACAGCAGCTGCAGGCTTCTGTCAATTCACTTGCTTTCGCCATTTATCCTCTGCTGGATATAGTTGTAAACCAATTCTGTTGTACCTTCAATTCCAAGCTTTGAAGAATTAACGCAAAGATCGTAAGCTCTTCTGTCACCCCACTTTCCGCTCTTCTTGCAGAAGTAGTCGTGGTAGGCCGCACGCTTCTTGTTGTGCTGTTCAATCTTCTTGATGGCAGCCTTTCTGTCAAGGCCTTCATGACGGTCGATTACACGCTTTATTTTAGCTTCCATATCAGCATAGATGAAGATGGAAATGAAGTTTTCCATTCCGTGGAAAATATCATCTGCACATCTACCTACGATTACAAAGGAATCACCGTCTGCAGCCTTTGACTTAAGAAGGGCAAACTGAAGTTCAGCAATGTTTTCTTCCGGAGAACTTGAATGTCCGCGAACAGTCCTTGAAAACAACTTGAGCTTTGGCTTTTCGTCGTATTTCTTAAGGTTGTTTGTATCTACATTCTTGATGCCTGCAACTTCGTCAAGAAGATTTCTGTCGAAAACTTCAATTCCAAGTTTGTCTGCAAGCTGCTTTGCTACAATATGGCCTGCACTTCCGTATTCACGGCCAATAGAAATGATAATCTGCTTTTCCATAAACCAACCCCCGGTTTCCTTACAGGTATCTTACGAAGATAACCAGTGTAGAAATGATCATTACTATCACAGTTGCAGGAACCGCAGTCTTACAGTATGAACCCCAGCTTACAGGGTGACCTGCCTTTGCAGCTACGGAAGTTCCGACAACATTTGCACTTGCACCGATTGGAGTTGCACTGCCACCAATGTCTGTTCCCATAGAAAGGGCCCAAGTCATTGTTGTAAGGGCTACTCCCTGCGATGCTGCAAGACTCTGGATAACAGGAATCATCGTTGCCGCAAACGGAATGTTGTCTACGAATGCCGAAGCAAGTGCTGATACCCAGATGATGATTGCTATCATTAAGTATACATTGCCTCCGGAAATTTTACCAATAAAACCTGCAACAATTTCAAGGATGCCCGTCTGTTCAAGGCCGCCTACAACCATGAAAAGTCCAAGGAAGAAAAGAACTGTCTTGTAGTCCACCTTGCTCATGATTTCACCGATGTACTTAGGTGCTGTAGCAAGAGTGATGATTGCAATTCCAAGACCGATTGTTGCAACGCTCAAATGAGTCTGTGCGTGAGTTACAAGAAGAACTACTGCAAGGCCGAAGATTCCGCAGCTGATGCCAAATCCCTTCTTGTCAAGGATTGCGCTTTCAGGTGTTGGGAAAGTTGATGTATCTACAGATTCAACATTCTTGAATTCCTTCTTATATACGAAGAAGAAATAGATTACTGTAAATATGAGGGAGATCCCCGCAATCAAGCCTGTGTTGCATACAAAGTCTGCAAAAGAGTATCCGAATGAAGTACCGATGATGATGTTTGGAGGGTCACCGCACATTGTTGCACTGCCGCCTAAGTTGGCACAGAAAACTTCTGAAAGAATCATAGGCACCGGATTGAACTTGAGGAGCTGGCTCAATTCAACAGTAACTGCTGCAAGGAACAGAATGACTGTGATTGAATCGATGAACATTGCAAGAACGGAAGACATGAGCATGAAGGTCACGAAAATAGGAATAACCTTGTACTTTACAGCCTTTGCAAGGAGCATGCAAAGCCATCTGAAGAAGCCTACGCGTGCCATGCCTTCAACCATGATCATCATGCCGGCGATAAAGATGATTGTCGCCCAGTTGATTCCGCTTGAAGATTCCTCAGCTTCCTTTGCATACCAGAAGCCGACCGTGAAAATGTTCTTTACATTGAGGGTTTCCATTACGGCTTCCCACGAATGCATTCCCAAACCAAATACCAAAAGCAGTGTCAAAGCACCGCAGACCAAAGTAATCCACTGGCGTTCGAAAATTTCCAGGATGATCATTACGAACATCACGCAGAAAATCGAAACCGCTAAAATTTGAGCTAACAT
>JAHAZL010000069.1 GCA_018384055.1 Treponema sp.
CTATTATTTCAAGGTAATTTTCTTTAGGGATAAAAAATAAATTTTCCCCTTGTCGTAATTTAAGGCCTGATTTGTCAGTAACACATCTGTCTATTTTAATTTCATATTCCTGCTGAGGTCTATAATTCGTCTTAGGAATAAATGCAAAACAATAACCTTCTTCATCCATTGGATTTATAATGCCTTCTATATATGGAGTTATAGTAATTCCATTTTCAATTGTTTCTAAATCCATAGGTTTTGAAAAAGTAAAATACAAGCCATCAGTTCCTTTCAATTCTGATATTTCTTGGTCAGATAAAACATAATCTCCCCCAACATTTATATATCTTTGCGCTTTTAAAAGTTCAGGAAGTTCTGTATCGATTGGTATTTCAAAATTCAATTCATATTCTTTCAAATGATAACCATCCACAGAAGTCACCTCTTTAATTTGAATTTTATAGAGTGTATTTGTTTTCCATTTTCCTTTTGGAACAATAGTTATGGATTTGTCTGAATCACAGAATTCCTGCGTAAAATCTTCGTGAGGATAAATCTTTATATTTTCATCTAGATTTTTAATATCAATTGGTTTTGAAAAATACAGTATTAAGGGTGACTTTACATCATCCGGATAAACAGTAGTATTTTCCAATAACTCTGGTATTAAAATTGGGTTTCCAAAATAAAAATTTCGGACAATACAGGCCATTATATTTTGTCCATCAATCTTAAGATAACCGTTCATTTTTAATTGATATAAATATCCTTTTTTCCAGTCTTCTTCAGGCTTTACCATAAGAATGTTGTATTTCCAATGAAATTCCAACTTGAGCTGAATATTGCCTTCAGCAATAGAAATTAAATCTTCTGCATCTATTTGATTGCAATCACCTGAAAAAGTAAAAACAACATATTCACCTTCAAAAAATGTTGCATTTTCATTTACTGAACAATTAATTCCTTCATCTGAAAAAGATATAAGATTACAAGAAATATAAAAAAGTGAAAAAAAGTAAACTAGAAAATTATTGAATTTCAACAGCCTCACCTTCCTTGAGCATAAGAGACGGCAGGTTTACAATCATATCGTTTTCTTTTAAACCTTCTTCAATGTAAAGCAGACCGTTTTTTTTACAATAAATTTTGATTTTTCTATAAAAAACATGGTTATTTGAAATGCATAAAACCATTGGATTTTCCAATTCGTCATACAAAAGGCAGGATTCTGGAATTGTTAAATATTCAAGATTATTAATTAAAAGAGTGCAATTAATAAACATTCCGGGCTTTAACATATTATTGCTGTTGCAAATTTCAGCCTTTACACAAAAATTTCCTGTTACAGGATCAGCAACGGGAGAAATTTCTGAAACAAAAGTTTCAAATGATTCTGTTATTGAAGGAATTGCAACTAGAAGCTTACTGTTGGTTTTGTATTTTCCTATTTCCTGTTCCTGCACATAAAAAACAGCATTCAAGTTTGAAGTATCAAATATAACAAAGCAGGTTTCATTTTCTGAGACATGATCACCAATTTGAAAATTGCAAGTCGCTACAATACCGGAAACTGTTGATTTGATTTTTAGCTCATCCATTAATAATTCCATATTCAATAAACTTTTTTTAACTGAATCCACACGAGTCCTTTCCTGAACAACTGCATTAGAGGCCTGCCTTGAATTTATGTTTACAATTAAATCCTTTATTTCTTTTTGAGATGCAGGAACTTCATATCCAAATTTTTCAATATCTTCATTTCTGAACCCAACGGAACTAATTTCATATTCTTTTTTCATAACTTCTACAGAAGTCTTCAGTTGATCAAGATTCATTTCTTCTTCACATAGCTTAGATTCCGAGATTCCACCTACAGAATATAGTTCCTGACTTTTAAGGAAACATTTCTTTTTGTATTCATATTCTTTATCTGTCTGCTGAATTTGCATATTAAGTTTTTCCAAGCATTTCATCTGTTTTTCAATGTTAAGCCTTTCAGTTCTAAAGTTGTCTTCTGCAATCAGCAAGGAAGCTTCTGCCTCAGAAAGGTTGTTTTCATACATTTCCTTTTGGTTTTCCAACTGAATATTTCTTAAATTTCCCAAACACTGTCCTTTGTTTACAAAATCACCTTCCTTTACATTTAAGCTTACTAATCTTCCACTGACTAAAGAAGAAACATTATGCTTTGATTTATAACTTAGGGTTCCCAGAGTTTTTATTGTATTTTCAATTTTTTCTTTTTTAACTGAAATTGCTTCAACTTTAACTGGATTTCTATTTATTAAACTGTCTTCATCTTTGCAAGAAAATAACAATAGGATTGAGTAGAATCCAAGCAGAATTTTAAATCCATTTATTTTATGTTTCAAAAATTTCCTCCTGAAATATTAGAAGTTAACTTTTCAATCATTTTGTTAATCAAAAAAATCTGCATAAAAGCTTCATGCAAGCATAATTTTTTTTTCATGAATTCAATTTGATGTTCAAGTAAATCCAAAGTTCTTTTTTGCCCCTGTTCAACTTCTTTTTCAATTATTAAATTAAGTTTTTCGTTGACGGTGATTTCTTTTTTCTGAATCTCCATTGAAATAATCAGCTGTTTTTTTTGAACCAAAAGGTTACATATGCTCATTTTTAGTTTGTCTTCAAATTCTAAAAATGAAAGTCGTTGATTGCAGAAATTAAGTTTTTCTAATTTTTTTTGACTTTGAATGGCAAACTGATTTTTTGATGACGACTGCCCATAGGAAGTGGATTCCAAAAGGACATTTTTCTCTGATGAAAGGTTTTGTGATCCCTGAAAAGATAAAAATGGATTCCGATCAAAAGAAAAAGAAATCATCAACTGGCATTTAGGTCCGTGCAATGGATAATCCTCCCCTTGAAAACTGATACCAGGTTGAATTGAAATTATCGGAAGATAAAATGCATTTTCCAATTCCTTTAACTTTTCAGAATATTCAAATTCAACCTTAAGTTTTTTATACTCCAAACTGTTGCTCAAACTCTGATGGAAAATTGAATTCAGATCATCATCTGTGCTTATGATTTCATTTTCTAAATTTTCACTCGGAATCACAATTAATTCATCCTCAAACATCATTCCCAAAAGATTTTTTAAACTGGAATTGAGTTGAAATATCCTATCTTCTATTTCTACCAATTCCTTTTCCAGCTCAAGACATTTAATCTCATAGTCAAGGTAATCAGTTTCAACTATCAATCCTAAAGAAAATTCTTTTTCTATGGCCGCTTTCCATTTTTTTGAATTTTCAATTGTCTGCAAAAACACTTCTTTATTTTTTAGTTCTTTTTGGCATTCAAAATAAATTTTCATTATTTGAAGGCAATGATCATTAATATTTTCTTCATTCATCAACTGTTCAAACAAAGCTTCTATTTTTTTTAGTTTGTATTCATTTTTTTGTTGACCAGCATCATAAAGAAGCCAGGAAAAACCAATGCTTAAGTTTTTATTTTTGTAATCATTTGAACTTGGATTCACAATTGAAGAATCATTAAATGAAATGTTAACTTTCGGAATGAAAGCACCTATATCTTTCCTAGCGCTACAAACTTCTGCCGATGCACTCTGTCTTGAAATCAATATTTTTTTATTGTTTTCAAGTGAATATTTTACTGCATCTTCACAGGACCTGACTTTTACAATATTTTGGGCGGTAAGGTACCAAGGAAATATAAGTAAAAGTAATAAAGTAATTTTTCTATATGTTTTCATAACCTCATTTCTATGACTTTTGAAATGCATTTCATAATGAACTTTTCCTGAACTTCAGGTGACTGAAAAGATTCTTTACCGGTAGAATATTCGGAAATGACCGCCACAGCATTTCCTTCTTTGTCATAAATAAAAAAAGAAATGAACAGGGAATGAAGAAATTCAGCATCCGATAGAAATGACCTGTCATACATTTTTATTTCAAGATTATAAGTATTCTTGCATTGAGAAGATGCATAACTTAAATAACTCTGAATTATTGTAAAAGCCTGCTCCTCAACTATGGATTTTTTAACACCATCTACATTTGCATCTATGGTTAAAATTTCCATGTTTCCAGAGCCGTTTCTTAAATCTGCAGACAATGAATGAGTTTTTAAGGTTTCACAGCCTGAAAAAAATAAAATTAAGAATACTAAAAAAAACAAATGGTTTTTCATTAATGCTCCGTTGTAAATTTTATTCATTGTGATTTTTCGGATTATATTTAATAAGAAGCTCGGCTTTATCAAAATATTCATTAGATTCTTTTTCCATGCCGAATTCCTTATAAATTGATGCAAGATCCAGAAAAACAAATGCACACTCCGCAAGGCAGTCCTCGGCTTTTTTTTGGAAATACAACCTGCTTTTTAAATCTTTTCTCTTTTTACCTAAATAAGAATAAAGTGCATAAACCCTAAAATCACTGCTATTTTCTTCTGTAAGTTTTGCAAGTATTGTTTCCGCCAGTTCATATTCCTTTGTTTCGATCAATGCCTTTATTAAAAAAAATTTGGCATCTATAAAACATGGCTTCTTCTTCACAATTTTATTCAAAAGGTGAACAGATTCTTTTTTTCTTCCTGTATAAAACAGAATCTTTGATTTTAATAAAAGTCCTTTTAGAAAGATTTCACTTGAACTTGCGATTTTATTGCATTCTTTTTCAGCATTGACAAAATCCATATTTTTATAGTAATTCAACGCTTCTCTGTATTGTCTTTCTGACTCCGTTGTTTTACAACTGAAACATAAAAGACAAACGAAAACTGTAGAAAATCCAATAACTGACGTTTTTCTTTTACTGGTTAATAACATAATCAAGCCTTTCCCTTATCTTTCCTGTTGTTGATGTATATCTTTCCCTGAGTTCTTTTAATGCATTTTCATTCCTAATATTTCTCTTAATGTATTCCTCAGCAAAAAACACATACTTGTTGTCAGGCAATGAAAAAAGTTTGCAGATTAAATCTAAAGCCTCCTTATCTTTTTCAAGATTTAATCTTTCGACAATCCTTTTAATCTCTGAAAATGAAAGTATTTTTTTTGAATCGCTTTCATTAAAACCCAATTGTTTACCAATTCCAGACCTCGCATAATCTGAATATTTATTTTTTGAGGATATATTCAGTATTGATTCATAGCATTCAGTAGGCTTAATATTTAAATTTTGCTTTTTAACGCATTCTGCAACCAGGTAATGGTAGCTGGGAAATTTTTCAAAGCTACTCTTCAATGACAGAAGTGCTTCAAGATCTCCTGTGTCAATAGTATTTGAAAGAACTTTATTTTTTATTTTCAAATACCTGCAGATTAGAGGATCAGTTTCCTTTAAATCTTCTACGTTTCCTATATTTTTTATAGAAGCAGTAATAAATCCAATGGCTCTGTTAACTTCAGGAGCTTCTGGTTTGCCTTCATATTTTATTTTTAAGGCCTGAAGGTTCCTAAGAAATTGCCTGTTATCATTTTCAAAAAAACAAGAGGCATACTCATAATCCAGACAGGCACTTACAATTGATTCGAAAATCATTCCTTTTTTTTCATATACATTGCTTGTCATCTGCCCCAGACCATAGAAATATTCTCCTTCCTCAAATAGATGATTCAATAATGAAATGGATTCCTCATACTTTTGTTTTTCTGCAAGAAGAATCGAATAGAGTTTCTTGTCTTCAAGGCTTGCATTATCACGATTATTTTTAAAAACCTTGTCTAAAGAATGAAAAGCCATCTCTTTATCCCCCATTGCAAATAGAATTTGGCCTTCAAGAAATCCATATTTTGCGCCGATTTTTTTTATGGACATTGCTTTTCTGCAGCAACTAAGACTTTCGTCGAATTTTTTCTGTTTTAAAAGAATTGAAGCTTTAAGCCCATAATAGTTGCACAGATATTCTTTGGAAATTGATTTATTTTCAAGAAATTCTGCCCGTTTAAGATATTCCCAGGCCTTTTCAAAATCATTTGACAAAACATAAAGAGAAATCAGATCAACTTTAGATTCAAAGAAATCAGGATTTTCAATGTCATAGTCATATACGACCTGATGCAGCCTGTTGCCTTGAATTCCAAGGAGCTTGATTGATTCGTATTCTGCCAACTGATTTTTTTTGGTACAGGAAAGAAACAAAGCGGCAATTGCCAGACACAAAATTTTAAAAACATTTTTTCTTTTCATGGGAAAAAAAATAAGAAAAAGACTTTCCAGAAGCAAATCTATTTCAAGAAAATCAAAAAAAATTATTGAAATATTTAAAATAAAAAAAGGAAACCTAACAACTTTTGTCAGATTTCCTTTTCATAAGGTTTTAGAATCAATTATGCTTCTGCAATGGCTTCTACTTCACACAGAACATTTTTTGGAAGATTTTTTACGGCAACGCATGAACGGGCTGGTTTTCCCCCAAAATATCTTGCATACACCTCGTTGAATTTTGAAAAATCCCCCATGTCTGCAAGGAAGCAGGTTGTTTTCACTACCTTCCCTGCAGAACTTCCTCCAGCCTTGAGAACCGCGCAAACATTTTTGCATGCCTGCTCAGCCTGTTCTTCTATACCGCCTTCAACGATTTCTCCGGTAGCAGGAACAATTGCAATCTGTCCGGATGTAAAAATAAATCCTCCAGAAATATATCCCTGAGAATATGGTCCAATAGCTTCCGGTGCATCTTTTGTAGAAATTACTGTCATGATTTTTCCCCCATTCTCTGTTCCTTAACATCAGGATGGTCTTCGTAAAACTTAACCTGTTCCTGTGTAAGTTCCTTTCTTTTTTCTATGAGTTCAAGATTGATTTTTGCAATCTGCCTGTAAAGTTCCATGAACGGAATTGGTTCACTGTATTCTGATTCAATCTTCGCTTTCTTAAAGTTTTTGCTTTCATGTCGCCACTTGTCTTCGTCTGCTGCAGTCCAACCTGAAATTTCAGGCTTTGCAAGGGTCTTCAATTTTATAACTTCTACAACTTCAAACCACTTCTTGCCTGTAAAATCTTCTATGGCCTGCCTTAGTTTTTTGTCGCTTACAGGAGCCTTAACCTTGATTCCCTTTTCCTCATATACAAGAACCTGAGGATTTTGTTCCTTGAAAATTCCGTAGATTTCGCTTGCAAAAAATCCGTCTTCAATGCTTTTGTCTCTAAATTTATAGCTGTAAAGGCCACCCCAAAGTCCAGTCGTAAGGGATTCCCTTTTTCTTAGGTTTGTTACAGGGAATATGAAAGCTTCAGTAATGTGAAGGTTTTCCGGAAGCACCTTGTTCATGGCTTCTATGAATACTGCAGGATCAAGGTCTTCGTAAAGGAGGCAGGATGCAGTCTCTTCATAAGATGGAACGCCAAGGGTCATGGCAGTTGCAAATTCAAGCCTTGGAAGTGGATTGAATCCTGATGTAAACACAAAACGAAGGCCGGAGCGCAAGATAGCCTTGTGGAAAATTTCAACCTGAGAAAGGTAAGCTGTAAATTCTCCGCCATCCTTTCGCTGGAAATTGAAAAGAACACGGTACATAACCTGAATGTTGCATTCAGGCACTACTTTTGGGGCTATAACCGTCTTATTTTGTAGACTATCTGAGACGGATTCTATTTTTTCTAGGCTGTAAACTTCAACATTTTCTGCTGTATTGCAGATGCCGCACTTGTGGTCGCAGTTGCTTGTACACTTAGAAGTAAGGACACTGTTTACGCTCTTTTCCCATTCATTCTTGTAAAATGATGGTGCAGGTCCAAGGCTAACTCCGTTCCACGGCAGTTCTTCATCCATGGTCCAGTTTCTGTATATGCTGCCCATTACATCGTAATCAGCCTCGCCAAAGGCTTCCTGCCACTTGCAGAAATTTTCCCTCAGATATTCATCCCAGGCGTCAAATCTTGCACCCTTTTTGTAGGCACTGTAAATCACTTTGCCTGCCCTAAAGTCACCGCGACTCAAAAGACCTTCAAGAATGGTAGCATCAAAATTATGGCGGCCAATCTTGAATTTTCCCTTTGGAAGATTCTGATAGATGTAGTCGATTTTTTTCTTTGCTTCATCCGGTGTAATCTGCCTCATTCTTTCATAGGCTGTGTGGGGTTTTGGTATGAAAACACCAACATTTACATTGCACTGGATTTTAGTTCTTCCCTGAAGAGGAAGAAGGAAATCAACGATGGCTCTTTCTTCAGTTCCTTCAGCCCCTGGTTCAAGCTTTTGGTCCGAAAAATAATCTCCCAAAGGAAGTCCAATCATGAAGTAAAATTTTGCACTGCTCCAGCCGCGCTTTTTTGCCTCGCGAACAATCTCTTCAAGATGCTGCGCGTAAACTTCCTTGTTAAGGCTAAGCTGCCACATTTCAGTTGGAGTTTCAACGGCAAATGTCAAACCGCTTTTTCTTACGGAAGAAAGTTTTTCAAGAATGTCCAAAGACATGCTGTTTACTTTTAACGACGGAAGCTGGAAAGAAACATTGAAGCCCCTGTACCTTTCATTGAGCAAATCCAAAAGGCCACCCACATCAGGGAAGTCTGCGCTGGAAAGTGAATTGAGGCTTATTTCTCGATAGCCTGCATCAAATACAAGGTGATCGATTTCATCGATAATAAGCTTTAAATTCTTTACGCGGGTTGGCCTGTAGTAAACGCCTGCATGACAGAAACGGCATCCGTTTGGACAGCCACGCATAATTTCAATTACTCCGTGATCCTGTACAGGTCTGTTGGAAGGCAACGGAAACCATGAAGGAATTGATGGAACAAGACCAAAGTTGTTCTGAACGGCACGGCGGGCAACTTTTTTTTCAGTTCCAGTGCATTTTCTTTTTGTCCAGATGAATTTTTTCGTTTCCATCAGGGAAATCATTTCTTCCCTTGAAGCACCTTTTTCCTTCATTGAGGCAAGTTCAGAAACCAATTCAAAGAGCACCGGTTCAGCTTCACCGATTATGAATGCGTCAAAAAAATCAGAGAACGGAGCTGGATTTGTCACTCCACAACCACCTGCAATTACAATTGGATCTCCTTCTTTTCTGTCTGATGTAAATGCAGGAACCTTGCCGTCTTCAAGCATGGCAAGAACTTCAGTAATTCCAAGTTCATATCCAATGGAAAAACCTATCATGTCCGTATTGCTGAGTGGCATTCCAGTTTCCAGAGTATAAAGAGGCACATCATTGCTCTTCAATAATTCTTCAAAATCAGGTGCAGGAGCAAATACCCTTTCGCAACGAACGTTAGGCAGTTGATTCAAGCCATTGTAAATGATTTTTACAGCAAGATTGGACATGGCAATTTCATACATGTCAGGAAATGCAACGGCAAAATTAAACAAACGTTCGTTATCTGAATGTTCTTTTATCGTAACACCAAATTCACCGCCCACATATCTTGAAGGAACCTGTACTGAATTGAGTAAAGGACCAAATGTTTCCAATGGTTTGATAAGTTTCATCTGTTTCCTTTTTATATGGCAGAACTGAAATCCAAACGACGGCTGTTGATGCTCATTATGAGGCCAATGGCAATCATGTTTGTAATCAATGCAGAACCACCGTATGACATGAAAGGCAAAGGAATGCCGGTGATCGGCATGATCCCCATAACCATCCCTACATTAACAATAAAGTGATAGAAGAACATTCCTAATATTCCGCTTGCAATGTAACAGCTGTAGTTGTTTGTAGTCTGCTTAATTACATAAAGAATTCTCAAAAGAATGCATAGGAATGCGGCATACATCGCTACTCCGCCAATGAACCCCATTTCTTCAGAAAAAATGCTGAAAATAAAGTCCGTGGACTGTTGAGGAAGGAATCGCCTGTGGCTCTGACTCCCCTGAAGGAATCCTCTTCCAAGCAAACCGCCGGCACCAATTGCTGTCTTTGACTGAATGATGTTCCAGCCGGCCCCCTTGGGATCACTGTATGGATCAATGAAAACAATGAGGCGGGCAATCTGATATGGTTTCATAACCTTTCCAGCAGCAACTGAACCAAGTATTGAAGTTGTCAAAATTCCGAAAGCGTATGTAATCCAATAGTAATATTTCTTTCGGAAAAGAATGAAACCGATTACACCGATTACAGTAATTCCAAACAATGCGACAAAAACAAGCATCCTCAACTTAAAATTTGTAAGGATGTGGATTGCAGGAACCGATTTTCTGAGGATTTCAGTTTCCCAGACAGGGAGAACCGTAAGAACAACAGTTGTCATACCTGTAAAAAATACAATAAGAAGGTATCTTACAGGAATATTTGCCATGAAGCACATGAAAAGAAATGTAGGAAGAAATACCGTAGCAGTTCCAAGGTCAGGCTGCAGGAGAATCACTCCCATAGGGATTCCAAGGATTACAAGGCTCTTCAAAAATCTTTTTGTTGGATCCTCATTCTGTGAGCCTGCCAGATATTTTGAAAGGAAAAGAATGAATGCAATTTTAGTCAATTCAGAAGGCTGAATTCCAAAATCACCGATACCGATCCAGCTGCGCGCACCGTTTACAAGCCTGCCGAAAAATCTTGTATAGAGGAGCATTGCAATCATTGCTACATAAAAATGCAGGGAATACTTATTAAGCTGTCTGTAATCAAAGGCTGAAACAGCAATGAGAAGAACAAGGCCAATACCAAGCCATATAATCTGCTTTATGTATTCCCTGGACACATTGACACCGTCAGAATTAAAACCTGAAGAATAGATGAAGGCAATGCCAATTGAAGTTAAAAAAACAATGCAGAGGAGAAGAAGATAATCAATCTTGCTGATAAATTTAAGTTTCATTCTCGCCTTCCTCCCTGTACTGCCTGCTGGTTCAACAGATAGCGGAACTTAAGTGCATCGACGGCTTCATCAAAAGTCTGGTCATTGAAGAGACCTTGAATGATGATGTTTGTTGCATAAGGAGCCCACCATTCCCATTTATTGGCTGCTTCAACAAGAACAACCACAACATACTGATCTTCCACAGGAGCATCATAGGGCGCGTAGGCTGCCATCCATGAATGCCAGTGGTCTTTTCCATAACCGTTAACTTCTGCTGTACCAGTTTTACCGGCAATCTGAACTGTAGTATTGTGCATAGGATAAACTGCAGTACCATCGGAAATTGTGTATCTCAATGCCCTCTGGACTTCTTTCCAGACTTCAGGGGCAACTGTAGACTGGTGAAGTATTTCAGGTTTAACTTCCATAACAACTTCATTGTGCTGTGAAGGATCCCGAACTTCCTTGAGGAGATGCGGTTTGTAGATTTTTCCGCTGTTGCATACCATGGCCATCATGTTGGCAACATGAAGAGGCGTTGCAAGGGTATATCCCTGGCCGATGGATATGTTCATGGTATCACCGCCAAGCCATTTTTCACGGTATTTCCTCCACTTCCACTGGGCGGTAGGAACAGTTCCCGTTGCCTGTGCAGGAAGATCGATTTCAAGACTCTGACCAAAGCCAAATTCCTGTGCATACGAAGAAATGCGGTCAACGCCAAGATAGTCTGTACCGATTACCCAGAAGTAAACATCACAGCTCTGTGCAAGACCATTTTTCATGTCAAGCCAGCCGTGACCAGGAACACCGACATGGCATCGGAAAACACGGTCACCGTAAGTAATTCGACCTGGACATTCAATCTTTTTTTCTGAAGGAAATACTTTTTCTGAAAGCATCGCCGTGGACATGATTGTCTTGAATGTAGAAGCAGGAGGATACTCTGCATTTACAACTCTATTCAGCATAGGCTTGTCTTTGTCATTTGCAAGCTTTGAATACTGAAGGGAATAATCATCTGTGGAAAAAACATTTGCGTCAAAATATGGATATGACACCATGGCAATGACTTCACCGGAAGCAGGTTTCAGGACTACGGCAGCACCTATTCGTTCACCCAAGGCTTTTTCTGCAAGGCGCTGAATGCGGCTGTCAATGGTGAGGATAAGGTTTTTTCCGCTTTTAGGAGGAGTTACCACAGGCTTATCGTTAAGGATACGGCCATGAACATCAACTGTACGGCTGATGGTTCCAGGTTCTCCCTTAAGAAGGCTGTCATATTGGCGTTCGATACCTGTTTTTCCAACGACAGAGTTTGCTTCGTAACCACTGTTGAACATAATGTTCAGTTCTTCACTGGTGATGTTGCCAACATAGCCGAGAACATGGCATATAGAACCGGTTTCAACATAGTTCCTTACGGGTTTGTTTCTCCAGGATACGCCCGGAAGGTCCGTAAGGTTTTCTGCAATATTTGAAATTACTTCAAAAGAAACATTTGTCTTTATTTCAATGGGAGAAAAACTGTTGCGGATTCTTTTGGGAATTTTATTGTCAATTGTTGATTTTGAAATTCCAAGGTATTCCGCAAGCTTTGTTGCAACAGTATCAAAATGGTCGCTTGGGATTTCGCCTGGTCTCATGTCAACGGCAAAAGAGTCCGTATTGATAACCATAGGTAGCTGTGCATTACGGTCAAATATTTCGCCGCGCTGAGGCGTAATTGTAGTAATTGTACTAGAAATGCGAACCGACTGTTTGCGGTATGATTCACCATTGATGATCTGAAGTGAAAACAACTTGAGTACATAGATAGAAAAACAGACAACTACAAGAAGAAAAAGAAAAGCAACCTTATAGTTTTTTCTTACAGAATTGTCTGTGTGCCTTACGTCTTCAAAGGCAGTATTTACATAATGACTCTCATTCATCAGTTTACATTCTCCGGCCTAAGAACAAGAGAATTCTTGAACACCCTGAGCAGTCTGAACATGAAAGGTGCAAGAAAACTATTTGCAAGAAGTTCGAATGCAAAAGAAAAGGAAATTATTTTATAGGCAACCGTTACAGAAGGAAAAAGCAAAGAAATAACCTGTACAAGAAAAACCTTCATTACAGTTGCAATCAATACAATGAGGAATGGAACTACAAATCCTTCAGTATTAAGTATCTTGCAGAATTTACCCCCTGCATACCCGATTATGGTTCTGAAAAGACAGTTGAATCCAAGGGGACATGCTCCAAGGAAATCCAGGAACAGGCCGCTGAAAAAGCCTGAAGATTCACCATAAATTTTCCCGTTATGAAGTGCAATAAAAACAACACAAACCAAAGAAATATCCGGAATGGCAGGAAGAAAAGTTATGTTTGAAAGTACAGCCGATTCAAATACGGCAGTAGTCAAAAGTATGATTATGCTTGTAATGAAAGTACGAATCATTCTGCACCTTCCTTTGCACTATTTTCAATTTTTGGTCTGTCATTTCCATACTTGTGATCAACAACAAGAACTGTTTCCAGCCTCATAAAATCAATTACAGGATCAATTTCAATCTGAAGGGAAGAATCATAGTCAAGAACCGTAATCTTTGAAATTCTTCCGATCGGAATATCCTTCATGTAATTGTCATTTTCACCGCTGGTAACAACAAGGTCGCCATGGTTAAAGTCATCGAGAACCCTTTTACGAATGTAATTGAGCATCAGTGGGCTGTCATAAGATCCAGATCCGCTGATGATTCCTATATCACGAGTATTCTGAATGCGTGAAGAAATGTTGCACTTGGAGTCATAGACAGGCATTACAAGGCTTGTACTCAATCCTACCTTAACAACCTTTCCAACAACGCCAATGTTACCGTTCTGGATTGCTATTACTGGCATACCCTTTCTGATTCCGCTTCTGGAACCTTTTCCAATTGTAATGCCTGAGTAAAGATTGTCTGGATTACGGCCAATAATCTGGGCAGCAATATTCCTGTATTCAAGTTCAGTAGCAAACTGCAGCTGTTCCCTAAGGCGTTCATTTTCCTTACGGATTTCAGTATTGTTTCGCTGCATGTATTCGTAATCCTTAAGTTTTTCAGTCAAGGCCTTGTATTCCTTTTCAAGCAAAACAACATCATGAACTGCCATTATGATTCTTTTGCCAAAACCAAACACATTGGCAACGCCTTCCTGAACGGAAGAAACCAAAGAGAACCCAACAGTATTAAAGTTCACAATGAAACTTCCACTGTGGAAAGCAAGCCAATTACCGCTAAGGAGAATGAAAAATGCAAGCAGAATTTCTGCAGTCCTGAGTTTCAGGGACTTTTTTATTCCGTTCATTAGTCGTTAAGGTTTGCGTAAATAGATCTGCTCGAAGACATTGCCTTGAAAAGTTCGAATGCTTCACCAGCACCACGTGCAACACTTTCAAGAGGCTTTTCAACAAGGAGGACAGGAACATTTGTCTTTTCCTTAATGAGATCTTTAAGTCCCTTGAGCATGGAACCACCGCCTGCCATAACAATACCGCGTTCAATAATGTCTGCAGCAAGTTCTGGAGGTGTAACCTGGAATACCCTCTTGATTTCGTCAACAATCTTGTTTACAGGTTCTTTAAGGGCCTCACGTACTTCAATTGAATCTACTTCGAGACGGCGAGGAAGACCTGTGATGGCGTCATTACCCTTGATTTCAACCTTGCGGATTTTGTCGCCGTCAGCAGTTTTTTCTGCCATGGCATTACCTATTTCAATTTTAAGTTTTTCCGCTGTCTGCTGGCCGATAACGAGGTTGTGTTCCTTGCGAATATACTTGATGATTGATTCATCAAATGCGTTTCCACCTACACGAATGGAACTTGTAACAACCATACCGCCAAGAGAAATAACTGAAACTTCAGTTGTTCCTCCACCAATGTCACATACCATGTGTCCTGCCGGTTCATAAATAGGAATTTCTGCACCGATTGCAGCAGCAAGGCTTTCTTCAATAAGCTTAACTTCCTTTGCACCGGCCTTGAGGGCTGCAGCCATTACGGCATCCTGCTGAACCTGTGTAATGCAAGACGGAATACCGATTTTCATGCGGATTGACTTGAAAAGGTGATGTTTTGGAATAACCTTGCGGATAAAATATTTAAGCATCTTTTCAGTAGAATCACTGTCAGAAATAACACCATCTGCAAGAGGTCTAATCGCTTCAATGTCTCCTGGTGTTCTCCAAAGCATGCTCTTTGCTTCTTTACCAACTGCAACAACACGGCCAGTTCCCTTTTCAACTGCAACAACAGAAGGTTCGTCAACAACGATTCCCTGACCTCTAACATAAATCAAAGTGTTACAGGTACCAAGGTCGATGCCAATATCTGTAGTAAAATTATCAAAAAAACCCATGCTTTTCCTCCCGGCATATTTTTTTAATTCGTAAATTTAATCTCCATGCATCAAGACATTTTGCTTAAGGCTCCAGGATGATTGAACTGAATTTTCAGACATCTTCTCCATTCGGCCCTAGCCTTGATGGTGTCACCCCTGGATTCATAGATAACACCGAGGCCATAATGTGCATCAGCACAATTATCGTCTTTCTGCAGAATATAATTGTATTCTGCCTCTGCCTCATCATAGTTGCCCTCGTTAATGTATATCTGTCCCAAAAGGATGTGACTGCTATTTAAAAGTTCTTCATTGCTGCTGGTTTCAAGAACCCTTACAAGATACTGCTTTGCAACGGAATGCTGTTCATTCTTGCAGTATTGCTTTGCAATGTCAAACAGTAAAGTGTCCGATTCCCGCACAAGAAGGGCCTGTGTAAAGGCGGCAATGCTCAAGTCTGTTTCACCAAGGGAAGCATAGCTCAATCCAAGCAAAAGAGGAATATCGTCAGAATAATACCCTTTTTCCTGTGCATCGGAAATATATTTAACAACAAGATCTGAATAATAATGATAGTTTGAAAGTTTGTCTTTGTAAAAATATGATCTGCCCAACATGTATTCCAGCTGGGCAATGGAATCCTGTCTGCAGTTACGCATCGCTTTTCTAAGGCTAAAGATTGCTTCGTCAAGATAAGCCAGTGCCTTCTGGTTGTCAGTTTCATATTCTGCGAGCATAAAGGAACTATAGCCGTGAAATGCAAGGGCGTTGTTGTGGTAAGGCTTATTTTCAAGGATTTCAAGTGAAGTATCATAGACGTTTCTGTATCCTTCCTGAGTATGAAGGTCCCAGTTTGAATACATTGAAGACACCGAATCTGAATTTAAGATTTTGTCACGGAATACTTTGACAAGAAAAAAAGAGAGAATAGAAATTAGAATTAAGCCTGATATTGAAGCAACAATACCAAAAATGACCAGTCGTCTTTTGTGGTAATAAAACTCCAGTCCATATCTCCCTTTCATTTATCGTCCCACCCAAATTTATTTGAAAAGGCTAAGGATATGGTAAGCCGGGTTCTGGAACATTACAAAGTAATGCGTGACCATCTATCCGCGACACCTGTCACCAAGTGACTCCAGCAACCTACCCGCAGTATAAGGCCGGAATCCAAACTGCTATCCGATTTTGCTCCAGATGAGGTTTACTTATGCCGTTCTGTTGCCAGAAACGCGGTAGGCTCTTACCCTGCCTTTTCACCCTTACCCGATTGCTCGGGCGGTAATTTTCTGTAGCACTGTCTGTCAGATCAGGGGCTATGCACAAGATAATGTACAGCTGCCCTTTTCTGCCCGGTTATTACCCGGCATCTTTTCCGGTGGAGCCCGGACTTTACCTCACTGCATTCAGGTATCATCACCTGAAGCAGCGCGATCACATATCCTTAATTTTTTTACGTTGGTTAGTTTAGACGGATACCTTGAAAATTAGTTTTCAAAGTCCATTGACGATGTATCTGGAGAATCCCCATCTCCCATATCATCAATTTCATCACCGAAGCCTTCTCCGTCAATAAGGTCTTCGTCTGTATCTTCAACAAGTTCATCACTCTGAAGTGAGTAAACTGTAGATTCGATTGATTCATCGTAGAACAAGATGCGGCTGCAGTAAGGACAGAAACGAATCTGGTCGTTGTGCCGAACTTCGTTTGCAAATTGTGCAGGGAGTACCATGTGGCATCCGTCACAAACATTGCCTGCTACAGCAACAATACCCTTGTTGTTGCGCCTGATGATGCGCTGGAATTTCATGATGATTTCAGGATTGATTCCTTCGCTCATCTGATTTTCTTTATCTGCAAGTTCTGAAAGTCTCTCGTTAAGTTCAGAAACTTCCTTGTCAAGGTTTTCACGCTGTTCGTTAACATCCTTTTCCGTTGAAGAAATGAATTCTTCGTGTCCATGAAGGATATCATTGAGTTCTTCAAGAGCCTTTTCTTCCTTCTGAAGTTCCTTGCGTTTTTCGTCTTCGACAGCAGTTGCCTCATCTATCTGCTTCTGAAGAATTTCATATTCGCGGTGAGTAGAAACGGCATCCATTCCCTTTTCACCTTCTTCACGCTTTTTCTGTGCTTCTTCAAGTTCTTCTCTGAGCTGAGCTACCTGAGCTTTCTTTTCTTCATATTCTGTATTTCTCTGAATGTATTCTTTCTTAAAACGATCGAGAGATTCTGTACTTCCGTCAAGCGTCTTTGGAAGTTCTTCTATCTTAGCCTCAAGCTTATATTTTTCAGCAAGTACATCCTGGAGTTCCTTAAGTCTTTCCAGCTGTTCTGTCATTGGCATTTCGTCTGTCTTCTGCATAAAGCAACCTCTTGTAGTAAATACATTTATGTATAGAGCATAAAATAAGCGTCAGTAAAGTTTACAGAAAATCTTTTTTTATGTCTACACGGTATAAGGCATCCAAGAAAAAAATACTTCTTCCTCGATGCCCTTAAACGGTGAATTTAGGAATCCATATAGTCGAGAAAACCAGTTGCACGGCGGGGATGTCGGAGCCTTCTGAGGGCTTTGGCTTCAATCTGACGAATTCTTTCGCGGGTAACATTGAAGTAAAGACCAACTTCTTCAAGCGTAAGGGAGTATCCGTCATCAAGGCCGAACCTCATCTTAATAACTTCCTGTTCCCTCTGAGGCAAAGTGCTCAAAACGGAACGAAGCTGTTCCTGAAGCAAAATATAGGCAGTCTGGTTTGCAGGATTTTCAACTTCCTTGTCTTCGATGAAGTCTCCCAATGAACTGTCTTCCTCTTCTCCGATCGGAGTTTCAAGGGAAATAGGTTCACGGGCAACATTTTTAACCTGCTTAACGCGGCTCAAAGGCCATGAAAGCTGTGCTGCGATTTCTTCGTCTGTAGGTTCGCGCCCAAGCTTCTGCATGAGCTGGCGGCTTTCACGGACAACCTTGTTGATCTGTTCAATCATGTGCACCGGAACGCGAATTGTACGTGCCTGGTCAGAAATTGAACGGGTGATTGCCTGACGGATCCACCATGTGGCGTATGTTGAGAATTTATAACCCTTGCGGTATTCAAATTTTTCAACGGCCTTGATGAGACCGATGTTGCCTTCCTGAATAAGGTCAAAAAGCTGAAGTCCGCGGTTCGTGTACTTCTTTGCAATGGAAACAACGAGACGGAGATTTGCGTTGATGAGGCGGTTCTTTGCCCTTTCAAGCTGGCGTCGTCCCCTTTCGATTTCCTGCTTCATTTCGATGATTTCATCTACAGAGTTCTCGAAATCATATTCAAGTTCACGAAGCTTTCTGTCGATCTTCTGGATTTCAGTATAGTCTGAACGGATTTCATCGGCTGTAAGGCCAAGTTCCTTTTCAAGCTTCACTGATTCCGCACGAATGGCAAGACGGCGACCGATGCTTCTTAAGCCGACAGCATCCGTAATGCGGAGCTTTTTCATGCGGCGGTCCTGAATTGTATGATATTCGTCGATTTTCTTTGAAGCTACGATAAATTTATTGCTGAAAGTTTCGATTTCTTCTGTCTGGAGTTCGGCATCAACCACCTTTTCCTTGATTGCTTCGCGCAATTCGATGAGTTTTTCATCCTTGAAAATGTTCATAGATGGATCGTCAGTATGAAGCTGTTTCTTGAGCTGAATGTATTCAACCATCTGCTCGCGGACAGGCTTTACATATTCAACATAGCAGCTTCTGAGGCGTCTACGTTCTGCCATAAGTTCATTGATTTCCTTTCTGGCCTTTCCAGGTTCATGAGGATCAATTTTCTTATAGATTGTATGACAGATAGTATAAAACTCTGGAATGATCATTCCGGAATTGCTGATTACCTTCTTGATGATGTTGAGGCCTTCTTCCATCTGCTTTGAAAGTGTAACTTCCTGTTCAGCCGTAAGAAGATTTTCTTTACCGATTTCCCTAAGGTAAAGGCGAATCGGATCGTCAATGCTTGTATCCTTGTCGTTGGCAACGAGCCTGCTCTTTCCAAGGCCTACATCCTGACCTTCTTCATCACCAAGAGCGTCTTCCGAATCGTCATCATCTGCTGCATCATCGTCTTCATCTTCATCAAGAAGTTCGTCTTCATCCATGACCTGAATGTTGTTCTTGGTAAGAATCTGAAGGACACCTTCCATTTTTGGAGAATTTACCACATCTGCAGTAAGAATTTCCGTGATTTCATCCCAGGAAATAATCTGCTTTGTGCTTGCATAATCTATAAGTTTCTTGACAAGTGGATCCTGTGTAAGTTCATCACCGTCAATTTCATCATCATCGTCGGAAAGTTCAGAAGAAGCCTGGTCCGAGATGGAATCGGAAACATCAGAATCTGAATCATCGTCGTCGGCAAGAGATTCACCGTCATCAAGACCTTCTTCCTGTTCGATGATTTCGTCTTCCACCTTCTTTGACTTTGCTGCCTTCTTTGTCTTAGGAGCAGCTGCCTTTGCACCACTTTTTTTATCCGTTGATTTTTTCTCAGGTTGCTTTTTAGCCATTATTAACCCTTCATGTTGTGAATTTTGGAATCAACTTCCATTTTCTGCTTTAGAAGTTCTTCTAACTCAGCCCTGTCCTCTGGTAGAGAACTGCGGGAAAGCAACTCAATTCTTTCCCTAATCCTAAGATTCCTGTTTTCAAGAACCCTGTTTTTCAGATAGCGTATGCTCTCCTCCGCTGATTCAACGGCACTGTCCCTGTGGACATCTGCAGACTTTATCAAAAGTCCCTTAAGCTCGTCGTTTTCCAGTCGAATGAGAATATTGCTAACGGAAAAACTGTCGTTCATCAAACAGTCTTCCATGGCAGAATACAGCTGTCTGGAACTTTCTTCCCTAAGATCATCCAGTGAAATCTCTTCATGCATTTTCTTAAATAGAGCGACATCGGTTACTGCTGTCATAACAGCCTGCAGCTCGGCAGTTATAATTAATTTTTCTTTTTTTACTGCCGCAGTCTGATTGTTGTTTACCTGATTCAACTTTGCACGAACATTTTCACGGTTGGAGTAATCCCTGCGAAGTGCCTCCCTGTCAACTGCATAAGCCTGGCTAAACAATTCCAGGCAAGATTCCTTTTCTACATTAGACTGCAACGAATCAATATACTCAAAATATTCTAAAGAAGCTTTAGATTTTCCCCAGGGGGAGTCTTTAGGATACAATTCCTGCAGTTTAGAGATAAGAAATTCAAAATCAAATCTAGAACCGTTTACCTGCTTTGTCAAGTATTCAGCCCCAAAAGTGAGCATAATTTCTGCAGGATCCTTACCGCCCTGCAGCTGAACAACCTTTACAGGTATTCCCAGGCTCCTGCACATGAGTATGGAACGCCTGGTTGCCTTCTGCCCGGCACCGTCCGAGTCAAAGGAAAGGAGCACTTCATCAACAAAAGGTTTTATGATGTGAAGGTGCTCCACTGTCATTGCAGTTCCAAGGGTTGCAACGGCATAGTCTATGCCGCACTGGTGGTAGGCAATGCAGTCCATGTAGCCTTCGCAGAAGATTACCTTTTTGTTCCGCCTGATGCTTTCCTTTGCAAAATTGAATGCATAGAGGATGTTTCCCTTCTTGTAATGCATCAGTTCAGGAGAATTCTTGTATTTAGACTGGGCTTCAAAGTCACTTCCACGAAGAAAACGACCTCCCATGGCAACACAGTCTCCATTGCGGTCAAAAATCGGAAACATTAATCTTCCAGAGAAAAATGCCGTATCAGGCCGCTTCCTGTTGAACAATCCAGAATTGTCAAGGAATTCCTTGGAATAATTTTTTCCTTCAAGGAATTTCCTTAGCCAGAACCTGTCTTCCGGACTGTATCCTATCTTGAATTTTTCAAGGGTTTCCTTTGTCAGCCCTCGGTCCGTAATGTAATCAAGGGCGAACTTGCCCGCAGGCGTTTCCATGAGGGCATAATGGAAAGTACCCGCAATCCTTGTATAAAGGGTTCTGTATTCTTCCTTTAACTTGGCATTGGGATCTTCCCTTTGCCTTTCGCTGCCGCCGTTTTCATATTTGAGTTCAACTCCGGCTTTTTTTGCAAGGAGGGATACCGCTTCTGAAAAGGAAACCTTGTCCATTTCTTTTATAAAATCTATGGCAGTTCCCGTAGCATGGCAACTGAAACAATAGTAAAATTTCTTTTCTGGTGAAACGCTGAATGATGGCGTTTTGTCCTGATGAAAAGGACAGCACCCCCACCAGTCGCGGCCTTTTTGGGTAAGCTGAACCCTTTCACCTACAACCTGTACGATATCGGTTCTATTTGAGACTTCTTCTATTGATTCGCGCGAAATGAAACCAGCCATTACTTTGAAATATAGTTTGTATTTTCAGCAGCCTTGTGTTCGTCAAAACTAGTGCTGAATGTATGCCTTCCTGAAGACGGATCAGTCAGTACAAAGAAATAATAGTTCGTTTTTGCAGGATTGGCAGCAGCTTCCAGTGCAATTGTTCCAGGATTTGAAATCGGGCCTTCCGGAAGACCAGCCCATTTGTATGTATTGTAGGGGCTGTCAATCTTAAGGTCCTTGTAGGTAATTCTGCCTGGATGGGGAAGGCCTTGAATTTCAGTGATTATGTATTCGATTGTGGCACACGAATAAAGGCCTATGTTGTGCTTCAACCTGTTTGTAAAGACGCTGGCAATTACGGGAGCTTCCTCCCTTATACGATATTCACGTTCAACAACAGACGAAAGAATTACTGTGTCATGGAGTTTTTTAGAGTCAAAATCAGCAAAAGAAGGAATTTCTGAGATTTTTGAAAAGAAATTGTCTGCCATTGTGCGGACAATTTCATCACCCTTCATTCCGTGGGTAAAGAAATATGTATCAGGGAAAAGGTAGCCTTCGAAATTCAAGGCCGGAATCCTGTACTCTTCAAGGAGTTTTTCATTCATGCAGGAAGCAAGGAATTCTCCAGCCGTGCACACATTTTTTTCTTCAAGGATTCTGGCAATCTTTGTTTTTGTCAGTCCTTCAGGAATGCTTACGCTTATGTACTCCTGTTCACCAGACTGAAGGAGGTCATACACTTCCCTGAGGTTCATGGAACTCCTGAGGGTATATGTTCCGCTTTTAAGGGTAAAGTTTTCATTCCTGTTAAAAAGGTTGAACCTTATGGCTATGTAAAGTAACTTTGAAGACCTGATGAATTTTTCTTTTTCCAGAGTTTCGGCAACAAGCTTTACGGATGTTCCTGCCGGTACACTGATTTTTCCCACATATTCATCTTCAATGCCTGTAACAGCCTTTGTCGAATAAAACCAGTAGGAAATTCCAAAAACAACGGCAACCAGTCCTGCTGCAATTATCCAGAGAAAAAAAGAAAGAATGAATGCAAGAATTTTTTTTGCCTTGACCATAAGGTATATCCTTAGAGTACGATTTCCTGCCCTTCACGGGACATATGGATTTTAACCTCACTTCCCTTGGCATTGTACTTCTGATAGTTGATGCCGGCCGAAAGAATGGAATCGAGCTTCTTGTCGTCGTATGCAGGTTCATGATGGAAGAAATAAAGGTCGGAAACATTCCATATAGAGGCAAATTCAACGGCTCGGCTGAAAGAACTGTGCCCCCAGTTTACCTTCCTTGCAGCTTCTGGATTTGTATACTGGCTGTCAAGAACAAGAACATCAGCATCCTGAAAATAGAAGTTTCTTTCTATGCTTTTGTCAAAATCACTTGGCTGAAGTTCAGCATCAGTGCAATATATGAATTTCTTGTGGTTTTCCTGAAAAGAATATGAGTATGAATCTCCCGGATGGAACATTTTGAGGCATTCAATCTTCATGCCGTAAAGCTCAAGCGGAACCCCTTCTTCTACTTTATGAAAGTGACACTGGTTCTTTACGGACTCCCAGCATCCGTTGGGAGGGAAAAATGGAGTTGAACTCTGTTTTTCCAAACTTTCTTCAACATCATCAAATGGAGAATATATGTCGATTGTAACTGCAGGATTGAAGGAAGGTCCAAAAAAAGGAAAACCCTGAATGTGGTCCCAGTGAAGGTGCGAAAGAAAAATCGTGTAGTGCCTGTCTTCCGGCTGCTTTCCATACATTGCATAATCGCGGAGGCCTGTACCGCAGTCAAGGAGAATGACCTCTCCGCTTTTGGGCCTTAATTCTATGCAAGGCGTGTTTCCACCGTAAGTTCCGTAAATCCAGTCTGGCAGGGAAGAAATGAACTTCATTTTTGATTCGGCAGATTCCAGATCCTTTGGAGTCATCCTGGCTATGGCTGCCGTCAGCTTCGCCTGGACATTTTCATTGTTTAAAGGTTTAGGCAGTGATCCACGAACTCCCCAAAAGTGAATGAACATTATAGAGCCTCCCACATCAATAAACGAGAGATACGGGATTCGAACCCACAACCTTCGGCTCCGGAGGCCAACGCTCTATCCAGTTGAGCTAATCTCTCATTGAGTTTAAAAAGATATATCCTACTCAATATAATGTCAACGAGCCACGAAAATTTATAAATGATGGATAAAATCTCCAAAATTCCTATGTATTTGCTTATCAAACTGTTATATTTATAGCATAAAAATAAATTTTTTATTATATTGTTTTTATGGAACCAATCATTTTAGCATCAG
>JAHAZL010000066.1 GCA_018384055.1 Treponema sp.
CATGTATTTTGTTGTTGCAGTAAGTTTGGCCTTACGGTTGCAAGGGCAACCGTATTCATTCCAGTAAAAATGGGCAATCCGGGCCTGCTGTAGTTAATCTATATTTTCCTTTGTCTTCATTTTGGCAATTAGTTCCGGATGATATTCAAAGTGCATATTATCCCAGATTGCCCAGTATCCGCCCCAGATGAATCCTTCGCTTTCAAAGGCATCGATAACTTCCTTTGGAGGCATCCATCTTCCCTTGATTGAAGTCATCATCCATTTGTCTGGATTTTTGTCCCTTGCCCAGCTCCAGAAAACTTCTCCGCCGTGATATGCAACGGGCAAAAGATCTATGGCAATCCCCAGGCTGTGGAAGGATTTTCGTTTTGTTCCGTCTATCTGCCGCCAGTTATAGGCTGCGGCACTTTTAAGTTCCTTGATGAAGACTTTTACTTCCGGTGAAGTTTTTTCTGCTTTGAGGATTTTTGCCTCAACATTTTTCAGTGGCTCAAGAATTCTTTCGTGGACCCTTGTTCCTTTGCCAAGGAATTTTGTGGTGATTATATGGGGTTCTAGTTTTGCCCTGCTGTAGCTGGAATAAACTGCATCAAAAAAAAACATTGGGGTTCCAGGTGCTTTCCTTCTGTTTTTTACTGTTCCGTATTCCTTTAGCCTTGCAATTTCTTCATCCGTAAAAGTTTTTGGATCCCTGAGTTCATTGCTGTATTTGTAAACCACATGCCAGTATTCTTCTCTATTTATCAATTCTTCTTCTGGAAGAACAGAACCTTCTGCCCAATGAAAAGTGTGGGGGTGTCCATAGTTTTCAAACTTGATTATCCAGTCGTTTTTTTCTTTGTCGAATTCAGCCTGAATTTTAAGATTGCTATAAGAATCCATCAGAATCTGAAGGTCTTCTGGAATTGTTCTTTCAGGTTTGGGAGCTTGCTTTGGTTCATCCGATTTCGATTTACTCTTCCTGAATTCCCATCCGGAGGCAGGAAAAATCAATGAGGCCTGCAGCAGAAACAAAATCACAGTCTTAAGCATATTTCAATTATACTTGTTTTTCCCTTGAAAATCGAGGTTACATGACGCATACCGTCACCGAAAGAAGCTGCACGCATACCGTCATCGCGAGGAGGTTGCACGCATATATTCATCACGAGGAGGTTGCACGCTTACCGTCATCGCGAGGAGGCCTGCCGCCGTGGCGATCCACCCATGCCTTTGCTTTACTGACTTGGCCTTTTTGGGGCATAAATGACGGGACTCGCAGATTTATGTCTTCATCACCGTTGAAAAACTCCCATTTCTTTTCTATAATATTACAAATTTTTTTAGGATCTATTATGGCAATCGAAAAATATGAAGTTGTAATCGGATGCGAAATCCATACTCAGTTACTTACTAAAACAAAGGCTTTCTGTGCCTGTGAAAACCGTTACGGCGGAATGCCAAATACACGCGTATGTCCTGTATGTCTCGGACTCCCTGGTGCCATGCCACGCATTTCTAAAGGATATGTTGAACTTGGTGCCGTAGCAGGCCATGCGCTCAACTGCAAGATCGCCCGCTTTACAAAATTTGACCGCAAGCATTATTTCTATCCTGACCTTGCAAAAGGCTATCAGATTACTCAGTACGATATTCCTCTTTGTACAGACGGATATGTAGACCTACCAATGATTCATTATCCGGAAGAAGAAAGGGCAGGCGGACCAAAATGCCGTCCAACAAACTTCAAGGGTGAACCTTGCATCGTGGAAGATGGAAAATACCGCCGTGTTCGCGTAGAACGCATTCACCTTGAAGAAGACGTAGGTAAGTCACTCCACTTGCAGGGTGCCCACTCATACATCGACTACAACCGCTGTGGAACACCGCTTATCGAAATCGTTACAAAGCCTGACATGACATCCGGTGAAGAAGCTGCATTATTCTTCCAGACGGTTCAGGAAATCTTGCGCTATGTAAAAGTTACAAACGGTAACCTTGAAGAAGGTAATATGCGTTGTGATGCCAACATCAACCTCAACGTTTGGGAAGACGGAAAGGTTTACCACACACCGATTTCAGAAATCAAGAACCTCAACTCATTCCGCACAATCAAGGATGCCTGTGCCTACGAAGCAAAGAGACAGCTTGAAGAATTCATCAACGACCGCCAGGAATTCAATGCCGGATTCAAGGTAACAATGGGTTGGGATGATGATAAAAAGCAGACTGTTGTTCAGCGTACAAAGAACTCTTTCGTAGACTATCGCTTTGTTGTTGAACCGGACATCAAGCCTTTTACAGTTGAAGAAGAACTCATCAAGCGTGCCTTTGACCGCGTAGGTGAACTTCCGGAAGCAAAGAGAACCCGCCTCAAGAAGGAATACGGACTTTCTGACTTTGATGTTCAGACTTTGACAACAACCCGTGACCTTGCCATGTGGTTTGAAGATGCCGCAAAGAATGCAAAGGACGTTAAGAAGGTTGCCAACTGGATTCTTGCAGAACTCCTTGCAGTCCTCAACGAACAGAAAAAGACAATCCTGGATGTAACAATTACACCTGCTCATATTACAGAACTCGTCAACCTCATCGCCGACAAGAAGATTACCGGTGCACAGGGTAAGACTGTATTTGCAAAGATGCTTGAAACAAACAAGATGCCTTCAGTAATCGCAAAGGAAGAAGGCATGGAAGTTGTTGCAGACGAAGGTGTCATCGAAGCCATCGTTGATACAGTAATCGCCAACAATCCTAAGGCTGTTGCAGACTTCAAGGGCGGAAAGACAAACGTTGTGGGCTGGCTCTGTGGTCAGGTCATGAAGGAATCAAAGGGCAAGGCAAATCCTGCAGTTGCAAGCAAGCTTGTTGCTGCAAAACTTGCCGCACTCTGATTCAGCAGTATAATTTCAGCAATTGCACGGGAATGACCAATAAGTTCAAAAAGTGTCATTCTCGGGCTTGAACCGAAAATCCATTTAATTGCAATATAAGAGATTGTCGTGTCGAGCACGGCAATCTCTTATACTTATTGGACAGCCCCATTTTTTTCGAGTTGATAATCCGTTAAGTCATTGCGAGGAGCCTGAGACGAAGCAATCTGTTTCGTCATTGCGAGCCCGGAACGGGCGTGGCAATCCACTTCTCTATCAAACTGTCATTGCCGGACTTGATCCGGCAATCTTATTTTAAAATTGTCAATTTAAATTTACCGATTTATAATGTTATTGAAATCCGTGCTGCTCTTATTTTTTTGAGTGGATTTCTTCTATATATCATGGAGGTCACAATGGCTCGTGACGTTAAATCAATAGTTTCTAAAATGACATTGGAAGAAAAAGCTTCCCTCTGTTCCGGTGCAAGTTTCTGGGATACAAAACCTGTAGAACGTGTTGGCGTTCCTTCCGTAATGGTGTCGGATGGTCCCCATGGACTCCGCAAAATGAACAAGGACGGAACAACCCTTTCAACCGTATGTTTCCCTGCCGCCTGTGCAACTGCATCAAGTTTCGATACAGAACTTCTTGAAGAAATGGGAGATGCCCTTGGTCAGCAGTGCCGCGCACAGGATGTTTCCATTCTTCTTGGACCTGCCATGAACATCAAGCGCAGTCCTCTTTGTGGCCGCAACTTTGAATACATTTCAGAAGATCCTTACCTTTCAGGAAAAATTGCCGCAGCCCACATCCGCGGTGTCCAAAAGTGGAATGTAGGAACTTCCGTAAAGCACTTTGCTGCAAATAACCAGGAATATTTCCGCATGAGCGTTAGTTCCGAAATGGATGAAAGAACTCTCCGCGAAATCTACCTGAGCGGATTTGAAATTGCCGTAAAGGAAAGCAAGCCAAAGACAATCATGGCAAGCTATAACCAGATCAACGGTGTATATTCAACAGAAAACAAAAAACTCCTTACGGACATCCTTCGCAACGAATGGGGTTTTGATGGCTATGTAATGACAGACTGGGGTGCAGTTGCTGACCGTGCAAAGGGAATTGCAGCCGGCCTTGATCTTGAAATGCCTGCAAGCGGCGGTGTAAACGATGCAAAGATTGTAGAAGCCGTAAAGGCCGGAAAACTTGATGAAAAACTTTTGGACAAGGCTGTAGAAAACATGCTCAATGTTCTTTTTGATTATGTGGACAATCCTCACGATGATGCCGTATTCGACAATGAACGCGATCACAAAAAGGCCGTTCAGATTGAAAGCGAATGTGCAGTCCTTCTTGAAAACAACGGAATCCTTCCTCTTAAAAAAGATGCAAAGGTCCTCTATGTTGGCGAATATGCAAAGGTTCCAAGATTTCAGGGTGGCGGTTCAAGCCACATTCATTGCTGCAAGATAACAAGTGCCCTTGATGTTGCACAGGAAAAGAACCGTTCAGTTGAATACTGCAAGGGTTTCCCTGCGGACAGGGATCTGACTGACGAAAAGGAAATCAAGGCTGCCGTAGAAAAGGCTAAGGCTGCTGATGTTGTCGTAGTGTTTGCAGGCCTTCCTGATGTAATCGAAAGCGAAGGTTTTGACAGAAAGAACATGGATCTTCCTGCCTGCCAGAACAAGCTTATTTCTGAAATCCTCAAGGTAAACAAGAATGTTGTTGTGGTTCTTCATAACGGTGCACCTGTAGTCCTTCCTTGGAGAAAGGAAACCGGTGCAATCCTTGAAATGTATCTTGGCGGTCAGGGTGTTGGAGAAGCAACTGACATGCTTTTGTATGGCGAAGCAAATCCTTGCGGACACCTTGCAGAAACTTTCCCTCTCAGCGTGGAAGATACTCCATGTTACCTTTCTTTTGGCGGTGACGGAATTACAACAAAATATGACGAAGGCATTTATGTAGGCTACCGTTATTATGAAAAGAAAAAGATTCCTGTTGCTTATGCTTTCGGATATGGACTTTCATACACGACTTTTGAAATCAGCAATCTTGTTTTGAGTTCTTCTGAACTTAAGGAAGGCGGAACTGTTACTGCTACAGTTGATGTTAAGAACACCGGCAATGTTGCAGGCAAGGAAGTCGTTCAGTTCTATGTTGCAGACAAAACAAAGACATTCGGTCGTCCAGTAAAGGAACTCAAGGGCTTTAAGAAAATCTATCTTGAACCTGGAGAAACAAAGAAAGTTTCTGTTGAACTCGATTCTCGCAGCCTAAAGTACTATGAAGTAAGAATCAACGACTGGTATGCAAAGACAGGAGAATATGAAATCTGCGTTGGAAATTCCAGCGATAACATTCATGCCGTTGCAAAGTTGAACTATGTTTCAAGCCGTTATCTTCCATTGGAAATCAAGGGTGACACAACCTTCAGTGCCCTTCTTGAAGATCCAAGAACAGCTCCAGTTTTCAAGGCATATCTTGCTGAACACGACAAGGGCAGTGACGATACAGTTGTTGGCGACATGGGTGCTGCCGCAAAGGAAATGGCAGAAGCAATGTTCCAGGGATTCCCTCTAAAGTCTCTTTTCAGTTTTGGAATGGGAACAAGGGAAGAGGCCGAAAAACTCATAGCCGACTTAAAGAAAGCAGTTGAATAAAATTCTTCTTGTTTCCGTAAATGCAAGCTACATGCATACCAATGTGGCAATCAGGTCCCTCAAGGCTTATGCAGAAAAATTTTTGTCTGCAGAAAAGATTAGTGTTGAAATTTCAGAGTTCACCATTAATCAGCCTGTGGGGGAAGTTCTCCGCAGCATTGGGTTTACTGAAGCTGACGCCGTTCTTTTTTCCACTTATATCTGGAATGCAGAATATGTCAGCAAACTTCTTCCCGATGTAAAGAAACTTTTGCCACAATGCATTCTTGGTGCAGGTGGACCAGAATACGGTTACAGTGCAGAAAAATACCTCGGTTTAATTTCCGATCTTGATTTCATCATGTTCGGTGAAGGCGAAAAAACTTTTGCCGAACTTGCAGAAATTTTATGCGGCGGAAAAAAATATTCTTCTGTCAAAGGAATTTATTTCAGGGATGCTGACGGCAAAATAAAATTTTCCGGTGAGCAGCAGCCCATAGAAAATCTTGACGAGCTTCCATTTGCATATCCTGAAATACAAAAAGGGGACTTTGATCCCGACCACAAAATATATTACTACGAATCTACCCGCGGCTGTCCCTTTGGCTGCGCCTACTGCCTTTCTTCCGTAGACAAAAGGGTTCGCTTCAAGAGCCTGGAAAAAGTTCAGCAGGAACTGAAAATATTTCTTGAAGCCAATGTTAAACTTGTAAAATTCATTGACCGTACCTACAATCTGAATCCCGACCGTTACATTCCCATATGGAAATACATTCTTGAAAATCACAACGGAAAGACAATGTTTCATTTTGAAATAGAAGCGGAATATCTTTCGGACCATGCCCTTGCTTTCCTTCAGCAGGTACCGGGTGGAGTGATGCAGTTTGAAATGGGAGTTCAGTCGGCAAACAAAAAAACTTTAAAGGCTGTGAACCGTTCCGACAATGTTGAACTTCTTGCAGAAAAAATCCGCCGTATTCCAAAGACAATTCATCAGCATCTGGATTTGATTGCAGGCCTTCCCTATGAAGACCTTGAAAGTTTTGGCAAGAGCTTTGATTTTGTAATGGCACTTAAGCCCGATGCCCTTCAGCTTGGATTCCTAAAAATTCTAAATGGAACCCAGATGGCGGATATGGCTTTCGCTGGCGGCTGGAAATGGATGGAAACTCCTGCCTACGAGACTTTTTCCACTCCTTATCTTTCCTTTAGGGATGTTGCTTTCCTAAAGGATGTTGAAGTTCTTACAGATGCATGCTGGAACAAAAAAACCTTTTCTTTCACAATGAACTACATCTTGAGGAAAACAAGTCCATGGAAATTTTTGTCGGCCCTTGCTGTCTTTGGACATAAACAGGGAACTTTTACTCAGGCGCGACGAGACCTTTATTGGTTTGACTTTCTCTATTCTTTTATGGATGGAAAAGAATCTACGGAAGAATTTGCAGAATTGAATTTTGAAGTTGCAAAGGAACTTCTGCGTTACGATTTTGTCCGTTCAGGCAAAAAAGGGAATTGGCCTGCATGGTATGAACATGTATATGACAAGGACAGGCATAAGATACTTCTTGATGAAAATGAAATTGACGGATGCAGCAGGATTAAATTTGCCAACAGCGAATATGAAGTTTTCAAATACAATGTGGAATCGGAATTCCCTGAAAAATTCCCCGGTAACTTTGAGATTCTCATCAGGTATAGATAAAATGCAATGATTCTTCAAATGTAATTTTCGAAACCTGATTTCAATTCTTTTAATGCATTATTAACACAAATTTCCTGTCCTTTCCTGAAAAAAAACATTTTTAATAATCAGTTTGGCGAAAAAATCCCTTAAAAAGGTTTTGACCTGCACATCATTTTCCCTTGACAATTTAGTAGTAGGAAAATAGAATATAACTATGGACTTAAGAACAGTATTAACACCTGAAACAGTAGACCTTCATTTGAAGGGTACTTCAAAAGAAGAAATTATCGACGAACTCCTTGAAATCCTTGTAAAGGCAGGAAAGGTTACAGATAAAGCATCTGCAAAGGAATGCGTACTCGATCGTGAACGCAAGATGTCAACTGGCATGAAGCACGGAATTGCAATTCCACACGGAAAGACAGACACAGTTTCTGATTTGGTTGCTTGTATCGGAGTTTCTGACAATCCGGTTGATTTTGACAGCCTGGACAGCGAACCATGCCGTATATTCATTATGACATTGTCACCTGTGAACAAGACAGGACCTCACCTTCAGTTCCTTGCTGAAGTAAGCCTCTTGTTCAAATCTGCAGACAAGCGTGCCCAGATCCTGAACACACAGGACAAGGCAGAAGTAATCAAGATTCTTACAGAATAGTTCTTGATTGCTCGGTAAAAGCCCCTCAAGCGGGGGCTTTTTTGTTTTAAACAAAAACCTGCATTTTGTTTTTTGCCTTGACATTTTTCGGATTTTTGTCATAATAAATGCAGTAAACTTTTATTATGAGGTTAATTATGTCAAAGAAGTATGCATTTTTGTTCCCAGGACAGGGAGCACAGGCACCTGGTATGGCTAAGGATATTGCAGAAAGTTCAGCAGCTGCAAAAAAAGTGATCGACGACATTTCTGCAATCACTGGACTTGATATGGCAAAACTTTTGTGGGAATCAACACCGGAAGATCTTGCAAGAAGCGACAACAGCCAGATTGCTATTACGGCAGCTTCATTGGCAACAATGGCAGCCCTTAAGGAAAAGGGAATCGAACCTTCTTCTGCAATGGGGTTCTCACTTGGTGAATTCCCTGCACTTTATGCAGCCGGAGTTCTTTCTTTTGAAGATGTAGTAAAAGTAGTTCGCCAGCGCGGAATCATCATGCAGAAGGTTTGCGAAGAAATCGCAGCTAAGAGTGAAGGTCGCGCACCTGGAATGACAGCTGTTCTTGGACTTTCTCAGGAACAGGTTAAGGCTCTCGTAGAACCAATCGAAGATGCCTATGCTGCAAACATGAACAGCGACAAGCAGACAGTAGTAAGCGGAACTTTCGATGCTCTTGATAAGGTTGAAGCAGCCGCTAAGGATGCAGGTGCTCGCCGTGCAGTTCGCCTCAAGGTTGCAGGTCCATTCCATTCTCCACTCATGCAGGATGCTGCAGTAGAATTTGAAAAGTTCCTTGCAGATGTTAAGTTCAACAATCCAAAAATCAATCTTTTCTCAAATGTAACTGGCGGAAAGGTAATCGACGGAGACCAGGCAAAGAAAGCCGCAGTCCTCCACCTTACACATCCAGTTCTTTGGACAGATGAAGAAGCTTGCCTTGCAGGCGTAATCAAGGAAGACGGAGTTGAAAACTCTGCTGTACTTGAAGTAGGTCCAGGAAAGGTTCTTTCAGGTCTCTGGGGTCAGACAGAATTCGGTGCCGGAATCGCCGCTACACCTGTAAACACAGCTGAAGGAATCAGCAATTTGTAATAGATTCAGTGGGAAGAACCTTAAAGAGTTTTTCCTATTGATATTGTTGGAATTGTTTGATCTCAGATAGTGAGGTTAAGCATATGATGTTTATAGAAAGCAATTAGAGGTTTAATATGCTCAAAGGAAAAAAAGCCCTTGTCACAGGTTCTTCACGTGGAATCGGAAAGGCTATAGTAGAAGTTTATCTTAAGAATGGTTGCGAAGTATGGGGACTTTGTTCAAAGCCTTCTGCAAATAAAGACGCTCTTGAATCCCTTGCAAAGGAAAACGGAGTTGCATTCCATGAAATCTATGCAGATGTTGGAAACGCAGAACAGGTAACGGAAGTTGTAAAGGCTGCCCTTGCAGAAGCAGGCGGATTCGACGTTCTTGTAAACAATGCAGGAATCACACGCGACGGCCTTTCATTCAGAATGAAGAAGGAAGACTGGGATGACGTACTCCGCATCAACCTTACATCAGTGTTCCTTATTTCTCAGATTGTTTCAAACGACATGATCAGAAAGCGTGCAGGTTCAATCATCAACATGTCTTCTATCGTTGGTATTCACGGAAACGGCGGACAGGTTAACTACTCTGCATCAAAGGGTGGCGTTATTGCTTACAGCAAGTCACTTGCAGCAGAAGTTGGTGCTCGTGGTGTTCGTGTAAATGCAATCGCACCTGGATTCATCGAAACAGACATGACAAATGTTCTTAAGGATGAAGTAAAGGCAGCAATGGCAGAAAAGATTCCTCTCAAAAGAGCAGGAAAACCGGAAGACATTGCCAATGCAGCATTATTCCTTGGAAGCGACCTTTCAACATATGTTACTGGTCAGGTTATCGGCGTAGACGGCGGAATGGGCTGCTAATTGAATAGATAAATTATATTAGGAGATAAAATTATGAGAAGAGTAGTTGTAACAGGTCTTGGTTGTGTATCACCACTTGGAAATTCAGTAGAAGAAACATGGGCTGGCGTAAAGGCTGGAAAGTGCGGTATCGCAACAACAACAAAGTATGATGTAGGTCCTTTCAAGGTAAAGTACAGCGCAGAAGTAAAGAACTTCAAGGCTGAAGACTATATGGACAGTGCATCAGCACGCAAGATGGCTCCATTTACACAGTTTGCAGTAGCAGCAGCAAAGCAGGCTCTCGATGATTCAGGACTCATGGGAAAGCAGGATATCCTCGACGATACAGCTGTTTACCTTGGTGTTGGTATCGGTGGTCTTGATGTTACAGAAGCAAGCATGAAGAGTTACATCTCTTCTGAAATGACACGTGTTCCTCCAATGACAATCCCGGAACTCATCCCAAATGAAGCAGCAGCAAACGTTTCCCTTCAGTTTGGTCTTCACGGTGCAACACACACAGTTGCAACAGCTTGTGCATCTGGTACAGACGCTATCGGAAACGCACTGGATGTTATCCGCTCAGGCCGCTACGATGTAATCCTCGCTGGTGGCGCTGAAAGCACAATCTGTGGATTCGGTACACTTTCTTTCACAGTTCTCCACGCTCTCTCTTCAAAGTGGGCAGATGATCCAACAAAGGCATGCCGTCCATTCGACAAGGACCGCGACGGATTCATCATGGGTGAAGGCGCAACAATCCTCGTTCTTGAAGAATATGAACACGCTAAGGCTCGCGGTGCAAAGATTTATTGTGAACTTGCAGGTTACGGTTCATCTTCTGATGCTTACCACCTTACAGCTCCTAACCCAGACGGAATCTGCGGTGCAAAGGCTATGACAATGGCCATGAAGGATGCCGGTGTTGAACCAAAGGATGTTACATACTACAACGCTCACGGAACATCAACATCAAAGAACGACTCTGGTGAAACAAAGATGCTTCACATTGCCTTCGGTGATGCAGCAAAGGACCTCCACATTTCTTCTACAAAGTCTATGACAGGTCACTGTCTCGGTAATGCAGGTTCCCTCGAAGCCCTCATGTGCGTAAAGGCAATCCAGGACAGCTACATTCCTGCAACAATCAACCTTGACAACCCGGATGTAGAAGGCGGATGTGACCTTAACTACACACCAAACAAGGGTATTGAAATGCCAGTTAATGTTGCAATGTCTGGAAACTTTGGTTTCGGTGGACACAACGGTATCGTAGTATTCAAGAAAGTTAACTAATTGAATATTGAGTAGACTGAAAAAGGGGTGGGGAGAAGTCTCTCCCCTGGTCGGCACTAAAGGCGCCTTGCGCCTTCATTGCCTCCACACCCCTCTCAGCGGGGACTCCCCGCAACGCCCCGTTAGAACATAATGGGGTAATTTTATTTTTGAGGTATTACCATGAGCGTAACAACAGATATCAAATCACTTTTGCCACATCGCGATCCTTTCCTTTTCGTAGATGAAATCATCAGCTGCGATGATGAAGGAAGCGTAAGCGAACACACATTCACGGAAAATGAATTCTTCTTTAAGGGACACTTTCCGGAATATCCTGTAGTTCCAGGAGTCATCCTCTGTGAAACAATGGCACAGGCTGGTGGAGCTGCATTGAGTTACCAGAAGAAGTTTGAAGAAGGAGCATTGTTCTTCTTTGCAACATTGGACAAGGTAAAGTTCCGCAACCAGGTACGCCCTGGTGACAAGGTTCGCATGGAAATCACAAACCTCCGCGTAAGCCCAAAGATGATCAAGCAGGCAGGTAAAGCCTATGTAGGAGACACTCTCTGTGCAGAAGCAGAGTGGATGTGTTTAGTCGGAAAGGCAAACTAAGTAGATTTCGCCCACGCCACACGTAGGCAAGCAAGGCATATTACACCCACGTCATTGCGAGCCCGAAGGGGCATGGCAATCCACACGCAGCCAAGCTCCTCGCAATGAAATTTACTTATTGTTCAGCCCTTTTATGCCTTTCAGACAATCATTTCTTTGTTGATTTTTTTGCGGTTGTTTTCGATGCAGATTTCTGTGCAGCAGTTTTGCCCGTTGTTTTTGCAGTGGCTTTAGTTGCTGTTTTTGTCGTTTTTGCAGTAGTTTCTTTGACTGTTCCGTCTTTTCTTGGTCTACCGCCTTTCTTTCCGTTTTCCCTTGATGCAGCGGCTTTCTTTTCAGATTTTACACGCCCAAGAAGTTTTCCTGCATTAGTCAAAGGCAATGGAATCTCTGATGTCTGCCATTCCTTAATCAGTTGTTTCTGAGTCTTTTTCAGTTCTGTAAGCTGCCTGATAGCTTCGTATGCAGAATCAAGTCTTGATTTCACATTGTCAGTAAATGTTTTTTCAGGAATGGCTGCTACACGGTCTTCAAGCATGTTTATAAGGTCAAGAATTTCCGTAGCGGCAAGGGCAATGTCATTGGCAACATCTGCAATGTCCATTTCCTTTACGGAAGAGTTTCTGAAAGAACGAAGGGCATCAATGATAAGCTTGTCTTTTGCCGTAAGCTCAAGAGGTCCGTCCCTGAATTCTGCCCCAAGAAGAAAGAGCGAAATGTTTGAATCAAGCATGTTCAGGTCAAAAATCTTTGCTGAATCAGGCTTTGGAGACAGGTTCATCTCGTTAATTTTTCGTTCAATATATTTTTGGAGTTCTACAATCTCTTTCTTCTCAACAATCATAAAATAAATTTAATGACATTTTTTTCACTCCGTCAAGGGCCATAGGACCATGAATCATGACCTTTATCTGGTTGAAGCAATCCAGAATCTTACATCGTCGCTTTGAATGTCTTAAACGGAACTGCGCAAATGGTGAAAGACCTGTGTCTTTTGCCAGTTTTTCTTGACTTTACGATGGTTTTTACAATAAGGGCATGATGCAATTTTGTTGAAGTTTGAATGGAATCTGTCGATTCGCATGCATAAAAAAATCCCCGTGCCATCACGGGGAACAATATTAAAGCTTGTCTATGAGCATAGAACACTTTCCGCTTGGAATTGGAAGTGTCTTTTTCTTCTGGTCCAGAATGTTGATTGTAAAGTAATAAAGCTTTTCGCTTTCCATCTGGATTTCCCAACCGCGTTTGCTCTTGTTACTGAGGATTGTAATGAGGTTGCGTTTGAGGGAAAGTTTTTCAATTCCCATGATTTCAAGGTTTGGTATAATCCAGTCTACTGTTTTGCGTGGAAGACTGATGTTAAGTCCAATGACATTTTCAATCATAAGGGCAACTGTAGAAAGACCTGTGTAGTGAAGGAACTTCTTTCTTGGAAATTCCTTTTCGCTGCGACATGAAGCAGGACCGTATTCATTTGGCTTGTATGCTTCGTAAAGGTCTCCCTTCTGCTTTGTGCTTGCTGGACTAAGGCCTTCAAGAATGTAATACATATGGCGGATTGCACATTCTCTTGCAAATGCATATCTCTGATACTTTTCAAGTCCCTTGATAACCATGAAGTTGAATGGAGCAATAACAGAACCCTTGTAACCTTCACCGTTTTCCTTGAAGTCAGGGCTGTCTGCACTGAGGGTTGGGAACGGGTTGTCTGTTCCGAATGTTTTAGGGTCTGTCAGGTGAGCAATGAGGGTATCTGCCCTGTCTGCATTTGGAAGTTCTGCAAGAAGTGGCCAGAAGCCTGCAATTGTTTTCTGAGGAAGTTTCTGTTCGTTTTTATCAAGGTCATGGTAGAAACCTGTTTCGTTGTCCCACATAAGCCCGTTGATTCTTGTCTTAAGGCTGAAGTACTGCTTTTTGTACTGGAAACTCAAATCCTTGTCGTTAAGAATGTCTCCGAGGGCTGACATATGGGCAACATTGATTGCTACACAGCAGTTAAAGTCTACCGGATAATGGCATCCTTTGCGTGGCGAGTTGAACATTGTTGAAGCTTCATGAGGAGCGGCATAGAGTCCGTTTGGCTGCTTGAAGTTTTCATCGAGCCAGTTCATGTACTTCTGGAGTACAGGCATGATTTCCTTGATGCGGCGTTTGTTTGCGCTCTTGTGGTAAATGTTGAATTCAGCCCATGCAAAGAGAGGGAGCCCTACTCCTTCCGGATTTTTCTTATCGATAATAGGCTTGTTTGTCTTAAGGTCGTACTTCCATCTGATGGCACCATTTTCTTCCTGGTGTTCATAGAAATAGTCGATGTTTTTGCTTGCTGGGTAATTGCGGTTGGAGTAAACAAGAAAAAATGAAGAGAAGATGGATTCAGTCTGATCCAAGATGTATTTGTCGTCTACTGGATATGTAAAATAGCCGTCGGAATCCTTTTCGTCTGTTTCCGGATTAATCCAGTATTCAGAGAGCCAGTTCCATGTCTTGTCATATATATCTACGAAGTCCTGATCGTAAAAATGAATCTTTGGAAAATCACGCTTGTTCACAATTACTCCTGTTGAACCACTTTTTTCAATAAAATGGTTCTAACCGCCAACAAATGGTTCTAGTATTATAACATAAAAATTGCAATATGTGTGTTTTTTTGAAAAAAAAAGTGCTGATTTTTTGATTTTTTTTGCGAATTTTGAGTTTTTTGCTTGACATTGTCCGATTCATCTGGTGAATCAGACAAAATTCAGGCTTTTATTCAGCAGAAACGGTAGAATTTGTGCCTTCCGAGTCAGTAGAAGCTTCTGTTGCTGCGGCAGGGGATGGTGTTTCAGGTGCCGTTTCCGGTTTTGGTTCAACCTTAGGAGCTGGCTTTGGAAGTTCAGGTACCTTTGAAGGGTCTGCTGTAGTTTCAAAAGTACGTGGACCGTCGTAGAATAGGCGAATAAGCTCCAGTTTTGACTTGTGGCGGCTCTTGATAAGGAGGGACCTGCTCTTCTGCTGGTAAACATATCCTGAAGAGTTATAGGTTTCAAAACGTGGGTCAGTACGGAACATCTGTCCCTGGATTTCAATTCTTCCGCCAAAGTTAGGAACACCGTTGAACATCATGTAATGTGTAAGGTTGAGAGGGAAGTCGATGAAAATGTTGGCGGTATCCGATGGCTTGTGGGTGTAGACGACGGATTTTGCACAGGTCCATACCCAGGCACAGGTAGTTCCGTAGTATCCTAGGATTTCTGTATGTGGCAGGAAGAAGTTTTCCGGTGCCATAATAGGATAGATTTCAGAAAGGGTTCTGATTTCTGGATCTTGCTGAGAAAGTGCCGTGTAGATGGCAAGTCTACCGGCCTTCTGGAATGAATCTTCGTTCTTGTGCTTTCCGTACATGGCAAGTGTGTTTCCTACAAAGACTGCCCGTTCAATTGAAAGTGCAGATTCGTCTTCTTCCTGGAATGTAAGGACTCCGTTGTCCAGTCTGCATCCTGTTTTGATTTTTTCTATACATGCGTCAAGTGAAGATTGGAGGCTTGCGGCGATTGACTTGTCCTTCTCGTAAAGCTTCAGGAATACATTGAGGATTCCTGCTGCCTGGTAGACTGTAGGTGCAAATCCATCCTGATTAGGAACTGCAAGAAGATCCTTGATTTTCTGTGTTTTCTTTTCCCGGAGGATGTAATCTGCAATTCCGTCAACATTGAATACATCAAGGGTTTTTGACTCTACAAGTGACTTGTATTTTTCGTCCTGAATTGAAAGGCTTCTGTACATTACGGCAAGGTTGTTGAAGAATGGTGATGAAATGTAAGAGCGCTTGTTTCCCTTCTTGAATGAGTCGGGAACAGAATCTATTGCCTGGTTGTATTTTCCCTGGAAAGAAAGTTCTGCAACATAGGCTGTAACATCCATTTCAGAAAGTGAATCAACCTTTGCTGTAGTAAGAAGGGCCTGAACCTTTGATACAAGAGAGCCACGGAACTTTTCAAAAAGTTTTGCAATGGCAGCTTCAGATGTTCCTTCATAGCCTTCAACTTGATTGAATTCAAACTGTTTGCTTGCTTCATAAGTTGCAAACCTTGCAAGGGACTCCCTTCCGTTGAAAACCATCTTTTCATTTTCAAAGCCAGGTGCCATAAAGATGAATTCACCGCTTTTCGAAGTAAGCAGGAAAGAAGATTTTGCAGTTTCTTCCGTTGTGTACTGATGGTTGATTTTGTATGGAATGTAGATGCTTCTGTATTCTGCAGATATTTTGGTGCTGATGGAGAAGTCTACAAATCCGTCTTCCCTTGTTTCTCCGCGGAATTCAATGGAAGTTCCGCCTTCAAATGTAAAGCGAACTGAGTTTGCGGAATTGTCTGAATATCCGGACAACTTAAGTTCTCTGCGGTTTCCGTTTTTGTCTGCAGCGACAACAGGGTTCTTTTCATCCACATTGAAGGAAAGACCCTTGAAAGATACGGAAAAACGGTTTTTCAGTATTGCCTCATTGTTTTCGGTCTGTGTCTGGGAAACTGAATAGCTCAGGTCTCCAAAAGATTTGGAAATAACCGATTCAGTCTTAAACTGGACAACGAAAATGCCGACAATAATTATGATATAGAGGACTGTCAGTCCAAGAAACTTTCTTAACGGATGTTTGTGCATATTTCAAAAGTTTATATTTTATAGACTTAAAATTCAATATAAGTGGTGTAGTATGAAAAAATCGTCGAACGGAACCTTTATGGATATTGTTCTTGCTTTTATCCTTGTATGTGTAGTTTCAGTAATTTTGAGCATCGGATTTTCTTCCTGCGGATCTGCCCCGGCATCTCAGCCAGAAGCTGAACAGCCAAAAGTAGAAAAGGAACAGGCAAAGAAGCCTGTAAAGAAGGAATATACAAGGGTTGATTTCGTATCTGACCTTCAGAAGGCTCTTGAAGAAGATGGTCCTGACGCAGCCCTTGAATTCTATGATAAAAAAATACCTTCGAAACTTAAGGATGACTATGACCTTATTTTCCTTAGGGCTGCAATCTGTGTAAGTGGAAGCAGGCTTGATGAAGCAGAAGCCCTCTGCAATGCACTTTCAGAAAGGGATCCTGAAAATCAGGATGTCATTGGTCTTGCTGCGGCCATTGCTAAGATGCGCGGAAACAATGCGGAAAAAACACAGCGCATGAAACAGCTTCTTGCAAAAGATCCATACAGTCCAATTGCAAATGTTGAGCTTGGAACAGAATTGTTCATGAAGAAGAATTACAAGCAGGCTAAAAACTATTATGTCAAGGCTCTTGCAAGGGACCCAAAGAATGAAGATGCTCTTCTTGGAAAAGGCCAGTGCGAATACTATCTTGAACGCGATGATGAAGCAAAGGAAGTCTTCAAGAAATTGATTGAAGTTAATCCTTATAATATTGAAGGATATCTATACCTTGGAAAAATTGCATTTGCCAATGATGAATACAAGATTGCATCTGACAATGCAAAAAAGGCATTGGATCTTGCTCCAAACAATTATGAATGCAACATGGACTGGGGGATGTACGAAAGATACCTGGGTCACTTTGACAATGCTATTTCTGCATGGACAAAGGCAATCAGCATTGAACCTGATTACTTCCTCGCATATACATATCGTGCAGGCCTTCTTGACGAGCAGGAAAAATTCGATGAAGCCATCAAGGATTATCTGATGGTAGTCAAGCTTAATCCTCAGTATTACTATGCATACGAAAGTATTGGCATTCTTGCCCTTCATGAAAAAAACTGGACTATGGCAAGAGAAGCTTTCATGAAATGCTATGAAAGAAACAAGACAAACGTCTCCTATCCGCTCATGATCACTTACTGTTATTACATGGAAAAGAAAGATGCTGATGCAAAGAATTTCAGCAATCAGGTTCTTCGCAAGATGGACAGGAATTCAATTGAATATTCAATGCTCCGTGTGTTCCATGATAAGGCAGGAGAAAAGCCTTTGAAGCAGAGAATCGGAAACATGAACAACAGAAATCAGCAGGGGAAAATGTACTATTACCTTGGTCTTTTCTATGACATGTTCGGTGCAGAAGAAGGTGCAAAGGAATACTATGCAAAGGTTATTTCCATGAACAGTCCGATGTTCTTTGAATACCGTCTTGCAGAATGGCGTGTAAAGGACAAACCTGCAAACAACTAAGGATTTAACATGGAAAGTCAGACACAGGATAAATTTGAGCTGGAAGGTAGGGAGTTCATTCTTCTTGGTACGGCTCATGTTTCAGAATCAAGCATTGAGGAAGTTGTAAGGGTAATTGAAGAACAAAACCCAGATGTAATCGCAGTTGAACTTGATGAAAAAAGATACCAGAGTATTGAAGATCCTGATGCATGGAAAAACATGGACATCATAAAGGTTCTAAAAGAAAAGCAGGGGTTTCTTCTCCTTGCCAATGTAGTTCTTTCAAGCTATCAGAATAAAATGGGCGGAAAGTCAGGAATAAAGCCTGGTCAGGAAATGGTTGCTGCCGTAAACATGGCTAGGGAACTTGGTCTCGAAAAGATTCTTGTGGACCGTCCGCTCTCAATAACAATGAGACGCGCTTGGGCAAAAACTCCTTCATCAGAAAGGTTCAGGCTTCTTTCATATCTGTGTTCCTCTGCATTTTCAAAAGTAGAAATGTCATCGGAAGACATTGAAAAACTCAAGGAAACAAATGAGATGGACACTATGCTTCAAGAATTGTCAGAAACTTTTCCTGTTGCAAAGGAAGTCCTCATTGACGAACGAGACAGATATATTGCTTCCAAAATCTGGAACAGCAACGGAAAAAAAGTTCTTGCCGTTATAGGTGCAGGTCATATGCGTGGCGTTAAAACTTATCTTGAGCAGATGGCAGATGATGAAATGCTTTCGGATGTTTCTGAAATTGAGACAGTGCCAGAAAAAAGCAAGGCTTCTAAATTTGCTGCCTGGTTTATACCGGCACTTATCGTTGGTCTTATTGCCTACGGTTTTGTAATCGGAGGAAAAGAAAAGGGTGCAGAGCTTTTAAGCAGCTGGGTCCTTTGGAATGGAATTCTTGCTGGTATCGGAGCAATCATTGCCGGTGCCCACATCGTTACCATTCTTGTGTCGGTTCTTGGAGCTCCGCTTACTTCACTCTGTCCTTTCATTGGAATCGGATTTGTTTCCGGTGCAGTTCAAGCATTGATAAAGAAACCTACTGTAAAGGACATTGAAAACCTTCAGAATGATTCTTCATCAGTGAAGGGGTTTTATAGAAACAGAATCCTTCGCGTACTGCTGGTATTCTTCCTTTCTTCGATTGGAAGCAGCATTGGAACTTTTGTTGGGGGAGCAAGTTTTGTTTCAATCTTCTCAAAAATTTTTAATGGACAATAGGCATGGTCTTTAAATGGAAGAATTGAAACCTGCACTTTACCTTATTCCTAATACTCTTGGTGATACGGCTTACGAAAGGTCTTTGCCTTCCTACAACAAAGAAGTTTTGCGGGGCATCAAGCATTTCATAGTGGAAAGCCGACGTGAAGCAATTCGTTTCATAAAGCTTGCAGATTCGGAAATTGATGTTGATTCTCTTTCCTTTACAGAGTTGAACGAGCATACTGACTTGAAGACAATCGGAAAGATTCTTGATCCCCTTGAAAAGCAGAGGCTTCCGATGGGTGTAATTTCCGATGCAGGATGTCCTGCCGTTGCAGATCCTGGAGCCGCTGCCGTAGAAATGGCTCAGAGGAAAAATCTTTCTGTAGTTCCCCTTGCTGGGCCTTCATCAATGATAATGGCTGTAATGGCAAGTGGATTCAACGGGCAGAGTTTTTCTTTCAATGGCTATCTTCCGGTAAAGCCGAATGAAAGGGTTTCAAAACTCCATCAGCTTGAAAACCGTGCATACAAGGAAGACCAGACACAGCTTTTCATTGAAGCTCCATACCGTAATCTGAAAATGCTTGAGACAATCGTAAAGAGCCTTAAGAAGGAAACAAGGGTTTGCATTGCAGCAGGCATGACAACAAAAGACGAATACATAAAGACAATGACGGTGGAACAGTGGAAGAAGGCAGGTGAGCCTCCAATTCAGAAAGTGCCTGCCATATTCTTGATTTATAAAGGCTAGTAAAATGAAGACTATAGTTCTTATGGGAATAAAGCATTGCGGAAAATCAACACAGGGAAAAATCATAAGCCAGAAGCTTGGTCTTCCCTTTTATGATACCGATGATGTAATCACTTTGCTTACAGGTAAAACTCCACGCGAAATCTATACTGAAAAAGGTGCCGAAGGTTTTATGGAAGCGGAAAAAAATGCCTGCGAATATGTAAAGAATGAGACAGCCCTCAAGAACAAGAATGCCGTCATTGCTACAGGCGGTGGAATCTGCAACAATGCTCAGGCCGTAGAAATCTTAAAGTCTTTTGGAACTCTGGTATATCTTGATATAGAAGAAAAAATTGCAACGGCCCGCGTGCTCCGCGAAATACAGGTTGCGCCTGATGGAAGTCTTTCCAATATGCCAGCCTACATTGCAAAAAAAAATCCCCGCACCATTAAGGATGCAGGGAATATTTTCCATGATTTTTTTACTGAACGCGAAAAGATCTACAAGGGAATTACAGATCTTTCCATCAATGTTTCCGGTTCTTCAAAATCTGAAAACGCAGACAGAATCATTGAAGCAGTGAACTCTTAGTTGCCTCCGCAACCGCCGCATCCACCGCCGCAGTTACAGTCGTCGCCGCAGCCGTTTCCGCCGCAACCACCGCCACAGCCTCCGCAACCGCCGCTGCATCCGCGTGGAGCAAGTTCTTCTTCTGTTGCATCGCGAACTTCAACAATTTCAACTTCAAAGTGAAGCCTTACGCCTGCAAGTTCGTGGTTCCCGTCTACAGTAACCTTGTCGTCTGTAACTTTTGTTACGCGAACAATCTGTGGGCCGGCTGCTGTCATTGCCTGGAACATCATTCCTTGTTCAATCGGCATGTCAGTTTCAAAGTTGGAGCGGTCAACATCCGTTACGAGTTCCTTGTGGTATTCGCCGTAACCATCCTTTGCTTCAAGAACAGTTTCAAACTTGTCGCCAGGATTCTTTCCGGCAATCTGTTCTTCAAGTTTTGGAAGAAGCATTCCGCGACCCTGAATGTAACCGAGGGGTTCTTTTCCCACTGAAGTATCAATAGTCTTGCCTTCGTCATTCTTAAGTGTATAGTTGATTGAAACGTACTTGTCGTTTTCTACTGTCATAATTCAAAACTCCCTATTCATCCTGAACTACTTCGTTGATTTCAGGACATACTTCCTTAAGGTATCTTTCGATTCCCATCTTGAGTGTCATTGTTGCCATTGGACATGAACCGCAGGCACCGGTGAGTTTCAAGTGAACTTTGTTTTCTTCATCGATACAGATGAATTCCATATCACCGCCGTCAGCATTAAGCTGTGGTCTGAATGCTTCAAGGGTTTCCTTTACTTTAGCAATAAGTGTTTCGTCTGCCATAATTTACTCCGTGTTAAAGTTACTAAAATTAGACAATAAATTCAATTGAAGGCTAGTTATATTAGCCCATGGCCTCAAGCTTGTGGCTGAGTTCTAGAATCTTTGTGTGCAGGTAATGGTCAACGGCAAATTTTTCCATTACGCCGTATGAATGCATTTCGCTGTCCACGATGGGCATTGTTTCCGTATCAAACTCAGTGAACTTCTTGTAGACATCAGGAAGAGATTCTTCAGGTGAACAGGTGCACAGTGGGCGTTCCATAATGTCTACGGCAAGAAGCGAGTCTGCCATTTCACCGATCTGAAGGGTTTCCTTAAGGTGTTCAAGAGTGATGATGCCGATCATTTCCTTTGTATCGCTTGTGATTACAGAGAAAGACTGGTTGTGATGAGTCTCAAAATTTTCAAGGATTGCTGCAAGTGTATCGACTTCACGAACAGTTGCAGGACATTCAGGTGAGCAAAGGAATTCAGTTCCCCATGTAACATCCTTTACTTTTGTAGTCTTGAAGATGTCTTCTTCCGTTACATCAAGCCCAACTTCCCCAGCCTTTGTAATTCCGTGCTTAACGCATATTGGACCAAGAAGCTGAACGATGAAAGTAGTTGCTGTGATAATGAGGATGACCTGCGGCCCGATGGTATCTGCAAAGTCGTTGCTTGCGGCGATGCTTAAGCCGATGGCAACACCCGCCTGACTCAAAAGACACCACGGAAGGAATTTGCGGACTGTATCAGGAGCTTTTGTGATTCTTGCACCGAGTCTTGATCCGATGGATTTTCCAAGAGTTCTTCCAAAAACATATACTATGGCAAGAATTCCAAGAACAGGCGTAACAACCCAGATGTTGAGTTTTGCACCGACAAGAACAAAGAAAAGTACATAGATTGGAGGAGTGAATTTTTCAACAAGGGAGAAAATGGGCCTTGTCTTTCCAGGGGCAAAGTTTACCATGAAGAAACCAAGGGCCATGGCTGCAAGAATGTTGTCCAATCCAAGCTGGTTGCAAACACCGGTTGAAAGGAAAAGTCCGCCGAGACCAAAAGAAAGTACACGGCCTGCATCCTGCATAAGGTTTTTGATTACGAAAGCAACAAGGGCTCCAAAAAGTCCACCGACGATAATGGAACCGAAAATATCCTTTGCTATGTTCAGAAGCTGTGCACCAAGGGAAACAGAATTTCCGCCAAGAAGAGGGGCAACAAGAGTTGAAGCAATGGCGTAGAGGATAAGGGCAACCGCATCATCCATGGCAACGATGCCAAGGATTGTTGTTGTGAGCGGACCACGGGTTCTGTATTCCTTTAGGACATCAGTAGTTGCGGCTGGTGCTGTTGCAGAACAGATGGCACCAAGAACAAGACCAAAGGAAACTGCAATCTTAATGTCTCCCATGAATGCATATGCAATTCCTGTTACTAGAAGGCCAACTACAAAAAATGGAACGATGGATTCACCGATGAGAATTCCGATGAACTGCTTTCCGTATTTTCTGATAACATCAATTTTAAGTTCTGCACCAATCAAAAATCCGATGAGGGAAAGGGCAATGGTGTTTACCGGATTAAGGGAAAAGATGGTTTCGGGACGGAGAACCTGAAGTCCAGAAGCACCGATGATGATACCGATAACGATGTAACCAACTACCTGTGGAATGTGAAGCTTCTGAAAAAGTCTTCCTCCGATAGCTCCAAAGAACATGATGATGCCAAGAAGAAGAACAAACTGAGTTCCCGAAAGATGTGCAAAGTGCATCACCTGTGGAAGCACCTGTGCAAATGGATCGTCCATAAAAAACTCCTGAAAACTAAACAATAATAGGGAATGACAATAGTATATTGAGAAGAATTGATTGTTTCAATTTTTGGGAGGTCTTGACTTTATGTATAAAAATCTATTTTAGAATTTCTGAGGCGACGACAGAGGGCGAAACTCCGTAATAGAGCCAGGCGTACATGGCTGCAGCTGAAAGAATTTTTCTTCCATATTCACGGGTTTCTGCATAGGGCAGGGCTTCAAGGAAAAGGTCGTTTGGAACTTTCCTTGAACCGAACTGCATTGCGGCACTTTTTACCCACGAACGTACTCTTGAAATTCCGCCGTTGTAGGAGAAAGCTGCCAGAATTATGGAACCGTCAAGACGACGGGTCAGCTCTTCAAAGTAAAAGGCGCCGAAAAGAATGTTCGTGTCGGTGTCGGTCAAATCGTATTCAGAGAATTTCAGTTTTCTTGCAATGTCTCCTGCCGTTGATTCCATAAGCTGAGTAAGCCCTACTGCTCCAGCATGGCTTGTAACTTTTGCATTGAAGAAACTTTCGCTTCTGATGAGGGCATAAAGAATATATTCCTCCTGCCCGAATCTTTCGCAGGTTTCTTTTATAGCAGTGGTGTAGTTCTGAGGAAATGCCAGTGCCAGAAGCTCCCTGTCGGGATTGCTTTCAGAATTATAAACCCTGCGGGAGGCAATGCGAATGCTTTGAAGCAGGTATTCGCTGTCAGTGTTTCCGCATTGCCACAAAAACTGGGCAATTTTTTTAGCACATTCTGTACTGATGTTTTCCTTCAGTTTCTGATATTCGTCGTTGATGTATTCCGCTAGACCAAAGTCAGCATAAGCGTATAAGAGCCTTTCCTTTTCTGCATCAACTGAAATGTCTTTTCTGTTCCCGATGGAATAAAGTTCTCTTTCGATTTCCTTTTCATCAAGTTCAAGTTTTTCCATTGAAAGAATCTTGTAGTAAAGGTCGCTTCCGCTTGAAAGGGATTTGCGGAAATATTCAGAAACTTCTGCAGGGGTTGAATTCTTTATGTATCCGCTTTGGATGAGCCTTGCCGTAACATAGGCAAATTTAGAGCAGGAGTCAGGGCTTGCCTTGTTCCAGATGAGGTCGGCAGTTTTTTTGTACAGTTCCCATTTTTGTGTGGATATGAGCCTTACTGAGAGGGTGTCAAAGAAATCGTTGTAGTATTCTTTGTCCTTGATATTGTCTATAAGGCGTTCAAGAAAGTCGTAGGATTCCTGAGGAGTGTATTTAAGACTTGCATTCAAAATGTACCAGAGGGCATTATCGTAAAGCCCGTCAGTGTAGGCCTGTTCCATTGCAGCACTGTATCTGTCAATGGCTTTTTCGTCGTCCCCGTTTTTTTCATAAAAGCGGCCTGCATAAAAGTTGCAGTAGAACCTGCAGTTTTCGGGACAAGTTTTGCATAGGGAATCCATGAAAGTTGCTGCAGCCTGGAAATCCTTTGTTCCGTAAAGAAGAGCCTTTCCTGTATCACTGAATATGACAGGCTTTCTGTTTGTCTTTGTTTCTAGAACTGGATTTATTAAATCTATTGCTGCAAGATAATCCCTGTTGTAAACGAGCCATCTGAATTTTGCAAGGGAATTTGATTCCGGATTTTCGATTTTTACGAATTCCGTATAGAACTTGTTGTGCCATGAAGAGTATGTGCGTTCCGAAAGCCAGACCCTAAGTTCATTTTTTAAGCGTGAATCATTTTTCTTTAGCATTGAAAGAAGACGATAATAGACAAGTTCGTTGCTGCTTTCCTTACAGTTGATGGAATCTGTTTTTGCCATGATGCTGTAGAATTCTTTCTGTCTGTAAAGTTCCTTTACATAAAGGAGAAGGCTTTCTTCGTCAGGATATGCTTTGTAAAGTTTGCGGCAACTTGCAGTTCGTTCCTGCATTGAACCTACTTCCGTAAGTTTTTCCATTGCCCGTCTAGCGATTAGGGGACTGCCATTTTTTGCAGCGGCTTTTAGATTATGGATTGCCTGTGAGGAGTTGTTTTCCCTAAGTGAATTTAAAGCAATGAAGTACGATGCGTCTGCTCCGTACTTTTTCTGGAGTGTGCCGTTCTGTGCACAACCAAAGCTGGAGAAAGCAAGAAGAAAACAGATGGTTGCTGTGGTTATGCGGGAAAGCTTCATTATTATTCAGCTGGAATAAGAATGTATGTGCCGGAAATGATGCGGTCAGGGTTTCTGATCTTGTTGTATTTTGCAAGCTTCTTGTATTTCCAAGGAGTCTTGTAGTATGCAGTTGAGATATCCCAGAGAGTATCGCCCCAAACAATCTTGTAGCGGATGTCTGGAATTGGTTCTGGAGATGGTTCTGGCTCTGCAGGAACGACTGCTGCAGGAGTTTCTGCAACAACGATCGTGTCTTCCTTTGCAGGGGCAACTTCTTCCACTGTGATTTCAGGAATTTCTTCTGCAACTTCTTCTGTTTCTTCTTCAACAACTTCTACGGTTACGTCCTTGTTCTTTGAGAACTTAGAGAAAATATTGAGGTTTGAAGGAATTACAAAAAGGGTAAGGAGAACTGCAAGAATGCAGATGATTGCACAGATGATGCAGATGATCATTGGGACCTTAGAGTTTCCTTGTTTTTCTTTTTCATCTTCAAAATCATAAGTGCCTGAAGTTCCTTCGAGTGTTTCCTTGTCATAAAGGTTGCTGAACATGCTTGTGCTTGGAGCAAAAGTTGGATTTTTAGGCTGATCGTCAAATTTCAAAATATCATCCCCCTCATTTTTTACATCAAAGTCAGGAGGAAGTGTAAAGTCTTCACCATCATCTGTCAATGATTCATCGCTGTCAAAGTCTGGCAAATCATAGAGTGAAGAATCGTCTTCGGTTGTGGAAGAAAAGTCATCAGTTTCAAGTGATGTTGCTTGAAGATCGTCAAAGTCTGGGAGATTAAGGGATTCTGTAGAATTGTCTTCAATAGATGTTTCTGTTGCGTTGCTGGAATTATCGTCACCAAGAGATGTTGCTTCAAGATCATCGAAGTCAGGAAGATCCAAAGTACTTCCCAAATCGTCTGCTGAATCGTCTGCTGCCGGTTCTTCTTCTGCAGGTGTATCGAACATTGCATCGTCAAAGTCTGGGAGTGCAGTTGAAAAATCTTCTTCTTCTGGAACTGTCGTATCTTCTGATTCTTCTATTGCAGGTTCGTCAATAGTTTCATCGAATACAGGATCTTCAACTTCAGGCTCGTCTTGAATTGTTGGTTCTACAGTTTCTTCAGTTGTTTCTTCCTTTGTTCCGAACTCAGGAAGGTCGAGGCTGTTTTCACCGAAAATATCTTCTGCATCATTTGTAGAAGTTCCTTCCGAAAGTGTTGGTTCTGCAATTTCTGAAGTTTCTTCTTCTGCGTGTGCAGGTTCATTCACATCATCAAAAGAAAAATCTTCTGAAGGGAGAGGAATCTCTTCTGATGCAAATTCTTTCTTTTCTACAAAGTCATCAAGGCCTGCTTTTTCAAGGTCGTTGTCCGAAATAGTCACGTCATCCTCCTCTTCTTCAATGGATCCGCCGTTGAGACCAGCAAGAGTCCTTGACTGAAGAGTTACCTGAATCTCGCTTTTTTTGCCTGTTTCAGGATCTCTTATTTCTGCAGAAAGTTCATTGTTTTCATCAACGTCGATGGCAAGGCAAAGGGTTGGTTCACCGTTTTCATGAGGCCTAAGGTTTTTGATTTCAAGAGTATCAATGTATTCTGCGCCTTCAAGGGAACCTGTTTCAGTCCTGTAAACTTCAACCTGAACTTTTGTCTGGTTGTCCATTACAGTTGTAAGGTCCAGAGTCCTTTTTTCGGGATTCCCTTCTTCAAGTAAAGGATAGAAAGATCCGTCAGCAAGTTTGATTCCAATAGATTTCATATAAACCTCTTTATGCCCAATGTCAAAAAATACTTCTGCCCTTAGATTATCGGCAAATCCAGAGAGAAATTTAGAGAATCTGCCATCTTTTTACACTCAAATAGATAACACCTCAAAGTTTCATGGGTGCTTGCCAATCCTCTTTTTTTGTATGATTTTTAATTTTTTTCTCTTGACATAATTGAATATATTTAATAATATTCACTTACTTTCTTGGAGCGATGTCTGAGTGGTCGAAAGTACCTGTCTTGAAAACAGGCGTGGGGAGACCCACCGGGGGTTCGAATCCCTCTCGCTCCGTAAATCTAAAAGGCCGCAGGCTTTTTAGAATTGGAGACGTGGTAGAGCGGTAATACAACGGATTGCTAATCCGTCACTTGCGCAAGCGGTGGGCAGGTTCGACCCCTGTCGTCTCCGCTACTAGAACAAGGGTACTTGCTTTAGCAGCGTGTCTTGTTCTTATGAGATTGTAGCTCAGCTGGATTAGAGCATCACCCTGCGGAGGTGAGGGTCGCACGTTCGAATCGTGTCAGTCTCACGTAAATAGCACTCGATGATTTCGGGTGCTTTTTTTATTTAAACCGATACGGATAACTTTGATTCGAAGCGGAATTCGCCCTATATACCGTGATTTTTGCCACAGTAATCAACTAATTTTCTGTTTTCCACTATATTGAGAACATGAAACTCAACAAAACTTACTTCAATTCTATTTTTAAGATTGCTCTTCCCTTGATACTGGCAAATGTCATCAGTCAGATCCAGATGATCATAGACAAGGCATTTTTAGGCCAGATGAACGACATCTACCTGAGTGCAATCGGAAATGTAAGCAGTCCGGTCTGGACATCCCTTTCATTCTGTTTTTCCATCGTAATCGGTTCTTCAATAATCATCAGCCAGAAAGTCGGTGCAAAGGAAACTGACCAGGTAGAAAAATATTCCGCTTCCATGCTGATATGGACCAATGTGATTCCGACGCTGCTTTTCATTTTCTGGTTCTTCTTCAACAGATATGTTTTTCAGGCAATGGATGTTTCGGAAAATGTTCTGCCTCTATGCGTTGAATACACGAAATGGTATTCGCCTGCAATTCTTCTTGTTGGACTTCAGTCTTCTTCAATGGTAATCATGCAGACTTCAAACTATACCAAGCCAATGATTTTGTATGGATTGATTCGTGCAGGCCTCAACATCTTCCTTGACTGGGTAATGATCTTTGGTCGTCTAGGTTGTCCTGCCATGGGAATGAAGGGGGCTGCCATTGCAACTGTCATTGCGGAATATGCGGGCATGGTCTATGCAACTTTCATTTTCTTTACAAGCAAAGAACTTTTTACAAGACCTTCTTTTGCGGCCGTAAGGAAAGCATCTCTTCTCCCATTTTTTAAATCGGTAAAGCTTGGAATCAATACGGCCCTTGAAGATTTTGCATGGAACGGTTCCAACCTGATTCTCATTGTCATTCTCAATTCCATCAATGAAATGGCAGCGGGAATTTATTCCATGATTTTTGGAGTTGAACTTCTTGTAGTTGTTGTAATCGGTTCTTTCGGAAATGCAACCCTTACCCTCTGCGGTGAAGCAAAGGGAGAATTGAACAGGGACAAGTATCGGGGAACAGTACTTTCGGCTGGAATTCTTTCAGTGGCTGTTTCACTGATAATGCTCTTCCTCTGCCTTGCAATTCCTGGAAAAATCATCGGACTCTTTTCTAAGGATGCAGAACTCATTGCAGGCTGCGGAATCTACCTTATCCTCATGTGCATCAACCTTTACGGAAAATCGGGCAACATAATCATTGGCAGTGCAATCCGTGGAAGCGGCAATACCATCTGGATGTTCTTTACTCAGATTGCAGGTTCGGTAATCGTAATTTCTTCTGCTCTTTTCTTTGTCCGCGTTTTGAACATGGGAATTGCAGGAGTTTTTGCGGCCATCATTACGGATGAACTTATCCGTGCAATGATCAACTATTTCAAATACAGATGCATAGTGAAGAGATTCTGATGTCATGATAGAATAACAGCATGCCAGACATTCTTTTTTACACCAGGCTTCAGACAGGTTGCCTGGTTTTTCTGTTGTATATAGGTTTTCTCGTTATAAAAGGAAAAGATGAAAACACAAAATGCAATGTGTTTTCGGACTGTCTTTATTATTTTGGAATTCTCTGTGTAATTTTTGATGGACTGACGGCCTGGTCTGTAAACATGATTGATTCCGTTTCAATGGCGACAAACATTGTTCTCCATGGAATCTTCTATCTTCTCCTTGAAACAGAACTTTGGTTCATGTATTTCTATTTCCGCTCCATTGTTGGCAGGCTACCAAAAGCTATCTGGGAAAAAATATTGTTTGCCTGCATTGCAGGTTCTGTTGCTGCCGTAACTTTAATTACTTTGCCTGACATCAAGATTATTCAAGGAAAGACAACAAACTATTCGTATGGAACTCCGGTATACATTGTTTTTTCTCTTGTTCCTTTATTCCTGGGTTTCATCTTCATATTCGGAAGAAAATTTGTCCGCAGGGCTGATCCTGTAAAAAGGCTGACCTTTGTTTCCTGTTTTGCAACCGTTGCATCCTTTACTTTACTGCAACTGATCTTTCCAGAATTTCTTGTGACAAGTTTGAATGTTTCCCTAATTGTGATTTCCGTTGCCCTTAACAGTGAAAATCCAATTTTCCACAAGCTTGAACGCTTGCTGAAGAAATACGAGATGGAAAAAAATTACTATGACCGCCTTGATGAAATCGAACAGCGTCAGGCAATCATCCGCCATGATGAAAAGCATTATCTTGCTGCCATTGGTGGACTGTGTGCGGAAGGAAAAACAGAAGAAATTGAAAAGCTTCTTAAGGTAATGAACATTGAACTTCAGAAGAACACTCCAAAAAAATATGTCAGGAACAGAATTGCAAATGCACTTCTTAATGAAAAGGAAAATCTTGCCCTCAAGGAAAACATTCATATTGATTTCCAGATAGAGCCAGAAGTTGAACTTGATTGCTTTGAAGAGATAGACATCATCGCCATGTTTGGAAATCTCATTGACAATGCTGTTCGTGCAGAAAAGGAGTGGAAGGAATCATTAAGTGGTTCTGCTGAAAAATCTGCCGTAAGCATCAAGCTCTTTGAAACTGAAGGAAACTTCATCATGTTTGTTGTTGAGAATCATTTTTTTAGAATTGATGTTAAGAACGGAAGACTAGCTTCCACAAAGCAAGTTCCAGGAGAACACGGTCTTGGACTTTTCAATGTAAGACAGCTATGTGAAAAATACCGCGGAATTTTTGATATGGAAATAGATGGAGAAATATTTGTTTCAAGCATCTGCCTTCCAAAGGGGAGAAAATAAAATGTATGAAATTGTAATTTGCGATGACACAGAAAGTGATCTTCTTCAGCTTAAAATGGCTGTGGAAAAAAGCAAGCACTATGACATGTCTTCCATGAACATTCATACCTTTAATTCAGGAATGAGCTTTCTTGAAGACATGAAGTTGAATACGGATTTGATTCTCATTGACATGCAGATGAAAATGATGAATGGTTTTGAAACCATAATGGAATTGCGAAAGAAAAACCAAACGGCTGTCGTATGTTTCTGTTCGGCGGTTGTTACTCCCCAGACTGAACATTTTGAAGTTTCTCCATATCGTTATATCCTGAAGAACGAGAGTAAGGAAAGGATTGCAAAAACCATCGACGACCTTTTGGTGGAAATGAAGCGACGCAAGCAGCAGAAAACCCTTGAAGTTGTTTCTGACGGAAAAGCTTCTTTGATTCCAGTAAACGATATTCTGTATATAGAAAAAGCAAAGCATGGCTGTACTATCGTCCTGTCTGCAAATTCAGCAATAAAACCGGAAGACGGGAAGATTACATCAAGGGAAAAGCTTGCAGTTCTTGAGGAAGAACTTAAGGAGGAAGGTTTTGCAATTCCTCATTCAAGTTATCTTGTAAATATAAAGAGAATTACGAGCATTTCAAATGATGAAATTTTCATGGAAGGTGATCAGCGAATTTCAGTTTCTCGTTCCTGCAAGGAAAATTTCCATCACGAGTTTTCGAAATTTTTTGGAAAGAAATATCGCCGTGGATAATGGGCGAAAGCATTTGCAACCTGTATGCCGGTGCCTTCAGAAACTTTCGCCCCACGAACAGCATAGGAGTGTTCGTGTATGGGTCTGTAAAAGATTAGGATTAAAGATTCTTCAATTCTGCTGAATCAACAGTCCACTTACCGTCTTTCTTGCTTACAGTAAGCCAGCCGTATTTGCCTTCGGCAACTGCACCCGGGTTCATCACTGTTGTGTTTCCAACCTTGCAGATGGCAGCACTTTCATGAATGTGTCCTGTAACAACTGCAAGAGGCTTGTATTCTTCAATGAACTTTGTAGATAATTCGCTTCCAACGTGAATGTCTCCAGGAATCTTGTCGCAGGCAGTATTCTTTGGAGGGTTGTGCATAAGGACAATCAGGTTGTCCCATTCCTGAGCACCTTCGTTTGTGATGATGTTGAAGTCAGACTGAAGTTCTTCTTCTGTTCTTTCGTTTGGAGTAGTACCAGTGAATTTACTTCCTCCGTGGCTGCCTGCAAAAGCAAGGCCTTCGTGCATCACAAGTTGACGTTCGCAGCTGATGTCGCTTCCTTCAAATTCTTCTTCAAGAGAAGGATAGTCGCAGTTACCGCGAACGGCAAAAATATTTTCATTCATCTTGCAGAGGGCCTTGAGAACTGGTAGTCCAGTCTTTTCGTTTTCGAATTCTGTGAAGTCGCCTGCAAAGATAATCCCGTCGGCTTCCTTTGCCATTGGATTTAATTTTTCAAGGTTTTCAAGGTTTCCGTGAATATCGCTGAGTACTAAGAATTTCATATTTCCTCCAAAACTGATTTCAAAAGGTTCATCTGCTTTTTTGTACCGATTGTGATGCGAACAAAATCTTCGATGCCGGGAGTTGCAAAGTGGCGGATGAGGATCCCGGCTTTCTTAACTGCCTGATAAATGTCCGTTCCCTTGATGCCGTCTTTCTTTGCAAAGATGAAGTTTGTCTTTGAATCGATTACGAACCATCCGCGCTCGCGAAGGAACTTTGTAATGCTTTCTCTTTCTTCAACAACTTTTCTTGCATTTTCTTCGCAGTAGCTGTAGTTTTCACAGCTTGCAATTCCTGCTGTCTGAGCAAGGAAGTCAACTGGAAAGTGGTTGAAAGAATTCTTAACTGTAAATACTGAACGAACAAGGTCAGGAGAAGCAACGATGTAGCCGAGTCTCATTCCGGCAAAAGAAAGGCTCTTGCTGAAGGTACGCACGATTACAAGGTTTGTATGTTTTTCAAGAAGAGGAATGCAGCTTTCGTTGCCAAAATCAGCGTATGCTTCGTCAACAATAAAAATTTTGTCCTTTGGGGATTTTTCAATCATTGCCGCAACTTCATCTCGTTTGAGGGCAATTCCTGTTGGTGCATTTGGATTTGCAAAAATGATTGCGCTGTCGTTCTTGTTGGCTTCTTCAAGAATTTTGTCTGTATCAAGTTCCCAATTTTTTTTGAGTGGAACCTGGCACATTGGAATGTTGTAGTAGCCGCAGTATACAGGATAGAAACTGTATGTGAACTCTGGCATTACCAAAGGTCTGTCGCTGTCAAAGAAAGTGTAGAAAACAAAGCTCAAGACTTCATCACTTCCGTTACCGCAGAAAATCATGTCAGGTGTAACTGTAAATGGCAAAGCCTTTTTTGCCTCTTTTGAATTGTTGAAGCATCCGCCGGTTTCATTGAGCATTTCAGCAATTGCAGAACGCAGTTCGTTGCTGTCAGGATCAGGGTAAAGTCCAAGGCTGCTGATTTTCTTTGCAACTGCCTTTTTTACAGATTTAGCCACAGCCTTGCATGGAGGATATGGATTTTCATTGGCATTCAATTTTATGTAAACACGGTCCTTTGGCTGTTCTCCAGGAACATAAGGGTGTAAATTTTCAAGTCTTTTAGCAAGCAACATTTTATGCCACCTTTTGATTTTTTCTTCATTATACTTAAATGAATTGCTTACTACAATAATGGGCTCATTTAATGTAAGATAATGTCATGTACTTGAAGTATGACAGAACTTTCTACAGAAACATTTTTACAATAACGCTTCCAATTGTAATTCAGAGTACCATTACAAATCTTGTTGGTCTTCTTGATAACCTTATGGTGGGGCGCTGCGGAACTGATTCAATGAATGGAGTCAGCATTTTTTCCCAGCTGTTTTTTGTTTTTACTTTATGTGTATGGGGTTCTTCCTGTGGCGCTGGAATTTTTACGGCCCAGTTTTTTGGCAAGGGAGACCACAAGGGCGTAAGGGATACTTTCAGGATAAAACTCTATCTTGTTGGAATTGCAACAATTGTAGGTGCCCTTGTTTTTTATTTCTTCGGTGAATTTTTTATGGAAAATTTCATCCATGAATCAGACAACATAGGTGATCCTGTAGCCACAATGAAGCATGCAAAGGATTATATGATGATCATGCTTGTGGGAATGATTCCGACTGCACTTGGAATGGCTTATGCCGGAACCCTCCGCGATATCGGTGAAACTTCCGTTCCAATGAAGGCAGGTTTCGTTGCCGTTTTTGTAAACCTCAGCCTTAACTATGTTTTGATTTTCGGACACTTTGGTTTCCCGGTTCTTGGCGTAAAGGGTGCTGCCATTGCAACCGTTGTTTCCCGTTTTGTTGAATCTGGAATCGAAATTGTCTGGACTCATACTCATAAGGACCGCTGCAAATTTATAGAAGGGGCTTTTGCGTCATTTAAGGTTCCTGTTGCCCTCGTGGAAAAAATCATCCTCAAGGGACTGCCTCTTGCCGCCAATGAAACCCTCTGGTCTCTTGGTCTTACAATGCTGAACCAGAGCTTCTCTCTCCGTGGTCTTGCCGTAGTTGCCGCAATCAACATTACAAATACCATTGCAAATCTTTTCAACGTATTTCTTTTTGCCATCGGGGAATCAATTTCTATTCTGGCAGGTCAGTTGCTTGGCGCCGGAAAAAATGAAGAAGCCAAATCTACTGCAAACAGAATGATTGCACTTTCTGCCATAGTCAGTACCTTTGTTGGAATCGTGCTGATTTTCTGCAGGAACCTTTTCCCTGCTTTCTACAATACGGAAACTGAAGTAAAGGAATTTGCATCCAATTTCATTTTGCAGACCGGTGCATTTCTTCCCATTCTGGCCATTGTCCACGGATGTTATTTTACCCTTCGTTCAGGAGGAAAGACTTTCATTACCTTCCTTTTTGACAGCGTATTCATCTGGGTGTTCATCGTTCCCACAGCCTTTGCCCTCACAAGATTTACAGCCATGGGAATCATAATGATTTACTTTATAGTCAAAGCCCTTGATATGATAAAGTGCGCCATCGGCATCTACCTGATTAAAAAAGGCGTGTGGGTAAACAACATGGTTTCCAACTAAACTGTCGGCAGGGCCCGCCTTTTTTTATATTGTCATTATCTTAATTAAACTTTCTTTGGCACCTTGATTGTTGCGGCATAGATGCTGTTGAAGATGCCAAGGATGGCAGAAAGTGTAAACAGTGTCTCGATACCAAGAACCTGCCATATCCATCCGCCAAAAAGTGCAATGAGAATCGTAATGAAATGGTTGACGGAAATTCCCGTGCTGATTGTTGCACGAACCTCTTCCTTTGAATCTGAAATGTCCTGAACGTAGACATTGCTTGCCATCGATGCCAAAGAAATCACCGAATCAAGAATGTAGTTTGCACAGCAGATGATGAAAGCAACATTCTGAGGAAAAATCCTGTGGGCAAATCCGTAGAAGAAACAGACGATTACAAGGATCAATGTGTCTGAAACCATCACGATCTTGTATCCCAGTCGGTCGATGATTTTCCCAACGAGAGGACTTGCAAGGGAACAGCAGATTGCACTGATTGCAAAGAGAAGGCAGATGGTGCTTGTGCTTGCCTTGTAGAAAAGAATCAGAACATAAGGTCCAAAGGTAAAGAAAATCTGCTTTCGTGCTCCGTAGAAAACTTCAAGAAAATAGAATTTCGTATACTTCTTTCTGAAATAGAAACGGCTCTTTGACTTGTCTGTCTTGCTCTGTCCCGTCATGCGGAAAGCAAGTACAGTTCCGATTCCCATGATGAGCGCGCTTATGGCAAAGAAAAGACGGAATGATTTTTCGCCGCCTATGAAGCTGAATGCAATCATTACGATGAAAAAGCCTGCAAGAGTTCCGCCCTGGTAAATTGAATTCTGGAATCCAAGGGCACGGCCGCCGCGACCTTCCTTTGAATATTCAAGTGAAAGGGTGTTCCTCATTCCAAGCTGCATGTGTTCGCCAAGGGAATAGATGCAGATGGCTGTTGTCACGAGAATTCTGTCTGCAGGAAGTCCCATGTGAAGGAGCATGCCCACAAGCATTATGAGACCGCCGATTTTAAAAACTCCTTCGGCAGAAAAACGGTAGAGAAGAGCAAGAATGAAAACCAGGAGAAAGCCTGGAAGCTCGCGGAAAAACTCCGCAACGCCGCGGTGGAATTCTCCCATTCCTACGACTTCCGCAAGATAGTTGTCGATCACTCCCTTGTAAAGTCCGTAGCCCAATCCCATGGACATGAGGCTGATGAAAAAAGGAATCCAGCAGGTGTTGGAATCAAAAGTGTCGCCAAGTTTCAAAGTGAACTTTTTAAATGGATTTGCCATGTGTCTGTACCTCTATTTGATGCGTGATTATAGCAAAAAAAACATTACTGTGTAAAAGAAAAAAATGATGAGATACTGTGAGAGAAATGAAAATAGGGCTAGGGGAACAGACTGTAACTAACTTTTGGGAATCGCAGTAATAAATTTTACTTCAGTAAGTTTTTTAAGATCTCCTTTGATTGTTCTGCAATCAATTTTGAAGCATCTTCTATAACTTTGCTTTTATCAAGTGTTTTCTCTTCGTTTAACAGGGCTTCCGCATTATATATTTTTTACAACTTTTTCAAGGCATCCTTCGTGTTTATCGCAAAGCATTTGCTTTCCAGAAATAGACAGATTCTTTGCCTTTGTAAACTCAGAAAAATCAGTCTGTTT
>JAHAZL010000080.1 GCA_018384055.1 Treponema sp.
ATATTATACTCCCCTAAAACTGTAAATTTTACACTATTAAAGAGGATATAAATGGCAGAAACTAACGAATATGGTGCCGAAAGCATTCAGGTTTTGCATGGACTTGAAGCAGTTCGCAAGCGCCCTGGAATGTACATTGGATCAACCAGTCAGGGTGGTCTTCATCATCTTGTATATGAAGTTGTAGACAACAGTATAGACGAAGCCATGGCAGGTTACTGTGACAATATCATTGTAGCCCTTGAAAAGGATGACATCTGCCGCGTTGAAGATAATGGTCGCGGTATTCCTGTAGCCATTAATTCTAAGGAAAAGAAGAGTGCCCTTGAACTGGTTTTGGGTCAACTTCATGCCGGCGGTAAATTCGACAAGTCTACATACAAAGTTTCAGGTGGTTTGCACGGTGTAGGTGTTTCCTGCGTTAATGCCCTTTCTGTTTGGCTTACAGCTGATGTATACCGTGATGGAGGCCATTATTTTCAGAGATATGAAACCGGTATTCCTAAGACAAAAGTAGAAAGAATTGAAGATTCTGACAGGCACGGAACAATCATCCGATGGAAGGCTGATGCCACTATTTTCAAAGAAACAACAAACCATGATTTCGATATCCTTATGAACCGTCTCCGTGAACTTGCTTTCCTTAACCCTGGAATCAAGATTACGTTCCGCGACGAACGCCTTGAAAATCCAAAGGAAGTGGTTCTTCAGTTTGAAGGCGGTATAAATGAGTATACAAAGTATCTAAATAACGGAAAAAAGGTTATTCCTGAAGATCCTATTTTCATTACCGGTGAACAGAACGATGTAATTGCTGAAATTTCCATGCAGTACAACGACGGTTATGAAGAAAGCATATATTCCTATGTAAACGACATCAATACACATGAAGGTGGTACTCACCTTGAAGGTTTCAAGAATGCCCTTACTTTTGTTCTCAACAAGGCCCTTGATTCAAACGAAAAGCTTTTCAAGAAGCTTAATCCAAAGGTGGACAAAAACAAGAAGCCAAGCGATGCGGACAAGAAAAAGGAAATAAAGATTGAAAGACTAACAGGTGATGATGTACGCACAGGTGTTGCCGCAGTAATTTCCGTAAAGGTCCCTGAACCTCAGTTTGAAGGACAGACAAAACAGAAACTCGGCAACAGTGAAGTTCGTTCAATTGTTTATTCCCTTGTTTCAGAAAAACTTACCCTCTGGTTTGAACAGAATCCTCAGCTTTGCAACATGATCCTTGAAAAGGCAGTCAGTGAAGCCTTAGGTAGAATAAAGGCACGCAAGGCTGTTGAAACAAACCGAAAGAGCGGAATGGATTCCTTTGGTCTTCCAGGAAAACTTGCAGACTGTTCATCCAATAAGCCTGAAGAATGTGAAGTCTACATAGTCGAAGGAGATTCTGCCGGCGGTTCTGCAAAGCAGGGTAGAAATCCAAAAACACAGGCAATTCTTCCTCTATGGGGTAAGATGCTCAACGTTGAAAAAGTTGATCCTTCAAAAGTTATGGGAAATGAAAAGCTTTGGCCTGTAATTGCTTCCCTTGGAACTGGAATTGGAAAAGATTTCAACATTGAAAAACTGCGCTATCACAAAATAATCATCATGGCCGATGCCGATGTGGATGGCGCACATATTTCGACTTTGCTTATGACTTTCTTCTTCCGATTTATGCCTCAACTTATTGAAAAAGGTTATGTCTACATTGCCATGCCTCCTCTTTATAGAGTTGAATACAAAAAACAGAAGTACAAGAAATTTGTTTTCAGCGATGAAGAACGTGATCAGGCTTTGGAAGAACTTGGAGAAAACCGCGACAAGGCTGAAGTACAGCGCTACAAAGGTCTTGGTGAAATGGAATGGCAGGAACTTAAGGAAACAACAATGGCTCCTGAAAACCGCAAGATGAAGCAGGTAAAGATCACTGATGCCCAGATGGCAGACCAGATTTTCTCAATCCTTATGGGTGATGATGTTGATCCACGCCGCAAGTTCATCGAAGAAAATGCAGAATACGCAACACTGGATGTTTAATGTTTATGGAACATTCAAAAATTGCAATTCTTAGAGATGCTATTTATGTCATCCCGAACTTGATTCGGGATCTCTTTTAAAAATTAGATTCTGAAGCAAGTTCAGAATGACGGGAAATAATTAAATGATTGAAAAGATAAAATACGAAGAAAAGAAGACTCCTGAAGGTGGATACGTTTTAACGGCACCAATTGAACACGAAATGCAGCGTTCATTTATTGACTATTCCATGTCGGTTATTGTTGAACGTGCTTTGCCTGATGTTCGTGATGGTTTAAAACCGGTTCATCGCCGTATTCTCTACGCCATGGCAGAGGAGAATTTGACTTCCGGCGGAAAGACAAAGAAATGTGCTACCGTAGTAGGTGATGTACTCGGTCGTTACCATCCACATGGAGATGCTTCCGTTTATGATGCCATGGTTCGTCTTGGTCAGGCTTTTTCTTTGAGATACATGCCTGTTACAAAGCAGGGTAACTTCGGAGGTATCGACGGTTCTCCTGCAGCCGCTTACCGTTACACAGAGGCAAAGATGTCAAAGGTTGCCGAAGTAATGGTAGAAGACATAAAGAAGGATACGGTTGATTTTGCTCCAAACTTTGATGATACAAGACAGGAACCAAAGGTTCTTCCTGCAGCATTCCCGTTCCTTTTGTGTAACGGTTCTACAGGTATTGCCGTTGGTATGGCAACAAACATGCCTCCACACAATCTTAGGGAAGTTGGAGCTGCCATCTGTGCATATATAGACAATCCGGAATGCAGAATTGAAGATTTGATGCAGCACATGAAAGGACCGGATTTTCCTACTGGTGGTATCATTTTTGGAAAGAAAGGTATTGCTGATGCATACAAAACTGGACGCGGTAAAATTTTAGTTCGTGCCCGTTTTACGATTGAAGTTGATACAAAAGGCAAAGAGAAACTTGTATTTACTGAAATTCCTTACCAGACAAGAACTGATGACCTTGTTAAAAAAATTGCAGATCTTGCAAAAGATGGTGTCATTGAAGGCATTGAACGTGTAAACGATGGCAGTCATGGAGATGATGTCCGCATTGAAGTTGACATAAAAAGAAGTGCAATTGCAAAAGTTGTTATCAATCAGATTTTTGCAAAGACTCCTCTTCAGTCTTCTTATGGAATAATAAACCTTGCCCTTGTTCCATCTGGAAAGGGACTTGCACCGCAGGTTTTAAATCTTAAGCAGATCATAAAGCATTTTGTTGATCACCGTGATGAAGTAATAACACGCCGTACAAAGTTTGAACTTGCAGTTGCAAAGAAAAAGGAACATATCCTTGAAGCAAAAATTACTGCCGTCGACTGTGTTGATGAAGTAATTCAAATCATCCGTTCAAGCAAGGATGAACCTGAAGCCAAGAAAAGGCTGGAAGCAAGATTTGGTTTTGATGAAGAACAGAGCCAGGCCATCGTAGACCTTCGCCTCGGTGTTCTTACATCTTTGCGCATTGATGAACTTAAAATCGAATTGGAACAGGTTCGTGCAGAAATAGCCCGTCTTGAAGATCTTCTTGCTCATCATGAAAAGATTCTTAACCTCATCAAGGAAGAAACAAATGCCATCGTAGAAAAATTCGGCGATGACAGAAAGACAGACATTGTTGCCGGTGAAGTTGAAACAATCAATGTTGAAGACATGATCAAGGAAGAGGATATGGTTGTCCTCATCTCCAAGGTTGGATACATCAAGAGAGTTCCAGTTTCTCAGTACAAGAGCCAGGGTAGGGGAGGAAAGGGAACAATCTCTGCAAAACTTGTTGAAGAAGACTACATCAACCAGATGTTCGTTGCTTCTACCCACGATTACCTTATGTTCATTACAACGGCAGGAAAGGCTTACTGGGTTAAGGTTCACGAAATTCCTGAAGGAAGCAAGATTGGCCGCGGAAGCCATATCAAGAGCCTCCTTAAGGTAAGTGCAAATGAAGACATAACTACAACCGTTGCCCTAAAGGATTTCAGGGAAGACGAATTCCTCTTTATGGCTACAGCAAACGGTGTAGTCAAGAAGACTCCTACAAGTGAATTCAGAAATGCAAAGGACCGTGGAACAACTGCCGTTCGTTTGGATGATGGAGATACTCTTGTAAGTTCTATCCTTACATCTGGCAGCGATGAAATTCTTCTCGTCAGCCGACGTGGACAGGCCCTCCGCATTGAAGAAAATGATGTTCGTCCAATGGGAAAGACAAGCCGCGGTGTTGCAGGTATCAAACTTGGTTCAAGCGATGAACTTGCTTCTGCCATCAGAATCGAAAAGGAAGAAGATGCCCGTATTCTCGTCATTACGGAAAAAGGTATCGGTAAGAGAGTGGATCCTGCAGAATTCAATTCTCATGGACGCGGAACCGGCGGACAGAAGATTTTCGGCAATGTTGATGACAAGGGAGAAATCATCGGATCCCTCTGTGTTCGTGAAAGCGACAGCGTAATGTGCATTACAAGCCAGGGAACTTCAGTTCGTGTTGAAGCCAAGGACATTACAATTCAGGGAAGAAGCGCAAGCGGAATCAAGGTCGTAACAATTACTGATCCTGATTATGTTGTAGGCGTAGACAGAATTGCCAACGAAGAAGAGGAAAAATAAAACTTAAATCAACCTTAAATTGATTTGCAAACCGTCTGTAGAAATGCAGGCGGTTTTTTTATATCCTAGTGTCCATGTGGATGCTTTTAGTTCTGATATATGGAATCATAAAGGGCTTAAGGGAAATCTGTAAAAAGAAGTCCCTTGAAAAGAATTCCGTTACCGAAGTTCTTCTTGTATATACGTTTCTTTCTTTTTTGATTTGTATTCCACAATTTCCAGAGGCAAAAGGCTTAACCATAAATCAGTATCTTTGGGTTGCACTTAAAGCCTTTGTAATTTTTGTGGCCTGGATTGCAGGATTTAAAGCCATAAAAAAACTTCCGATCAGTCTTTGCGGTGTCCTTGATCTTTCAAGGGTCTTGTTTGCCACAGTCCTTGGCGTAATTGTCCTTGGCGAAAAAATAACTTTCTGTAAGGGATTGGGACTTTTATTTGTAAGCGGCGGTCTTTTGTTTTTAAAGTTAAATCCCTTTGAAAAAAAAGAAAAATTATCCGATGGGGAATCAAATGCGCCTGCCGTTCCTCAGGATGAAAAAAAATCTACAAATTCCTTTTTCATTTTCCTTGCTTTCCTTTCGTGCATATTGAACGCCCTTTCCGGATTGCTTGATAAAATCCTCATGAAGGAGATGAACTCAAGCCAGCTTTTGTTATGGTATACTTTTTTCAT
>JAHAZL010000011.1 GCA_018384055.1 Treponema sp.
ACATAGTCTACACCGTCTTCAAGTTCATGTGCTGGAGTTGGATTGTTTCCTTCTCCTACACCCCACTGTTTGCAAAGCCATCTTCCGTAGAAGATGTATCCGCATGCAAGAACTGCAACACAGATAACAAGCAGCAATAAAGTATTCATATATTACCTCCAAAAACAATTTACAATTAATAATTATAAATTATAAATTATGAATTATAAATTATGAATTATTCTCCCAAGTGATTTTCTTACGCATTTTCCGCTTCTGTTTGTAATGATTTTGTTTTCTCCGCATTCAATTAGTGCAGTATGAAATTCCGACCATCCCCAGAAACTGAACCTGTAGCTCTTATATCTTCGGAATCTTTTCAAAAGTTTTACGGCATCTTTTTCTGCATTTTCACAGATGAAAAGAGGTGTGATGTAGGTGTACATGTGGTCAGGACCGATGTGAGCGTGATTCTTCCAGTCTGATTCAACATAGTGGATGGAAGATAAAAAGATCTCTTTTGTAAGTGTTGGAATCTGGAAGATGTACATGAATTCTTCCGAATCGGCGGACCAGAGATTTGCTTTTCTTGAAACGACAAAATTTTCCGCATGCTCAAAATAGTCGCATCGCACTTTGAGAAAATCTGCGTCATTGCAGATATTGATGTTGTAGCAGGCACCTAGTGAAGACATAAGCTTCACATAAACTTCATCGGTGTTCAATTGCTTTAGCCCTATTAAAGTTTCTGCAGCAATTATAAACCTGTTGGAAAAGATGTTCAATTATATTCTTTTGAAGTCCATTTTTGCCGATAATTAAAGTATGGCTAAAAAAAGTTCACCTAAATTGACATTTGATTTTCCGGTAACAGTAACTTTCGTCATTGTTTCCCTTGTGTTGTTCCTTCTTGATGTTTATGCTTTCAAGGGGAAAATGTTTTCTTCCATTTTGATTTGCCATGGCTCAAAGCAGGCATTGGTTCCATTCAATTTTAAGTCTCCTGCTGACTTTGCAGGTCTGTTTTTCTATGTTTTTGGAAATGTAGGGTGGGAAATGCTTTTTGCGAACCTGACGATAATTCTTCTGCTTGGTCAGATTCTTGAAGAACGTTATGGAAGCGTAATGCTGGGACTCATGATGTTCATTTCCACAATGATTTCCGGAGTCTTTACGGCATGTATTTCAACAGTTCCCTTGACGGGGGCAGGCTGCATAATCTTTATGATGGCAGTTCTTGTTTCATTGACGGAACTTACAAAAAAAAGAATCCCCCTTTCATGCCTTCTGGTTTTTGTTCTTTTCCTGTCTTTTGAAATTTTCAGGGCGGCGAAGGGTTCCTCAGGACAAGATGCAATGCAGAAAGTTTGCGGTGTCCTGATTGAAATGATTGGAGGAATTTGCGGAAGCATTTTCGGCTTTCTTGTTCTTCCAAAAAAGAAATCTACAAAATCATCGGCAACAAAAAAGAATGAAGTTAAAAATGATTATTACGAAGACGAGGATGATTCTCCAAGGCGCAAGAACTGGTCTTCGTCATCTTCTAGTGATGAAACTGTAATCGGAACTTTAAGTTGATGGATGAAAGCATTTGTTTCTTAAAGCCAAAATGGCGTTACATTTTCGTCATTGATAATATTTAGAGGTTTATTATGTCAGAATATAAATGCCGTTTTTGCCCTGTGTGCCTTGGCCGCGGTTGCATCGGTCAGTTGCCTGGAATGGGCGGAGAAGGCAGCAGCAGAAATTTTATCCTAAACTGTGATGAATGGAAGAAAATTCCTTATGGAAATTATGTCGGCAGCAATGCAATCCTAAGACTTGCTCCAATGACGGGTGCGGAACAGAACATGGGTTATGCTGATGAAAAGCAGTATTACTTTGACATGATGAAGGCTTGCGCAGAAAGCAATACCGCCATTTCCATAGGAGATGGAACTCCAGACTGCAAGTTGCTTTGGGGAATTGAGGCCGTAAAGTCTGTTGGAAAGAAAGCTGCTGTTTTCATAAAGCCTTATGAAAACAAAAAGATTCTTGAAAGAATGGAATGGGCGGAAGAAATTTCCGAATACAGCGGAATAGACATTGATGCATTTAACATTGCTACAATGCGCAATGCAGCACACCTTGAAAAAAAGACTGCAGAAAATCTTCGTGAAGTTCAGAAATTTCTGGCTGCTAGAAACATTCCTTTTGTAATCAAAGGTATTTTTACTGACGAAGATCTTGAACTTGTCCGGGAATTAAAACCGGATGTTGCTTTCGTTTCAAACCACGGTGGCCGTGTTCCGACCAGAACGGGAAGCGTTGCAGAATTCCTTTCACAGCATGCAGAGAAAATCAGAAAGAACTGCGGAGAAATCTGGGTTGACGGTGGAATAAGAACAAAAGCCGATTTTGAAAAGGCACAGAGCTACGGAGTTACCAACATCCTTCTTGGCCGCCCTTATGTTACTGCACTCTGTAAAAAGGAAAGTTTTGAAAACATTTTGAAATGAATTATCATTACATCAGTCATTGCGAGGAGCATAGCGACGCGGCAATCCACGGATGTCTTTGCTTAACTGCCATGTGGATTACTTCGCCTGTCTGCTGAAGCAGCCAAGCTCGTAATGACGAGGATGTGTCATTTCTTCTTCCAGAATTTTATTCTTTCTTCACCTATGAGAAGTTTCTCTGCATCCTTTGCGGTTGCAAGGGGAGCTTTTTTTATTACTACGGCTATTCGGCTTGCAACGCTTGACGGGGATTCTGGAACAAAGTCTCCCTTGTGCTTGTAGATGAACTGCTTTCCTTCTGCCAGGTTGTAATCGTCTTTTTCAATAATCCCGCTTTTTGTAGGAACATAGTTTAACTGGGTAAGGTACCCTTTGCTTGCCCGCACCTCATATTGCTTGCCCACGACGGCGTCGGCATACACATTAGACTCACATTCGCCAAAAAGTTCAGTCATGCCGCCGCCTACACGGCACGCAAAATCAATAGGTACCAGCTGACCATCGCCACAATCAATAAAATCAAACTGCGCAAAAGAAACATCACCGTCGTCAAAAAGCACCCTGCACCACTTGCTCATCTGCTCAAAAAAACTTTCGCCGCAAGGCACCAGCTGGCAGATTACCGTGCAAGGCGTGCCGTGAATTTCCACCACAACTTTTTTGCTTAGGCGTACAAGGGATAGTCTGCCCCTACAGAAAAAAAGGTCCGTACTGTATTCGTTTCCTGAAATCAATTCAGTGACAAGGGCACCCTTGCTTTCAATTCCAAAAATCTTTATGGCGTTGTTGTGAACATCGCTTGCCTTAAGGACAAGTTCTTCAAGGTTGTTTAGGTTTTCCTCTCCAACGGTTTTGACTGCATAGCCGCTGAAAAGTCCTTCGGGTTTGACGATTGCTTTTCCGTTGTCGTTTAAAATGAAATTGCGGGCATCTTCAAGACTTGTAAAAATTTCCGGAGTTTTTATGCCGGCGGTTTTAAGAATCTCATAAAGAAATTTTTTTGATCTGCTGGCCTTAAGGGCTCTTTCGCTTATGGCGCACTGTTTTGTTTTAATGCACTGGCTTATCCAGTATTCCGACAGTGGAATTGCTTTTGTCTCTGGCGGAAGATTTTCCGTGTAGATGAATTTATCCGATGCATCCTTAAAATATTTTTTTACGAAAGGAGCTTCTATAAATGTTGCATCCATGCCTATGGAAGAGAAGGCTTCGATTATTTTTTCATGGCCCATGACGCTTGATGCGCCCGCAAGGATTATTTTTTTTGGCATGGTCTAGCAGCCGAGTTTTTCCGCAAGCTTTACGCAGGCGTTTTCGCCGTCCATGGCGCTGCTTACGATTCCGCCTGAATATCCTGAACCTTCGCCGCAAGGGTACAGGTTTGCAAGTCCAACACATTCAAAGCTGTCCTTGCTGCGGGCAATGCGGACAGGAGTTGAAGTTCTTGTTTCCAAGGCAATCAAAAGACCGTCGTCACAAAGATAACCCTTCATTGTGTCGCGGTTAATGTATTTGAAGCACATGGCAAGGCGTTCAGCAATCTGCTTTGGAATCCACTGGTCCAGTCTGCTTGAAACAATTCCCGGCGTGTAGCTGGTTTCAGGAAGGTCTGTGCTTTCCTTTCCGTCTACAAAGTCGCGGATTCTTTGGGCTGGAGCCTTCTGTCCTTTGCCATTGTCTGCGGCAAGTTTTTCAAGGTGGTCTCGCCATAAAAGACCTGCAAGGGCAGGGCATCCAAGTTCCTTTGCGCGATTTACATATTCTCCAGGAATGTCTTCAGGTCGTGTTTCAACAACAACTGCAGCATTGCTCCACTTACTGTTTCTTCCGCTTGCAGACATGCCGTTTACTACAATCTGATCTGGTCCGCTCTGGCTTGGAACTACAAAACCACCGGGGCACATGCAGAAACTGTAGACGCCGCGGTCTTTCTGCTGTGTAGTGAACCTGTATTCTGCAGCTCCCAAAGAAGCGTCAGGTTTTCCGTGGAATCGGATTGCGTCTATGAGGGTGCGTGGATGTTCAGCGCGGACACCAACTGCAAAGGTTTTTGCTTCAAGGGATTCAGGGGAAAGTTTTGCAATCATTTTGTAAATATCAGGAGCACTGTGGCCTGTGGCAAGAACAACTGCATCTCCGCGGAATTCCTTTGCTTCCTTTGTCTTTGTGTTTTCCGTCCTGATTCCAAGGACTGCATTTCCTTCCTTTATGAGGTCAACGCATTTTGTGTCAAAGTGAAATTCTCCGCCCTTGGAAATTATGAATTCCCTCATGGAATTTATGATGGCAGGAAGCCTGTCAGTTCCGATGTGCGGATGTGCGTCCGTAAGGATTTTTTTGTCTGCACCAAAATTTGCAAAAATCTTGAGGACGCTTGAAATGTCGCCCCTCTTGTTGCTTCTTGTGTAAAGTTTTCCGTCGCTGAATGTTCCGGCTCCGCCTTCTCCAAAGCAGTAGTTGGAATTTCCGTCAACGACACCCTTTGTGCTGATGGCCGCAATGTCGCGTTTTCTTGTGCTCGTGTCGCTGCCGCGTTCAACGATGATTGGTTTGATTCCATATTCAAGAAGTTTGAAGGCACCGAAAAGACCTGCAGGACCTGAACCTACGATGATGACAGATTTCTTTCCGTCTGCATTTTTCCATTCAGGGAGTTTTGAAAATTCTTCGCCAGGTTTTTCTCCGATGTATACTTTGTAGCGCATGAAAAGCTTTACATTCTTATGACGGGCATCAATGGATTTTTTTACAAATACTGTTTCAACTTCAGAGGGCTTAAATGAAATGGAATTCTTTTTGAGTTCACTGAAAATTTTTGTTTTGATAAATTCTGAATCTTTTTCCTGGTCTGGACTTATCTGAATTGAAATTTCTTTGATCATGGAAAAAAGTATATCAGAAAGAAATTATTTAAGGTATTCCTTTACGGCTTCAAGATGCTTTATTCCTGCCTGCCTTCCCATTTCGTAAACCCTGCGGAGTTCATTTGGATTATGTTCAGTCCGGCTGATTCCAACATCAACTTCAGGAGCAATCACATAGCAGTTGCCGAGTTTTTCCTGCTCAAAGACAAATTGTTTTTCTTCGTCATACATGATGTGGCGGTTGAGCATTGCCTTTACAAGGTTTGGATATTTTCTGAGGATGAACTTCATGAGGATGGCAAATGATGAAGGCTTTTTAACATATTCCCTTGTGCGGGTAAGGATTACGATGTTTCTGTCATAGCCCATTTCCATGAACTGCTTCAACGGAATTGAACTTGTGATTCCGCCATCAAGGTATCTTTTGCCTGCGATTACAACTGGAGTCGAAACCAAAGGAAGGCTAGCACTTGCCCTCATCCAAAGAAGATCATCCCTGTCTCCCTTTGGAATTTCGTGTACGATGGGTTTGCCTGTTTCAAGGTCTGAAACGACAACATAGAATTTCAATGGATTTTCTGCATAGGTTTTTACATCAAAAAGATCAAGCTTGAACGGAATGTCCTCGTAGCAGAATTTTGCATCGTAAAGATCACCGTTTCTCATGAGGTTGCGGAAAGTTCCGTAGTGGCTGTCACGGCTGAATTTTGTATTGTACCTTATGGCTCTTCCAGGTTGCTTTGACTTGTAGTTGCAGCCAAAAGTTGCACCGGCGCTTACTCCGATGATGCCGTCAAAAACAATTCCGTTTTCCATAAAAACATCGGTTATGCCGCAGGTAAACATTCCGCGCATTGCACCGCCTTCAAGAATCATTCCTTTCATGCTATCCATTATATCAACCGGTGCAATTAATATACAAGTTTTACAATAATGTTTTTCCAGTGATGCCACAAATTTTTTGCAAAACCTATTGACATAGTAGGATAATAGGTTTACAAATATATTATACCTAGTGATTAGGTAGGTATATATTTTTCAAAGGAGGCATAAAATGGTTTTTTATTTTGAAAAGCTTGTTCGAGAAAATTTCCGCAATGGAGTCATGTGCCTCTGCTGTTGTCTCTGCTAGGCTGATTTTCTTCGGCCAATAAAAATCAATTTCACAAAATAATAATTTTCGCACCAAAACAAATTTCCTGTTGGAAGATTATTTATGAGTCTTCCGTTATCAGATAATTGGAAAATTACGCAGGAAAAAAATGCGCGGTGCAATAGAAGGAGTAAATTATGTCAAATAAGAAACAGTTGGTATTGGATGCATTTAATAACAAGGCAACAGAAAGGGTTCCAGTTGGATTCTGGTTCCACTTCGCAGAAAATGAACTTGGAAGCTCATACGAAGTTCCAGCATACAGACAGCAGAATCTTGAAGGTCACAAAAAATTTGTTAAGGAATTTCAGCCTGACTTTGTAAAGCTTATGAGCGACGGTTATTTCTTTGAGCCTGAAACAGCAAAGTTCCTTAAGGGAATCAAGTCGGCAGAGGATCTTTTTAACCTTAAGCCAATTTCAGAAAATGACAAGTGGATTCTGGATCAGGTTTCTCTTGTTAAGGAACTTACGAATGATTTTGGCAAGGACCTTTTTACAGCCTACAATGTTTTTGCTCCTGCAACAGCCTTCAAGTGGGGTGTTGGCGGCGACAAGAAACTTGCGGAACTTATCAAGGAAAATCAGGATGCGGTTTTCTATGCATTGAGCGTGATTTCCCAGAATACACAGGTTCTTGCTAAGGCTGTAATCAAGGAAGGTCATGCAGATGGAATTTACCTTAGCGTTCAGTCAATTCAGGATGTGTCGGTTGGACCTGACCTTTATTCTGAAGTCATTTCTCCATCTGAGATAGCCGTTTTGACAGCGGCTTCATCAGTAGGCGGAACAAACATTCTTCATGTCTGCGGATACGAAGGCGCAAAGAACAATCTTTCAAACTTCAAGAATTATCCGGCAAAGGTAATAAACTTTGCTTCTGTTGTTGAAGGCGTTTCCCTTAAGGACGGAAAAAAGATCTTCAAGAACAAGGCTGTCATCGGCGGATTTGCAAATACAAAGGAAGGACTTTTGTACAAGGGGTCTAGGGAAGACATTCAGGCTGAAACAAAAAAACTTCTTGCTGATGCTGGAAAAACAGGAATCATCCTTGGTGCAGACTGTACAGTTCCAAAGGACATCGACTGGCAGCGCCTTGAATGGGTTAGGGAAGCCGCAAAATAATCCAAAGTTTTTAATGGGAGACAAGAAAATGAAAAATAGATTTTTTAGAAATGCAGTTTTGGTTTTGGTTTCAGTAATTTTAGGATTGGGTTTTGTTTCATGCAAAAAGGAAAGCGGCGGCGTAAAGAAAATCCATGTTGCACATACAAACAACTACAAGCCTTATGATTTCATCAATGACCATGGGGCTTCTGACGGCTACGAAGTTGCAGTGCTTAAGGAAATCGACAAGCTTCTTCCTGAATATGAATTTGAATATACACCTACTTCCGACGATGATCTTTTAATTGGTGTTCTTCAGGGGAAATACGATGTAGGTACAAAGGGAATCTGGATCACGGAAGAACGCAGGAAGAAGTATGTGTTCCCTGAAAATCCAATTGCAGCAAGCATCATCGGAATTGTAATCAGGACAGAGACTGCAGATGTAATCAAGGATCTTCCTTCTTTTGCAAAGTATTCAGGAAAACTTGTTCCAATTGGTGCAGCCAATGCCCAATACACAGTAATCGATGAATACAACAAGGCAAATCCAAATGATGCCGTAAAGCTCATTGCGGGAGACAGCTTTGGCGCAAGCGACGGTTATGTCTGGGTAAACGAAGGACGCTACGATGCTCATGTGGATATAAAGCTTTCCTTTGAAAACAATGTTCTTAAGGATGGTGCTCCATATTCTGCATACAGGGACAGTCTTACTTTCATCCCTTACAAGGGAATCCCCACATGGCCAATCTTCAACATCAGGAACAAAAAGTTTGCCGAGGACTACGACAGGGCAATCCTTCAGCTTAAGGAAAACGGAACCCTTTCAAAACTTGCTGTCGAATACTTTGGCGAAGATGTTTCAGAATTCCTTAAATAAATGAAACAGTAAAGGAGGGCATATGAACAGACCTTTTTATCCTGAAAAAATAATAGAGACCATTCCAGTTCTTTTGCCTTTCCTGTCGGTGACTTTTGAAATCCTGCTGGGAACCGTAATAGTCGGTTTTGCCTTTGGTTTTCTTCTTGCAAAGGGACAGCTTGGAAGCAATAAAGTTGCAAAGGCTGCAAGCAGTTTCGTGATAAATGCTTTCAGGTGTACACCTTCCATCGTAATGCTCTTTGTAGTTTTCTACGGGCTTCCGGTTTTGTTCTGGAGTCTGTTCAAGGTGGACATCAATAACTGGTCCAAGGCGATTTATGTAGTGCTTGCACTGGGGCTTCTGTTCAGCGCAAGTGCCGCAGAGATAATGAGGAGCAGTTATCTTAGTGTTTCAAAAGGACAGAGGGAAGCGGCTTTAACCAGTGGACTTACGGAAGCTCAGGCTTTTACAAAGATAATTCTGCCACAGGCTTTCCTGGTTTCCCTTCCGAATCTTGGAAACAGTTTCATCGCCCTGCTTAAGGAAGGAAGCCTTGCTTATACAATCGGATTGATTGATCTGATGGGAAAAGGAAATCTTCTGATAGCAATGAACTTTGGCGGATATGCCATAGAAACCTATATTTCCCAGGCCATCATCTACTGGGTTCTGACTATTCTGATTGAACAGATTTTCAGGTTTGTTGAAAAGAAGTTCAGTAAGGGACGCGTAAGCGTTTAAGTTTAAGGAAGGAAAAGAATGTTTAATGTAAGTTTTTTATTCAGAACTTTTTTTCTGCTGTGGAAGGCAGTGCCGGTAACTCTGCTCATCACGGTAATTTCCCTTGTGTCAGGTGTTGTTCTTGGATTTCTGATTGCCCTTAGCCGGGTTCACAAGGTAAAGGTTCTTTCACAGTTTTCTGCCGTGTTTGTTTCCTTTATCCGCGGAACACCAATCGTCCTTCAGATCATGGTTGTTTATTCCATCGTGCCATCTTTTTTGAACGGGATTTTTATTGCGGCTGGAAGCAAGGTGAATGTCTTTGAACTTAATCCCATCTACTATGCTTTCATCGTCTTCGGATTGAACAATGCGGCAATCCTTTCAGAAGTTTTCAGGTCGGCTTTGCTGACTGTAAGCAAAGGGCAGCTGGAAGCAGGGTATACGGCTGGACTTACTTACTGGCAGACCTACAGGATGATAATAATTCCCCAGGCTTTAACCGTTGCAATTCCGAATCTGTGTAATGCAACAGTCAGTCTGATAAAAAATACATCCCTTGCTTTTATGATGACCGTAAAGGATGTAACTGCAGTTGCAAAGATCGAAGCGTCTTACGGATACAACTACATAGAAAGTTACCTGGATATTTTTGTCATCTACATAATCATCTGTAGTGCAGTTCAGGTTTTGTTCAGAAAGTGGGAAAAGAAGCAGGCGGACTACAAGAAAGTTTCCCGTGCTTAAGTTCAGGAGTTGAAAATGTTGAAAGTAACTGGCGTACATAAGGCTTTTGGAAAAAATGAAATTCTTAAAGGCGTAGATTTGACTGTAAATAAAGGTGATGTTGTTGTAATCCTTGGTCCTTCGGGAAGCGGCAAAACAACTTTCTTAAGAACCCTTGCTTTCCTTGAGACGGCAGACAAGGGAGAACTTGAGTTTGACGACATAAAGACAAGCCTTTCAAATGCAGGCAAGAAAACAATCCTTGATGTAAGAAGAAAAAGCGGTTTTGTCTATCAGAACTACAACCTCTTCAACAACAAGACTGCCCTGGAAAATGTAATGTTGCCTCTGGTGGCCGCAAGAAAAGTTCCTAAGGAAGAAGCCCGCAGGATTGCAGAAGAAGCTTTGAGTAAAGTTGGTCTTCTTGAGCGCAAGGATTTCTATCCAAGTCAACTTTCAGGCGGCCAGCAGCAGCGCGTTGGAATTGCAAGGGCCGTAGCAACAAAACCTGATGTAGTGCTTTTTGATGAACCTACATCGGCTTTGGATCCTGAACTTGTAGGAGAAGTCCTGAATGTAATAAAGAACCTTGCCAGGGAAGGAACCACAATGATCGTAGTTACCCACGAAATTGCTTTTGCTGAAGAAGTTGCAACGCAGGTTGTTTTCATGGACGGCGGTGTAGTCGTTGAAAAGGGAACCAGCGATGAACTTTTCTATCACCCAAAAGAAGAAAGGACAAAACAGTTCCTGGAAAGGGTTCTCAAAAGGGTTGAGTATGTAATTTAGATTTTGTCAGGAGGATTGCCATGAGTGTTAGTATCGAAACAAAATGTCTTCATCTGGAAGAAAAGATAGAAAATGCAGAAGATGAATGTAAAAGCCTTCATTACGGGGCTGTAAGTTTTCCCATTTTCCAGACGGCAACCTATGCCCATCCTGCAGTTGGACAGAGCTCAGGATTTGATTATTCCCGCCTGCAGAATCCAACCAGGGCACAGGTAGAAAAGGTTGTGGCTCAGCTTGAAGGGGGAATAGATGCCCTTGCCTTGAGTTCCGGAATGGCTGCCATTTCTCTTCTTTTTGAAATCTTTAAGCCCGGTGATCATCTTGTGGTTGATTCAGATTTATATGGCGGTTCCATCCGTCTTTTTGATCATGTTACTGCAAAAAACGGCGTGGAATTTACCCGTGCCAACTGCAGCAAGGATGATGTTGAATCTCTTATAAAGCCAAACACAAAGGCTGTTTACATTGAGACTCCGACAAATCCAATGATGAATGTAACTGACATTGAAGCTCTTGCTGAAATTACAAGACGCCATGGAATTCTCCTGATTGTAGACAATACATTTCTGTCGCCATATTTTCAGAATCCTTTGAAACTTGGTGCGGATGTTGTGATCCACAGCGGAACAAAATACCTTGCAGGCCACAACGATACTCTTGCAGGATTTATCGTAACAAACAGAACTGACATTCAGGAAAAACTCAGGTTCCTTATAAAGACAACGGGAGCTGGCCTTGCTCCGTTTGACTGCTGGCTTGTTCTTCGCGGAATTAAGACTCTTGCTGTCAGAATGGAAGCAGCACAAAAAAATGCAGTAAAAATTGTTGAATGGCTTCAGAACCAGAAGACTGTCACAAAAGTAATCTATCCTGGCCTCAAAGAACATCCAGGATATGAAATCATGAAAAAACAGTCCCGTGGTTTCGGTGCAATGGTAACTTTCAATGTTACTGATGAAGAGCTTGCTAAAAAGATTCTTGGTTCCGTTCACCTGATTCAGTATGCGGAAAGTCTTGGCGGTGTGGAAACTTTGATTACCTATCCGACGACACAGACCCATGCAGATGTACCGGAAGAGCTTAGGCTTAAAAACGGAATCACTCCATCAACCCTGCGTCTTTCTGTTGGAATTGAAAATGTTGATGACCTCATAGCAGATCTGGAACAGGCCATTAACTGAAAGGTCAGGAGGGAAACATGAAATTTGAATTCGATAAAATTACAGATAGAAAAAATACAAACGCAATAAAATATGACCTTGCGAAAGCCCGTGGAAAACCTGAAGATGCCCTAAGCCTTTGGGTTGCAGATATGGATTTTCCTACTGCACCCTGCATTCAGAAAGCATTGTCGGAAAAGGCACTTCATGGAATTTACGGCTATTCAAGGCCTGACGAAAGGTATTATTCAGCCATCAAAAAGTGGTTCAGGGACAGACATGATTTCACTGTTGAAAGCGAATGGATTTTAAATACACCTGGTGTAGTCTTTGCCATTGCCTCAGCAATCAAGGCTTTCTCAAAAGAAGGTGATGCTGTTCTTGTTCAGAAGCCGGTTTACTATCCATTTTTCAATACAATCAAAAATCTTGGAAGGAAAGTTGTAAACAGTCCTTTGGTTTACTCTGACGGTCACTATGAAATCAACTTTGAAGATTTTGAAAAAAAGATAGTTTCTGAAGATGTTAAGATTTTCATTCTGTGTTCTCCTCATAATCCCGGCGGCAGGGTTTGGAAAAAAGAAGAATTGAAAAAGATTTCGGAAATTTGCCTTAAGCACAAGGTTCTTGTAATAAGCGATGAAATACATTCAGACATTGTATTTGGAAATAATCGCCATACAGTTTACGGCAACCTTTCAAAAGAAGCATTGGATAATTCCATAATCTGTACGTCGCCTAGCAAAAGCTTTAACCTTGCGGGACTTCAGTTCTCAAACATATTTGTTGTAAATCCAACATTAAGGAATTTGCTTCAGAAGGAAATTGAAAAGACAGGTTATGACGAACCTTCCCTTATGGGGATTGTTGCGGCTACGGCTGCCTATTCAGAAGGTGGTGAATGGTTTGACGAAGCAAAAAAATACATCTGGGA
>JAHAZL010000091.1 GCA_018384055.1 Treponema sp.
CAAGACCAGTAATAGCTTGTTCCAAACTTGCTTCCGCCTGCTTTTGAAAGGCTTGCATCTACTGCAGTTTTGTTCTGATAGATTGTGTACAGTTCTGCCACTGTTGGTAAATACAAGCCTGTTGCAAGGTCTCCTGTAAGGCCGTTGTTTTTGGCATAAGTTAAGCTATAGTTCCATGCAGGGTAAATCTCAGGATTGCTCTCTGCATCAGAACAAGCTGCTTTTAGTTTATCCCAGCCGTCGCTTCCGTCCATGTAGTTGCTTGTTTTATCTCCCTGCAAAGCAGTTATTTTTTTGCTGTAACCTGTGGCACTTTCTGTACACCATGCAAGACCGCTTTGGTTATGAACAATTCCTACGCCAAGGGCTGGCTTGCCGTCTGCTGCGGCACGAACAATTACAGCGGCAACTGTACCACTTTCTGGAGTCTCATCTTTAGACAAAATTGTTCCGTCTTTTAAGACAAAGTCTCCTACTGCACATTTGCTGTAACCTGGTCGTTGTGAAACTGGATTATCAACTCCACTTCCAGACGAATTTCCACTTCCCCCTGATGAACCAGAAATAAATTCGTTTCCTGATGAACCATCTGAACATCCTGCAACTGCAAGTGCCATTACCATTACCGCAAGTGCGGCAAACCATCTGTGTTTTTTCATAAAAACCTCTTTTAGTAAATTCTATTTAAAACAAAAAAAGCACAGCTTCCTGCCAGCAAAAGCAGAAACCTGTGCCTTCTTAAATTATCAACTATTGTATATTTGTTATCTGTATATTTTTCGCCTAGAGAACTGAGAACTGAGAACTGAGAACTGAGAACTGAGAAACGCTACCTTTTTCCGATTTTTGTGTCAATAGCATATTTAAGTATTATAACTCAAATTTCGTGTAAGTGCAAATATGATTTTTGGAAGTTATGAAGATGGTTGTTAATGGCACTTGCAGTCAGAAAGGCTGTTACAAGAAAGGTGCATCCCGCAATCGTAAAATTGTTCAGCCCAGGAAAGCTCTTCTTCATTATCAAGGTTAACCATTCCGTCGGAAACATTGCCTTCAAGTTTTTCAGGATGATAGATGTAGCAGCGTGTTTTCATTTTTAAACCTGTTGTTTAATTCAGTATATCATCTTTTTTTATCGTGCTATAATGTCCTCATGCACATTACATACCGCAAGGCAGAAAATAAAGATCTCGATCAGATCATGAAAGTTATCAGTGATGCACAGGCAACCTTAAAGGCAGACGGCGTTGGCCAGTGGCAGGATGGATTTCCAAACGAAAATGTTATTCTCGAAGACATGAAAGTTCGTACGTCATTTGTAATTCTTGTTGATGATGTTGTTTCAGGATTTTTTGTCCTTGCCTTCGGAATCGAACCCGACTATGTGAATCCTGTCAGAGGGGCTTTCAAAAGCAACGATCCTTATGCCGCCATTCACAGAACTGCTTTCTCAAAGGACTGCAAGGGCAAGGGACTTTCACACTTCATGTTTCAGTCTGCTTTTGCAGAAATTAAAAAAGCCGGTGTAGGTTATGCAAGAATCGATACCCATCACGACAACAAGCGCATGCGCCACATTATTGCAAGGGAAGGTTTTGAAGAGACAGCCGTAATTGTTTTATCTTTCAATGGTGATGAACGCATTGCTGCAGAAAAGAAACTGTAAGATGACTTTAGGAAAATTTGATTTCAACAATCCAAAACACCTCAATCCAGTAATCGACAGGGTAGTTGAACTCTGGTCTCCTCCTACGGACGACATGAATTTCCGTAGACTTTATGTTGAAGCCATCATAAGGCAGAATGGGGCAGACAACGACATGCAGTTTCAGCTTTCGGAAAACGGAGAACTTTGCTCCATCGCCTTTGCATCAAGAAAAAACCAGCACTCGCCTTGGTACGGATGGTGGCAGGAAAAACATGATTCCCTTCCTGAAGGATTTCAAGAAATGTTTTCCGTGAACCGCTCCTACCTTTCCATGATGGATGAAAAAACTTACGGCTACATGACGGACAATGATGTAAAACTCAGCCTTTTTGTAAGCACAAAATCCGGATGGGGCAAACCAATTCTTGAAGAAGCCATGAACTTTTATAGAAGCAAGGGTTTTAAAACCATGTATCTCTGGACTGACTGCGAGTGCAATGTTGAATGGTATGCAATCCGCGGCTACGAACTTGTGGAAGAAGGGACCTTTGAGCCTTTTTCTACACCCGAAGAACCTTACAAAACATACATTTTTAAAAAACCACTATAATGCCCTTTTCGTCTTTGCGAGAACTAATGCCCTTTTCGTCTTTGCAAAGACTAGCGACCTTTCGTCATTGCGAGGAGCCTGCGACGAAGCAATCCATTCCCTGTGCAAGCAACCTTTGCTTCGGGGATTGCTTCACTTCGTTCGCAATGACGTATCCTCTTTGCAATGACGTATCCTCTTTGCAATGACGGAGCACTCTTGTCGCAGTGACGTATCCCCTTTGCAATGACGGAGCTTTCTTGTCGCAGTGACTGATTCCTCTTCTTTTGATATAATTTTCCATCATGAAGAAAATCTTTTTGGATTCACGCCCAATGGACAAAAGGGCACGTGAAGACTTTTATCTTACAGAAGAATTGATGATGGAAAACGCCGCCGCTGCCTTGGAAAATGCAGTGACTCCATATGTTTTCCACGAAAGCGCCCGTTACATTGACCGCCCTCATGTTTTGATTTTGTGCGGTGCAGGAAACAACGGTGCCGACGGCTATGCCCTTGCCCGCCGTCTGATCTGCCATGAATTTACAGTTACCTGCTGTGTGGTGGACGAACCAAAATCTGAAGTCTGCAAGCTTCAGAAAAAACGCGCTGAACTTGCAGGCGTTTTCTTTACGGATTTCTATTCCCTTGACGATTTCATCGATGCCAAAAGCTTTGATATTACTGTTGTAGTAGACTGCATCTTTGGAGCAGGTTTCAGGCAGCCTTTGCCACCAAATGCGGAAGCTGTCCTTCTTTCAGTTTCAAAAATCGACTGCCGAAAAATTTCCTGCGACATTCCTACAGGACTTGATGCTCTTGGAAACGGAACAACAGTTTTCAAAGCTGACGAAACAGTTACCATGGGTTCCCTTAAGCTTGCCCTTTACAGCGACAGGGCCAAGGACTGCACAGGAAAAATCACCCTTGCAAACCTTGGAATCTCAAAGACAAACTTTGAACACGAAAGTAAATTCATTGCAGATGCAATGCTCCTTGAAGAATCTGAAATGGTTCTTCCGTGGAGAAACAAAAACAATGTAAACAAGGGTTCCTTTGGACACGCCGTGATCGCTGCAGGAGAAAAAACAGGAGCCGCAAACATTGCCGCAACCGCTGCATTGAATTTCGGCGCAGGCCTTGCAACTTTAGCCGGTGTTGATGCAAGCAATTCCATGAGCATCATGTCATCAAAGGAATTGCCTTCCAACACCAGTGCCCTTCTTTTAGGAAGCGGATTTGGACGCAGCAACAAAGATGCAAAAAAATATTTTTCATACCTTAAGCAAAACATGGACATCCCTTTTGTCCTTGATGCAGACATCTTCTACTACGATGAAATAAAAAACTTCCTTGAAGAAAATTGTTCAGACGAAAAAAACATCCGGTGCATTCTAACACCGCATCCAAAGGAGTTTTCAGTTCTCCTGGAAAAATGTGGTCTTGGAACTTTCACTGTTTCAGAAGTTGTCGCCCAACGCTATGAACTTGCAAAGAAATTTGCCGAAACCTACAAAGGCTCCATCCTGATTCTTAAAGGTGCTGTAACATCAATCACCCAGTGGTCATCAAAAGAAAACCTTTCCTGCGTCTATCTTAATCCACAGGGAACCAACGCCCTTGCAAAAGCCGGCAGCGGTGATGTTCTTGCAGGCCTTTGCCTTGCCTTGCTTGCCCAGGGCTACAACAGCATCAATGCCGCAATCACGGCATCCCTTGCCCACACCCTTGCTTCAAAAAAATATGACGGCAGTTTTGCCCTTACTCCAGAGAAATTAATAGAAGAAATCGGAGCCCTTAAATGAACTATGTAAAGCAGTTCTGCATAATCTTAGCCTTCTCTTTTACAGGAGAAGTTTTAAACCGTTTGATTCCGCTGCCTGTACCTGCAAGCATCTATGGACTTGTACTTTTGTTCCTGACATTGGAATTCAAAATTATCAAAGTCGAGCACATTAAAGAAGTTTCAAAATTCCTTTTGGGAATCATGAGCATCTTCTTTGTTCCATCAAGCGTTGGATTCATAAACGCCCTTCCGCTTATGAAAAAGTACGGAATCCAGTTTGCCCTCATCGGCATTGTTTCTACTTTCATCGTCTTTGGAGTTACGGGAAGAATTACCCAGCAGCTGATGAAAATCCGAAACAGAAATAATAGTGTTGAAAATATGGAGGCACAGCAATGAAAGACCTTTTGATGAACTCTGCCCTCTTTGGCGTTACCCTTACAATTTCAACTTTTCTTCTTGGAGGCGTAATCTACAGAAAGACTCACATCTTTTTGTTCAGTCCCCTTTTGGTTTCCGTTACCTGCTGTATCGTTACTTTGCTTCTTGTAAAAATTCCTTACGAAAACTATTGCAGGGGTGGTGACTGGATAGGATTCTTTTTGACTCCATCTACAGTTTGCCTTGCTGTTCCTTTGTATGAACAGTTTGAAAAGCTAAAGAAAAACTGGTATGCAATTTTAGGTGGAATCACCTGCGGCGTTATTTCAAACCTTGCCTTCATTTTTGGCATGTGCATTCTATTCAGGATTGGACACACGGAATATGTTTCCCTTCTTCCAAAATCAATTACAACTGCCATTGCACTTGCCCTTACGGATGAGTTCCACGGTTTTGTTCCGATTACTGTCATGATGGTAATCATTTCGGGAAACATGGGAAATCTTTTTGCACCTCAGCTCTGCAGGATTTTCCGCATTACGGATCCTGTAGCCCGCGGAGTTGCAACGGGAACTTCAAGCCATGCCCTTGGAACTGCAAAAGCCATAGAAATGGGAGACATTGAAGGCGCCATGAGCGGACTTTCCATTGCAGTAACAGGTTTGCTTACAGTAGTTTTCTCACCATTCTTTGCAAATCTTATATAACACAAAAATCATATAATCTTTGAAATACAAGAAGGAGGCATTGTATGAAACTGCCATATTCGGAAATTGAGGCCAAGGTTTTTCCTAACTTTAAGGGAGGAGAAAAGAATCTCTGGGCCAAGATGTTTTCTGACGGAAACAACAGGATTCTCCACGGAAAACTTGAACCTGGTGCTACCATCGGAATGCACTGCCACGATACTTCAAGCGAAATAATCTACATTCTCAAGGGCGACGGAAAAGTTCTTGTTGAAGACGGCATTGAATACCTTAAGCCAGGCGACTGCCATTACTGTCCAAAGGGACAGTCCCACAGCTTGCAGAACAACAGCAACAAGGAAGACCTTGAATTCTTTGCCGTTGTTCCGGAGCAGGATGTCTTTGAAAAAATGAAGGCCCGCCGTTCCATCCGCAAATTCAGGAAGGAACTTCCTTCAAAAGAAAAAATTGAAAAGGTAATCGAAGCTGGCCGTTGGGCAGCCAGCGGCAGGAACAAACAGTCTTCTATCATAGTTGCCGTAACAAACAAGGAAATCATTCAGAAGCTTACAAAAATCAACGGAGAAATTGCAGAACGGCACAATCCACTGGGAGAATTCTACGGTGCACCTGTCGTGCTCATTGTCCTTTCAGACAAGAACTGGCGCAACAAGGTTTACGACGGTTCATTGATTCTCGGAAACATGATGCTTGCCGCCCACGACCTAGGACTTGGAAGCTGCTGGATCCACCGTGCACAGCAGGAATTTGAAATGCCGGAATGGAAGGACTGGCTGAAGAATCTTGGCATTGAAGGTGAATGGGAAGGCATCGGTCATCTGGCCCTCGGCATTCCTGACGGTGACTATCCCAACGAAATTCCAAGAACCGGCAACAAGGTTTTCTGGTGCGAATAATCTGAAATTAAATCCATAGGGCTGTCTTTTTTTTTAAGGCAGCCTTTTTTTTTCTGTCCAATATCCGCAATGTTGTTTTTACAACAAAATATAAAATCATTTATTTTTTTGCTTGCTTATTTTCAATATTATTGTATAATTGTATAAATTATAAAATGTTGGAAATCCAACAAATTGAAATGTCCATGGAAAATATAGAATTACTTCGAGAATGTTCCCTTTTCAAAGGAATGAAAGACCGGCAGATTGAAAGCGCCCTCAGGAAGCTTGGTGCAACAGAAAAGAAATACAGAAAGAATTCCCTGCTCATTACAAAAGGACAGAAAGAAATGCAGCTAGGCCTTATGCTTGAAGGTGAAGCCGTTGCAAGTCAGGATGATGTTTGGGGAAATAAATACATGGTTAGCGAAGTAAAATGTGGACAGACTTTTGCAGAACCTTATGCAGCAGCAGACATGCCTTCAAACATAATCGTACAGGCAAAGGGAATCTGCAGGGTTCTGTGGCTCAATGTTTCTAAAATCAATTTCGCAGGAAATGACCCTGTCCTGCTTTTGGTGACCTCCAACCTTTTGCAGGACATGGCATTCAAACTGCTTAACCTTAATCAGCGCCTTACCCACATTTCAAAACAGACGACACAGGAAAAACTCCTTTCCTATCTTTCTGCTCAGTCGGAAGAAGCAAAATCCCTGGACTTTGTCATTCCCTTCAACCGTCAGGAACTCGCAGACTACCTTTCGGTTGAAAGAAGCGCCATGTCTGCAGAACTTTCCAAACTGGTGGAAGGCGGAAAACTAAAGACAAGGAAAAATCGGTTTACCCTTTACCCCTAGTTTCTTTTCTATCCCTTTTTCTTCTTTTTTTTACAGGAAGCTATGATGAAAATGCAAGGGTAATCAATGTCGCCCACAGGAATTCAATCTATGTAAGTTCAGTTTGGAAATCCAGTGATGGGAAGACGCACATCATCTGTTCCAATGACACGATTTATAAAAGCACTCTTCTTGTCAGGACAGGCAAAGGCGATTTCGAATTTATAATCCCACGCTGCCCGAACAACTGGAATCTTGAAGGAAAAGAAAATGGTCAGATTCGGCATGTGAAATTCTAAACTGATTCAGACTGCCGAACCTTTTCTTAAAGTTTTTCTACCAGTTGAAAGTAATTATTCCGTACAGATAGACGAAGATGATTGCAAGTGGGACAAAGTAACGGAATATCGGTTTCATCCAGTTCTGAACTTTTAGTCCCTTGCCTGCATTTGCTTCAGCCATGAATTCATCCCAGCCCCATCCAAACTTATTGCAGCAGAAAAGGGCGATTACAAGAGAGCCCAAAGGAAGAATATTTGTCGATACGATGAAATCCCAGAAATCAAGCCAAGTACTTCCTTCTGCAAATGGCTGGAAATGAAGCACGCTGAAACCAAGGGCTGTTGTTAGTCCAAGGGCAAAAACTACAGCCCCGCAAAGCAAGCATACTACAGGTCTGTTCCATCCGGTAAGTTCCCTTACCATTGCCACGATGTTTTCGCACACGCCCAGAACTGTTGAAAGGGCTGCAAAAACCATGAACAGGAAGAACAAGGTTCCCCACCAGCGGCCACCCTTCATGTTGTTGAAAACGGAAGCCATTGTATCAAAAAGCAAACTTGGACCGGCCCCTACTTCCACATTGTATGTGAAACAGGCTGGGAAAATAATTACTCCTGCAATGATTGCAACCAGAGTATCAAGAATGATTATGTTTACAGTCTCACCCATAAGGGAACGGTCTTTCCCGATGTAGCTTCCGAAAATCGCCATGCTTCCCATGCCTACGGAAAGGGTAAAGAATGCCTGGTTCATTGCGCCTACAATCAGGGCGCCATTTATTTTTGAAAGGCTTGGAATAAGGTAGAACTTCATTCCTTCAACTGCACCTGACAAAGTAAGGCTGTGAATTCCAAGAACAAGGATCAGGACAAGCAGGGCTGTCATCATGTATTTTGTTATGCGTTCGACCCCGCTCTGAAGCTTAAAGCACAAAACCGTAAAACTGACGGCAACCGTAACCAGAAGATAGGTCACATTCAGCCCTGGATCAACAATCATTTTTACAAAACCCATGCTTCCAAAACTGCCCGTTAGGAATTTTACAAAATACGATATTATCCATCCCGTTACTACCGTATAAAAAGCCATAAGGGAAATGTTTCCTGCAAGACACACATATCCCATGGCACCCCATTTTTTATTTTCTGGCTTTAGCTTCTGGAACATGTACACCGGACTTGTCTGTGCTGCCCTTCCCAATGCAAATTCCAAAGTCATTGTCGGCACTCCAAGCAAAATCAGACAAAGCAGATATACGAAAATGAAAGTACCGCCGCCATGCTGACCGCACATCCACGGGAATTTCCATACATTGCCGCAGCCAATGGAACATCCTGCTGCAAGCATTATAAAGCCAATTCTACTGCCTAATCGTTCTCTGTTATTCAAAAGAATCCCCCTGCTTCAAAACTAAAGTGAATAGGTTTTATAGTTTAACATATATTCAACTTCTTTGGGTAAAATGTTCATCGGAAGTAAAGCAAAACACAATAGTTTTCCCATTCCAAAATTTACATTGACAAATTCTTCTTACAGACCGAAAATTCAATTATGAATATGATTGGAACATTTTGGTCACTTGTTCCGCCTGTAGTTGCCATTACACTGGCACTGATTACCAAGGAAGTTTATTCTTCCCTCTTTATTGGCATCGTCATCGGCGGACTTTTTTTCTCT
>JAHAZL010000096.1 GCA_018384055.1 Treponema sp.
AATTTATAGGGATGTGAATTCATAAAACTGAAAACGTATATTTATGCAAAATTATGCTTATTTTTATATGTCAGATTTTGCAAGGAGAATATTATGAAATTTACCTTCGACAGAGATTCAATGCTTAAAGAAGTTTCTATTGCTCAGGAAATCATTTCCACTAAAAATGCAAATTCAATTCTTTCAAACATTCTCATCAATGTTCAGGACAATAGGCTTTTAATAAAAGCAACTGATTTGAAAATCAATTATGAAACACAAATTCCTGTTCAGGTATTTGAAGAAGGAAGCACCACAATTTACTGCGACAAATTTCTTGGTATTCTCAATGCTCTTCCCTCTGGAGAAATTGAATTCAACCAGGATATTTCAAATGAACAGTCAGTAATGGTAAAGATCAATACTCTTGATAAGAAAAATAAATTTGAAATGAGATCAATGTCTCAGGAAAAATTCCCGGATTTCTTCAGTGCTGACAACGTTCCATACTTTGAAGTTTCATCAAAAGAAATAAAAGAAATGATTGCCCAGACTTACTTTGCCGTAAGTGAAGATGAAACCCGTTACTTTATGAACGGTGTTTATTTTGAAAAGAAGGGAGACAACCTCAACCTTGTTTCTACTGACTCAAAGAGATTGAGCTTTGCTTCAAAGAAAGTTCTTGCAGGAATTTCTGACTTTCCTTCGGCTATTGTTCATCCAAAGATACTTAACATAGTTCTCAAGCATGCTCCGGAAGAAGGAAATATTTTTGTTGCCGTTGTTGACAGAATGATTTTCTTCAAGTTTGGAAACTACAAGTTTGGTGCAGTTCTCCTTGACGGAAACTTTCCTAACTATCAGCCGGTAATTCCAGAACATCAGGAACACAGTTTCCAGGTAGAAAAAAACGACCTTGTAAATGCCCTCAAGAGCGTTTCTCAGATGGTTGATAAAAAGGCAGGAAGAATTTACTTCAACATTTCTGACGGAATCCTCAAGATTTCTTCTGCTCAGGCTGATTTTGGTAGTGCAGATGCAGAAATTCCTTGTAAGTATGCAGGAGAAGAATATACAATTGCCATGAACTATCGTTATGTTGAAGAACCTCTTCGTGGAATTAATACAGATGTAATAACATTTGAATTCACAGAAGAAATGAAGGCAGTTACCATGAGGCCTGAGCCTGCTTCAGATTATTTGCACATCATCATGCCAATGCAGAAAGAATAGGCTGCAGTAAAGTACAAGATTGCCTTTCAAATCATTGACTCCATATAATTTCAGAAACCTCTCCAACGAGACAATTGATTTGTCTTCACGGGAGGTTTTTTTTGTTGGCGAAAACGGACAGGGAAAAAGCAATTTTCTTGAATCCCTCTATTACTGTGCATACGGTTCTTCCTTCAGAACAAATCAGGAAAGCGAAATAATTAAAAACGGTGAAAGTGAAATGAGCATTCATTCCATGTTCACTGAGGAAAATAAAACCACCCACACTACCCTACTGAAAATTAAGGAAAAGAAAAAATCCATTGAGAAAGACGGAAAAATCATCCACGATAGAAAGGAATTGATTAATACAATTCCCTGTGTTCTTTACAGCCATGATGATCTGGATTTTGCTGTTGGATCACCGGAAAGAAGAAGGTTCTTCATAGACCAATCCTTGAGCATGTATGATGTAATGTACATTGACTTAATGAGAAGGTACAGGAGAATTCTAAAAAGCCGAAACCTTTGCCTTTCAGAAAGAAATTACAGCCTCATAGATTCCTACGACATTCAGCTGGCTCAAAACGGAATTGAAATACAGAAAAAAAGAAAGGCAGCCATTTTTAAATTCAATCAGATTTTCGACAGGATTTATGAAGAAGTAACTGGAATAGATGGAGTCCATGTAAGGTATTTTCCTTCCTGGAAAGAACCTGATGAAGGCATAAATTGTGACTATATTGTAAGGGAATACCTGCAGAAAAACAGGGATATTGAAGCAATGAGAAATACAACAATGAGCGGTACTCACCGCGACAGGATTGTATTTGAAAGAAATGGATCTGCTTTCATTCCAAAAGCTTCTACAGGACAGAGAAGACTTGTATCACTCATCTTAAGAACGGCACAGGCTGTTTTCTATAATCAGATAACAGGAAAGAAACCTGTACTTTTGATGGATGATGTTCTTCTTGAACTTGATCCTATGAAAAGGCAGAAAGTTACTTCACTCCTTCCTGAATATGACCAGCTTTTCTGTACTTTTCTTCCTGGGGAACCCTATGAAAATTACAGAAGGGAAAATACTTTTGTATATGAAATCAAAGAGGGAAACTGGAAAATATTAAAATGAACGAAAAAGTTTTTAATGCGGGATCCATAATGGAAATTCTTTTTTCCAATTTGAATGTGGAAGATTCCAGTAAGGCAGTTAACATTTCAAACGATTGGAAAAAAATAGTTTCAAAGATAAAGTCTTCCCCTGATATTGACGAAAAAAGAAATGAAAATCTAGGTTGCAATATTTCCCATCATTCGAGGGTTGTAGACTTGAAGAACGGAGTGCTTCTTGTTGAGGCAGATCATCCAGGATACATAAATCTTCTTCAGTTCTATAAAAATTTCATAATGAAGGGATTTCAGATGAACGGAAACAAGTATGGAATAAAGAACATTGCATTTAAACTTGCAGGATCAAGGGGATTTTCAGAAGTTACTCCTGAAGAAAGGGAAGAGGAAGCAAGAAAGATTGTAGAAAGGAATATGGAGGAAGAAGAAAAGGGTCCAAAACCTGCTGAATCCGAGCTGCTTTCAAAAAGGAAAAGAAGGGAACTTCCTCCCGAGTTGAATTCCATATTCGAAAACATAGAAAAGGACTTTGAAAAATAAAAACTTATCATTTTGTATAGGTTTTATTGTTGACCAAGTCTTAAAAATAATGATAATATCGATTACTAAAATTGAAATTATTTTAATATAATAGAGGAGTCGTCATATGTTACGTACATACCAGCCAAGTAAAGTAAAGCGCAATAGAAAGTTTGGTTTCCGCGCAAGAATGGCAACAAAAGGTGGAAGAATGGTTCTCGCTAGAAGAAGAGCTAAGGGACGCCATAAGCTTTCTGTATCAGACGAGAAGAAGCCTTACTGAGTTTAAGTGAAATAGGATGGATACGGACTTGTTTAAAACAGGTTTTTTTAGGAGTGAAGAACATATAAAGAAACCTGCCGACATCCAGAAACTTTTTAAGACGGGGAAGAAAGTCAGCGTAAAGGGAGCAAAACTCTTTTTTATGTTGAATGATAAGAATATCAACCGCATAGGTTTTCCCCTTCCCCGTGGTTACGGCAACGCTGTAGAAAGAAACCAATCAAAGCGTTATAGCCGTGAAACATATCGTTTTTTTAAAGCACACCTGAACACCGGATACGACATGCTTTTTTTAGTATATCCCGGAAATGACTCGTTCCTCTCGCGGTGTGAACAATTTAAGACATTATGCATAAAAGCTGGTTTATTAAAGGACCTATAGAATTTCTTGTGAAATTCATGTGTCTTTTAATACGGTTTTATCAAGTTTGTATTTCTCCTTTTTTACCAGACTGCTGTCGCTATACGCCCAGCTGTTCCCAGTATGCTTTGGAAGCAATCAAAAAACATGGTCCCTTCAGGGGATTATACCTTGCTGTCAGGAGAATATTACGATGCAATCCTTTTCATGAAGGGGGATATGATCCTGTTCCCTGATGGCATAAAGAGGATTTATCATGGATAAAAACAGTATCATTGCCATTGTCCTTTCAAGTTTGGTCCTTATAGGTTCATTCTTCATTCAGAGCAAGTACATAGCTCCTAAAAAACAGGCACAGGCAGAAGCACAGGCTGCAGAATTGCAGGCAAAGAAAGAATTGGAAAAAGAAAAGGTAAAGGCAGAAAACGAAATGATTTCTGCTTCTTTTGCCGAAGAAACTTCTTCCACAGACGAAAATATTTCCGTAAAGGAATATGTAATCACAACAAAGAAAGCTAAGGTAGTTTTTACTAACAAGGGTGGAGATGTAACAAGCTACAGGCTTCTTGAACACAAGGACAAGGAAACTGGTGAAGGCGTAGAAATGGCAATGAACATTTCTGATTACAACAAGGCCTTTACAACAACATTCGGCGGTTTCGACGGAGCAGTTCTTGATGACGTTTTCAACGTTTCAATGAAGGACTCAAAGACAATCCTTTTCTACCGCGATTACGAAATCAAAGATTCAGACGGAAAACCACACAAATTTACATTCGGAAAGAAATATTCTTTTGCTGATGATGACTATGCTTTCAAACTTGAAATTTCAGTTCTTTCAAAAGAAGAAAATAACAAGCTTGATTTGGGTGGTTCAGCATACAGCATCAGGACTTCTCCACAGATTGGACCAAAATATGACAAGAAGAACCGCTATGAAGTAAGGCAGTTTCTTGCATTGAACGGTGGAAAGAAAATAAGAAAGGGAATTTCCGACAAGGTTTACGAAATGGGAAACCTTGAATGGGCAGGTACAGGCGGAAAGTATTTTACAATGCTCATCAAGCCTGTTGCTCCGCTTACAATGAATACTTCAGTCAAGGCAATTTCTGAAAAAGGTGAAACAACTCAGGTAATGCTTTCAAGAAAAGCAATTACAGAAAAAAATGTTAACGATGTTTACTACATCTATGTTGGTCCTCGTCAGGAAGCAGAACTCATCAAGTACAACGACCAGACAAAGAATGCCTGGGGACTTACAAATACAAGGTTCAACATGGCATTGCAGTCAAGCGGACTTTTTGCACCAATAGAAAGGATACTCAAGTGGTCCCTTGATAAGATTCACGGTCCTGTTGGAAACTGGGGTGTTTCAATCATCATCCTTACATTGATACTTAAGATAATCCTCTTCCCTCTCAACAAGAATCAGGCAGTTGGTTCCCTCAAGATGCAGGAGCTTCAGCCAAGAATGAAGGAAGTTCAGGAAAAGTATAAGAACGACCAGGCAAAGCTCGGTGCAGAAATGCAGAAACTTTACAAGGAAGTTGGATACAATCCAATGTCTGGATGTCTTCCAATGATAGTTCAGATGTTCATCCTTTTTGCAATGTACAACGTATTCAACAACTACTTTGAATTCCGTGGTGCAAGTTTTGTTGCAGGATGGATTGACGATCTTTCTACAGGTGATTCAATCTGGACATGGAACAAGGCAATTCCTTTCGTTTCAGGATTCACAATGAACAACCTGAGGCTCCTTCCTTTCATCTACACAATTTCTCAGCTTTTGAACGGAAAAATTACACAGTTCGGAAATCCTGGAGCAGCATCAACACAGGGACAGATGAAGATGATGACATACGGTATGCCTATCATGTTCTTCTTCCTCTTTTACAATGTTCCTAGTGGACTTCTCCTTTACTGGACAACAAGCAACATCCTTCAGATTGGACAGCAGATTGTAATCAACAGCGTAATGAAGAAGAAGAGAAAGGAAATGGCTGAAAAGAAGCCTGTAAATGCCAATGAACTGAAGTTCAAGGGCGGAAAGAAAAAGACAAGATAAAGATAATAACTTTTTTAAGGGAGTATTATATGATATACGAATACGAAGGAAAGACAGAAAAGGAAGCCATAGAAAAGGCAGCTTCAGAACTCGGACTTGAAAAGGATCAGTTTGATGTAGAAATTCTTGAATCTCAGAAAAAGAGTCTCTTTAAGAATGGTTATGTAAAGATCCGCGTTCACACTTTAGATTCTCAGAATCAGGTTTCATCTGAATTTGACGGAAAAATTTCTGATTCAGTTTCAAAATCAGTTGTTTCAAACCCAATGCCACAGGATGAATTCGAACAGAAACTGGTGGACTTTACAAAGACTGTTGTAGAAAAGATGGGATATGAAGTAGCTGTTGAAATCATGTTCCGTGAAGAAAGAAAAGTCGGAATCAAGCTTACAAGCAGTTCTTCTTCAATTCTCATTGGTCGCAAGGGAAAGAACCTTGATGCCCTCCAGCTCATCGTAAACATTTATGCAGGTCACCTTGGAAGGGAAGACATCCGCGTTATTCTTGATACAGAAAACTACAGAATCCGCCGCGAAGAATCTCTTGTTCGCCTTGCTTATGTAACTGCAGATAAGGTTCGCCAGAAGAAAACATCAATTCTTCTTGAACCAATGAATCCATTTGAACGCCGTCTTATCCACACAACATTAAATGACATTGCAGATGTTGAAACCAAATCGGAAGGAGATGGTTTATATAAACAGGTACGCGTAATCTATAAGGGAGTACGCTGATAAATCAAAGCCCGAGAGGTGCTTATGAAAAAGCTGTTTATATTTATGGCTGCCGTAACTATCGGTAGTTACGCCTTTTCCTATTCTGCAAAAGATATTGTAGGGGAAAAAAACTATGAAATCCTGAAGAAAGAAGGAAAAATTCAGGTCAACAGGTTCAACGATGAGTCAAACACCCTTGAACTTGTTCCTGATACTGAAGTTTCAAAAATAGTTTTTGGAGGATGGAAGAATCTTAACCTGACTGCAATGACTGGGGAAAACCTATATCTTCTTCCAAAAAACGGAACTTCCATTGAAGATGTTTCCGTTATACTAAGGGCTGTAAGCAAGCTTGAAGGAACTGAATATTATTCGAACAGAAGAAAGCGAACAGAGATTCTGTACAAGAATGCCTATTGCATAAAGGATGCATCGGACAGAACAAAGGTTCCTGACATGACTGAAGGAAATGCCGACGGTCAGGTTCAGTATTGCATGTTGGATGACCATTCACTTGGTAAGACAAATTACAGAATTTCTTATGCTCAGAGGGAAAAAGAGGTGGCTGCAGAGTTTACCAATGTTTCCCCTGTGTCTTATGGTCCAATAAATGCCGTATCAAGCGGAAATCTGGTTATTGGAGCCGTATTCATTGACTGCGGCGATGAATATCTTGTTTACATGGCTCAGAAGGCGGATTTCTTTAGTCTTGGATTCCTTGAAGAAAAGATAAAGAAATCGTTGCTTTCAAGGCTTGATGCCATTTACGGATGCTTTATGAAGCAGGTGGGAGGAGAAAAATGAAAAAAATAATAGCTGTTTTGTTAACTGGTCTTGTGTTCCTTTCTTTTGGAGGATGCAAACCAAAGAAGGCAGAAAAGAAAACTACAACAAAAAAGGAGGCTGTGAGAAATATGAGCGGCGAAAAATCAATTGAAGGAAAAGAAGGTCTTTTTGCTGTAATCAATACAGACAAGGGAGAAATTGCAATTGAACTTCTCTATAAGGATACACCAATGACAGTTACAAACTTTGTTGGCCTTGCAGAAGGAACCCTTGATGCAGCAAAAGGAAAACCATTCTATGATGACCTTAAATTCCACCGCGTAATTGCAGATTTCATGATTCAGGGCGGAGATCCTCTGGGAACAGGCGCAGGTGGTCCAGGATACAGATTTGGAGATGAATGGTGCGACAAGTATGAATTCGACAAGCCTGGTTACCTTGCTATGGCAAATGCAGGTCCAAATACAAACGGTTCTCAGTTCTTCATTACACACGTTCCTACTCCATGGCTCAACGGAAAGCACACAATCTTCGGTATCGTCGTTGATGAAGAAAGCCAGGCAGTAGTAAATGCAGTTGCACAGGGTGACAAGATGAATTCCATCAAGATCTACCGCAAGGGTGCAGATGCAGAAAAGTTTACTGCAACACAGTCAGACTTTGACAGGATGGTAGAAGCTGCAAAGAAGGCTGCCATTGAAGCAAAGAAGAAGGCAAATGCTGCAAAGATTGCCTCTGTTGAAAAGGCTTTCCCAGGTTATGCTGTAGATGAAAACGGAATCTACTGGAAGACAAAAAAGGAAGGAACTGGCGACAAGTGCGGATCAAAGAAGATGGTAACAACCGAATACAAGGGATACCTTGTTGACGGTACTGTTTTTGACGGTTCTGCAAAGCTCCTTAAGGGTGGACACGAACCTTTGGACTTTATGACAGACGGCGGACAGATGATTCCTGGTTTCGACATCATGGTACAGGACATGAAGCTTGGTGAAGTAAGAACTATTGTTGTTCCAAGTGACCTTGCCTACGGCGATCAGGGATATCCTGGAGTAATCCCAGGCGGTGCATACATTGCATTCGACATTGAACTTGTAAAGATCAAATAATTTCTACTGAAATCCATTAAATTTTAGAAGGCTGCGGAAAAATTCTGCAGCCTTTTATGTTTTAAATGTATAGGTAAATTTACGCAAATTTAGCATGATATAAAGAATTCACAATAAATTCACAGAGTTTTCCACAAAGAAATACACTTATCCACAAAATTCTGTGGACAAATTCACTTTAAAATCCACTTTTTCCACAAATTATCCACAAATTGTGGAAAATTCAGTAAATTCTTGTATGGTGGAATTTCTCTGGGGATGAATTCCACTCTGCCCCACCTGAACTCAAGGATTTTAAAGCATTTCAAGATTTGTAAGGTAATTGTAAAGCTTACCCTTGATAAGGAAATCTATGAGTCCGCACTGGTCAATCATTGAGAGAGGACTTCCAAAATCTTTGTATTTTTCCTTGTAGCTTTCAACAAGATGCTTTGGAAGAAACATGAAGGAAGTATTTATGGATTTTGAAATGAGGTTTGCAAAACTGTTGATGTAGATGGCCCTTTCTTTTAGTGAATAGTTTTCTGTAGTCTTGTAGTTGTGAGCTTCAGGAATGTTGTCGTATTCAATGAAATACCTGTATTCCTTTGCCCTCAGCCATTTAAATATCTTCTGACGGTCTTCATCAGAAAGATTTTTCATCTTGATTGTTCTAGTGGAAGATATGAAGATTGTTGCCTTAACGCGGTCAAGCATTGCAATCTGCTGGTCTATTGTATCCATATCCACAATGACAGTCTTAATTCCTGCAGCATAGAATGCACCTATGATGCTCTGTTCAATATCTTCAGTGATTGCGGCAACAGGTTCTATATGTTCAGGAGAAATTGTGTTTTCTGCAAGCTGCAAAAGTCCATGAATGGATTTTGAAGGATTTCGTAATTCATCAAGCTGCAGCAAGTGGAAAATGGAATATGTAAGGTTTGATCCAAGGACAATCTGAGCAGGATTTATGTCTATCTTGTGGTACTTGTAGATGAAGGCTGCAAGTGCAATGCGCAAAGGAGCCTCACCCATAATGTCTATCTTGTTATCGCCTTCAAGCCGGTTGTGATGTTCTGCAAGTGCTGTAATGCAGCTGTCGATGAATGAGGCAATAGGAGAAAGGATTTTTTCTGAACAGGCTGCAGAAGAAAACACGTCTCCGGAATTCATGATGATTGAATGTTCCTTATTTGATTCTGAAGGAATGGAATTGGTCATGGACGGTGACTGAACTTCATCATTAGAAAGGGAATCCTTAAGGATTATGGTTTCTTTTTTTGAACGGGGTGCAGAAATTGCATCCATATTTGTAAGCATAAGTTCGGATCCTTCCACAGAACTTGAAAGGGTTTCCGCCGTGCTGTTTTTAAGGATGGAATTTACCGTTGGAATTTCACTGTCTTCTTCCGCCTCTACTGGAGAAGATTTTACTTCATTTGAATCCGATGGTGATGCTTCGTTTGGATTTTTTACAAAGAAACCGCTTTTTACAAGGGAGTAGATGTATCCGTCTTTTTCGAGTTCACTGTAGGCCTTTGTTACTGTGTTGCGGCTGATTTTGTAGTCTTCGGAAAGATTTCTGATGGAGGGAAGCTTTGTTCCTAAGGGAAGTTCTCCACTTTCAATCATATCAACAAAAAACTGATATAACTGATGGTAAAGTTTTACCTTGCTTGATTTATCCAATTCTATGGCGATATCTTTCAAAATAAACTCCCTTTAAAGTTAATCTGCACCCATAAAAGAGCATTACATCATTATAAAATGGGATTTTGAAAAAAGCAAATATTTTAAATTATGGGTACAAGTTACAGGGAAAAACTTTCAGGGAGAAGCTGTTCAAGAGTAAATACCTTGTATTCATCAATAGATTTTGCAAGTATTACCTTAAAGTCTCTGGTACAGAATTCAGCGAGAACCTGGCGGCAGACACCGCAAGGGGGACAGAAATCCTTTATTCTGCCGTCTGGACCCCCAACAACGGCTATGGCTTCAAATTCTTTTACGCCTTCGCTTACCGCCTTGAAAACTGCAGTGCGTTCTGCACAGTTGCTTGGTCCGTAGGCTGCATTTTCTATGTTGCATCCTGTATATATTGTTCCGTTATTTGCAAGGAGAGCTGCCCCTACATGAAAGCGAGAGTATGGAACATAGGAATATTCCAGCATTTTTATAGCCTTTGAAATCAAATCTTTGATTGTTTTTTCTTTTAATTCCATGTCCTACCTCCGAAAAGTGTTTATTTAAGGCTTATGAGGCGCTTTTCAGGATCTTCGTTCTGCCTGTAGAAAATTGCCACGTTTCCGATTACCCTAACAAGGTTTGAATCTGTACGGTTTGCAATGTCTTCAGAATATTCCCTTTTATCGTCTTTGTATTCATTGAACTTTACCTTGATGAGTCCATGGGCCTTGAGAGAATCTTCCACCATTTTTAAAAGATTTTCCGTTACACCATGCTGTCCAATGATTACAACAGGACTAAGGTCGTGGGCCTGTTTTTCAAGGATTTTTCTCTGTTTACTTGTTAATACCATCATAAGAATACAATATCACGAATCTGCGTCTTTATCCACACCAAAACCAAAAAGTGCGTAGTCTGCCCTGCAGGGATCTCCGGGAAAAACGGTTTCCATAAGATTTGTCAGCTGAACGTCCGTTTTGAATGAAGCAGAAGGCACATTTCCGTTTTTTGATAGTTGAAAAAGGCTTAGGGTTGCTGCTTCCTGCATTACGTGAGTGTCCAATGGTATCAGAAGGTTCTTTTTGCTGTACCAGTCCTTCCATAAGCCAAGGTCTACGGGAGAATTGTCCCTGACCATCCACCGGAGAAACATGTTGATTCTTTTTGCGGCTGTACCCTTTGAATGAGGTATAAGGTGACAGTTTTCAGGAAAAAGGTTGCAGATTAATGGGGCCAGATAGTTACCTTTGTTGTCTGGATGGGTGTAGATTTTCTTAAAGTGATTCCCGATGGTGTCAGATTCTTTGATGAGGGTACAGACGGTGTCAAAAAACAGAAGGAAATCATTATGGGTATACATTCTGTAATAGGAACTGTCCCCTTTTGTAAAGAATTTTCTGTACCCTTTATTCTGTACCCATTTTAGAAGATCCGTTCCAGCCGCCTGAAGGACAGCTTCCGTATGGGATAGAATCTGATCCCGTCTGCCAAAAGCCATATTGGCGGCAAGAAAAGCAGCAATTTCCATCTCGGCAGGGTCAGTATATCTGTGCATGAACTGGGATGGATCCTTTGTGAGAAAGTCTTTTGTTTCATATTTGTCTGCAAGGTAAACGAGTCTGTCTGCCGTTTTTTTTGTTAACATGATTAAAGTATAATCCCCAAACCCTGCCATAAACAAGATATTCTGATGACAAAAGACCATGGACATCGATATAATATGGAAATATGTTGAACATCAATAATAATACTGCAAATGTAAAAAGAGAAATCCTTGTCCGCATAGCCCAGCTTCAGCTTGAAGGAAAACTTGAGGAAGGAGTACATTTTATTCCTAGGGAAATGGTTCCCCGTAACAAGCCTCCCCTACGCTGCTGTATTTTCCATGATAGAGAAATAATCCGAATGAGAACAATTGCCCGTATGGGAATCTCTGTTGAAAATATTGATGAAGAAAGAACTTTGGCTTCCTTTGCAAAGGAAGCCCTTTCCCGTGAAAAGCCGACCTGGCCCATGCTTACGGTTCTTCACGAAGCCTGCAATGCCTGCGTTAAGGCCCACTACATGGTAACAAATGCATGTCAGGGATGCGATGCCCGTCCATGCAAGATGAACTGTCCAAAGCAGGCCATTACCATCGACCGCCATGCACACATCAACGAGGATGTCTGCATCAACTGCGGAAAATGCCTTGAAAACTGTCCGTACCACGCAATCATAAAAATTCCTGTTCCTTGTGAAGAAGCCTGTCCTGTTGGAGCCATCAGCAAGGACGAAAGCGGCCACGAAAGAATTGACTACCACAAGTGCATTTTCTGCGGAAACTGCATGAGGGAATGTCCTTTCGGAGCCATGATGAGCAAGAGCCAGCTTGTTGATGTAATCAAGCATATCATGGACAGCAATAAAAAAGTTGTTGCCCTTTATGCACCAGCCATTGCATCCCAGTTTGATGCAGTTCCAGGCCAGCTTGAAAGCGCCTTCCTTAAGGCTGGTTTTGACCGCACCTGGGAAGTCGCCATCGGAGCCGACATTTGTGCAGACAATGAGGCAAAGGAATTTGAAGATCGAATGGCCCGAGGCGACAAGATGATGACAACCTCTTGCTGCCCAGCCTATGTTCGTGCAGTAAAGAAACACGTTCCGGCTTTGGCAGAATGCATTTCTGAAACTAGAAGCCCAATGCATTATACGGCAGAAATTGCGAAGAAGGCTGATCCTGGTTGTATCACAGTTTTCATAGGACCTTGTCTTGCAAAACGTAGGGAAGGTTTTGATGACGAAACGGTAGATTATGTTCTGAGTACAGCTGACATCGAGGCCCTGTTTATTGCAAAGAAAATTGATGTCTCAAAAATGGAAACTGCTCCTGGTACAATAATTCCAACTGCAAGCGGAAGAAATTTTGCAAAGTCAGGAGGAGTTCTTGATGCTGTTGCCATGAGGCTTTCTGACAAGACCATTCTCCGTCCTGCAAAAATTAACGGATTGACAAAAACCGGTATGAAAATGCTTAATGCATACGGTCTGATAAACAGCGGAAAGATTCCTGCAAAGCCCGATACTCCAAACCTCATTGAAGTCATGGCGTGTGAAGGAGGCTGTATTGGTGGTCCCAGCATCAGGAAAAATGTAAAGCAGGCTGAAACTCAGCTTGACAAGTATGTAAGTGCCGGTGCAAAAAATTAAAGAAATCTGATCTTGATTGCAGGTAGGAAAAACAGAATGGATAAAGATAGTTACAGAAAAGCAAGCCGTTCAATGATGTATACTGGATATGTCCTTGGAATCATCTGTTTAATTCTTGAGATAGGGATATCAAGATTTCAATTTTCTGAATCAGGTGAATTCCACGATTTTTTCTGGTTTTTCAGGTGGATTATTCTTTCAAATCTGTTGAATGGCCTTATTCTGGTTTTTGAAAATATTTTGATGAAGGTTTTTGAAAATCAGTATGAAAAGCAGTGCTATGTCATCAGCCTTTCCCTTGTTGGAATCTGTACTGTAATTTCCTGCCAGCACTATTTTTTTACCCATACTCAGATTATCTTTGTAATTCCCATTCTTCTTTCCGTTCCTATCATGATAAAGAAACTGAACCGTATGGTTTCGGCCTTAAGTTTTATAGGAGTTCTTCTGTCTTTTGTTTTCAGATATTTTGATGTGAATTGTGAAAAAAATTTCTGGCCGGACCTGATCATCTGTGTCGTATATATAGTTCTGCTTTCTGGAATTTCCTATGATCTTGTATGTCATCTTTTGAATCAGAATCAGCTTCTGGAATCTTCTAAAAACGAAGCGGTAAAGGCCAACAGTGCAAAGAGTGATTTCCTTCTGAATATAAGCCATGAAATCCGTACTCCTATAAATTCCATACTTGGCATGAATGAGATGATCCTCCGTGAATGCAAGGAGGAGCATATCTGCGGTTATGCGGAAAACATCAACAGTAGCGGGCATGCACTTCTTTCTCTGATCAACGATATACTTGATCTTTCAAAGATAGAAGCGGGAAAGATTGAAATCATTCAGGATGAATACAGTCTTGAATCTTTCATCCGTGAAACTGTCGTCATGGTAAGTGAAAGAATTGAAAAAAAGAATCTGGAATTTAAAATCGAGGTTGATGAAAATCTCCCTTCAGTTCTTCTGGGAGACAGTTCAAGAATTCGTGAAATTGTTCTGAACTTTCTTACAAATGCCGCCAAATATACAAGGGAAGGTTCTGTAGTATATAAAATTTCAGGTGCAAAAGAAGCAGACTTTATTGAAATGCTTTTTTCTGTGAAAGATACGGGCAATGGAATTCGCGAGGAAGACCTTAAGAAACTGTTCGGCCGTTTTGAGCGTTTCGACATTGAACAGAACAGAAACATTGAAGGAACAGGAATTGGTCTCCGTATTTCTAAACAGCTTGCAAATCTTATGGGCGGTGACATTGAAGTAGAAAGTACTTACGGAGTAGGTTCCGAATTCACCCTCAGGCTGAAACAGAAAATAATTGATTTTGAAAATATCGGTAAGATGGATTTTAGAAAATCAATCGTAAAAAAAGAAAAGAAATATACTGTACTCTTCAAGGCTCCGGAAGCAAAAATTCTTGTTGTCGATGACATCGACCTTAATCTTTGTGTAATTGAAAATCTGCTGAAGCAGACCGAGATGCAGGTTGTTCTTGCTGAAAGCGGAGATGAATGCATCAGGATCTGTCAGAAAGAAAAATTTGACCTTATTCTTATTGACCACATGATGCCGAACATGAACGGCATGGAAACCTTTGAAAATCTTAGGAAAGATGCAAAAGGACTTAACTGTGAAACTCCATGCATAATGCTTACGGCCAATGCTTTTAACGGCGCAAGGGAAATTTATGAGAAGGCTGGCTTTGTGGACTACATTACAAAGCCGATAGAATGTGAAAAACTTGAAAGGGTTGTGAGCAGCCTGTTGCCAAAAGAAAAAGTTTCTTTCGTAAAAAACTGAAAAACTCCATAAAATCCATAGAATTTTCCCCCTTCTTCTAAAATTTGAATGACAAAAAGTAAGATAATGTCATTAAAATTATTGAAAAATCTACATACATATAGTAAAATTGCTTAATTCTACACACACACACACTTTTTGGAATGTGCAAAGGGGTTATATGAATAAAATAATTGAAATGAAACACCTTTCTGAGGCTGTTTACTACATGAAATTTGAAGCTCCGGATATTGCAAAGAACCGCAAGGCCGGACAGTTTTTGATTGTAATGGTTGATCAGGATTTGAATGAACGCATTCCTCTTACAATCGCAGATGCAAATGCAGAAGAAGGATGGGTTGCAATTGCTTTCCAGCCAATCGGTGCTTCTACAATGAAGCTTGCAAAGCTTAAGGCAGGTGACTACCTCGGTGGTGTACTTGGTCCTCTTGGAACTCCTTCTGTAATTGAAAAATATGACCGCCCTGTAGTTTGTGTTGGCGGTGGTTTCGGTACAGCTCCCCTCTACCCTATCGTTCAGGCCCTCAAGGCAGCTGGAAACAAGGTTATCCTTATTGAAGGTGCCCGCAACAAGGACCTCCTCATTTTCGTTGACGAAATGAAGGCTGTCTGTGATGAAGTCATCATCTGTACAGACGATGGTTCTGAAGGACGCAAGTGCCTCGTTACTGAAGTTCTCGATGAACTTTGCCAGAGCCAGGTTCCTCCTGCAGAAGTAATCGCAATCGGACCTCCAATCATGATGAAGTTCTGTGCGGCAACAACAAAGAAGTACAACATCAAGACAACTGTTTCTTTGAATACAATCATGATCGACGGAACCGGTATGTGCGGTGGTTGCCGTGTAAGCGTTGGCGGAAAGACTAAGTTTGTTTGTGTTGACGGTCCAGATTTTGATGCACATGAAGTTGACTGGGACAACATGATGATGCGCATGAAGAGCTTTGCAAAGGAAGAACAGGAAGCAAAGCACAGGTGCAATATTGGTTTGAGCAACTAAACTGCTTTTGGAGAAACGGAAAATGAGTCACAAAACAATAGATGAACTTAATAAAATCGCCCTTGAAGAAAAGGCTAAAATTGAAGGAAAGGAACTTAAGAATCCTGACCGCATGAAAATTCCTCAGATGGAAATGCCTTCCGGAGAACCACTTGTTCGTGCCCGCCAGATGACAGAAGTTGCCCTTGGCTATACTGCAGAACAGGCTGTAGTTGAAGCACAGAGATGTCTCCAGTGCAAGAATGCTCCTTGTGTAAACGGATGTCCTGTTAACGTTCAGATCCCTACTTTCATTGCGGAAGTTGCAAAGGGAAATTTCAAGGGTGCCGTAGACATCATCAAGGGAACAAACCTTCTTCCTGCAATCTGTGGTCGCGTATGTCCACAGGAAAAGCAGTGCCAGGGACAGTGTACTGTAGGTAAGGTTTACAAGAACGCAGAAAAGTCAGTTTCAATTGGACGCCTCGAACGCTTTGTTGCAGACTACGAAAGAAACAACAACCTTACAACAGCTCCAGCAGTTGCTGCCCCTACAGGAAAGAAAGTTGCAGTTGTTGGTTCTGGTCCTGCAGGTTTGACTGTAGCCGCTGACTGTCGCCGTGCAGGTCACGATGTTACAGTTTTCGAAGCTTTCCACAAGGCAGGTGGTGTTATGGTTTACGGTATTCCAGAATTCCGTCTTCCAAAGGCAATCGTTCAGAAGGAAGTTGAAAACCTTGAAAAGATGGGAGTTAAGTTTGAATACAATACTCTCGTTGGACGCACTACTTCAGTTCAGCAGATCCTTACAGAAAAGGGATTTGATGCGGCATTCGTTGGAACAGGCGCAGGTCTTCCAAAGTTCTTCGGAATTCCTGGTGAAAACCTCATCGGTGTTTTCTCTGCAAACGAATACCTTACACGCGCAAACCTCATGAAGGCTTACGATACAGAACACGCTGATACACCTTACTTCCACGCAAAGACAGTCGTTGTCTGTGGTGGCGGTAACGTTGCTATGGACGGTGCCCGCATGGCCCTCCGCCTTGGGGCAGAAAAGGTATATGTTGTATACCGCCGTTCACGCGTAGAAATGCCAGCCCGCCGCGAAGAAGTTGACCACGCAGAGGAAGAAGGTGTTGAATTCAAGTTCCTTGAAAACCCTGTTGAAATCCTCGGTTACGATGATCCTGCCGACAAGGAAACATTCGGAAAGGTTCGCGCAGTTAAATGCCTTAGCTACGAACTTGGTGAACCAGATGAAAAGGGTCGCCGCCGTCCAGTAGAAATAAAGGGTTCTGAACACGAAATCCCTTGTGATGCTGTAATTGTTGCCCTCGGAAACAACTCTAACCCATTGATTCCTGCAACTACACCGGAAATCAAGGTTGACGATCACGGTCACATCACAGTTGATGAAAAGCAGGCAACAAGCATGACAAAGGTCTGGGCTGGAGGAGACATCGTTCTCGGTGCCGCAACAGTTATCCTTGCCATGGGTGAAGGCCGCAAGGCTGCCGCAAGCATCAATGAATATCTGGCAAAATAATTATTGCCATTGCGAGCCCCGTGACGGGTATGGCAATCCAAACATGCCTTTAATCAAAAAGTCAATGGATTGCTTCGTTGCGGAAACTCCGGTTTCCGCTACTCGCAATGACGATAGATCATGAAACACATGCGGTCCGTCTTGTTAAATCAAGGCGGATTTTTTTTACAGAATAACTTTAACCTTATCTTTCAGTTCAAGGCTGTCTGGCGTAACCCTGCAGTTGTAGCAGAGGATTTCAACGCCTTTGCTTGCCGCAAGCCGGAGTGTGTCGCCAAAGGCTTTGTGGGTTTCGTCGTTGGGCGCAAAATCAGTGGCTTCTTCCATCTGGATTAAAATCAGGACTGCGGCTTTGTAGCCAGATTCTTTAGCCTTCATAAGTTCTTCCAGGTGCTTTACGCCGCGCTCTGTTGGTGCATCAGGAAAAAAACAGTGGCCGTCAAATTCCAGAGTACAGCCTTTCACTTCAAGGAGAAACTTTTCATTGCCTTTCTCCATGTAGAAATCAACGCGGCTGTTTCCGAAAGTGTATTCAGGTTTTACAAGGTCATAATCCTGTGTTGCAAGCCATTCCCCAACAACTTTGTTCGGTGCCTGGCTGTCCATGTTTATTAAAATCGTTCTGCTGAAATCTACTTTGTTGGATTTACAACATTTTTCAACTGCAACCAAAGAATATCGGAGTTTGCGTGTGCCCATGCGTCCATCAAAATCTTCAAGATACACTTTAGCGCCGGGGACAAGAAGTTCCTTGCAGCGACCCGTGTTTTTTACATGGACTGTTTCTTCTTTTCCATCAATTTCAACATGGGCAATGAAACGGTTTGGGCGAGAAAGAAAAATTCCTGAAACAATTTTATTGTATTTCATAATGGATCAAAATTCATTTATGTCCGCCGGTATTGTTGTCGCGGCTTCTTGCACCGATGATTTTGGCATTGATTTCAAAATAAGAAATTCGTTCTGGGGTGTTGTTTATCCATTCAGATATTTCCTTAAAGAATTCCGTCTTTGGATTTTCCATGAAGCAGTCAAGTTTAAGTTCCTGAATTTCAGGAAACCATAATTTTGCAGTTGAATCAGACCCGAGGTACCTACCCTTTTTGCTGAAGTGGAACGCAACGGTACTTGCAACTAAAAGCAAAAGTGAATAAAGAAAACAAAAGTTGTAAGTGAGTATAATTGGGTTCATTGAATGCCTTGCATGGAAAGTTTATTTTTTGTTGAGCCTGTCCTGCTGGATTACAAGTCTTAATGCTTCGACTCCAACCTGAACTGCAGATGATGTATCTTCGCTCATTTCCTGATCAAGGCCAAGCTTTTCCCTTTCCTGATTCCAGATAACATGGAAGCAGCTTCCGCAGCGACAGCCAAGGGCAGCGGCAACAACAAAGAGGGCTGCACTTTCCATTTCACTTGCCTTTACGCCAAGTTTTTTCCATGTGTCCCATTTCTGAAGGAGTTCATAGTAGACTGGAGACTTCTCCGGGCTGTGCTGTCCGTAGAAAGAATCCTTATTCTGAACTACTCCCGTGCACCAGCGTTTTTGAAGATTCTTGCAGGCCTGTACAAGAGTCGTTGTAATTCCAAAATCGGGAACGGCAGGATATTCAATCGGTGCATATTCGCAGCTGGTGTGTTCATAACGGATGGCACCGGTTGCAACGACAACATCACCGCTTTTAACATCGATGTCAATGCCGCCGCAGGTTCCGACGCGGATGAAGGTATCTGCACCGATATTGTGGAGTTCTTCCATTGCAATGGATGCTGAAGGACCACCGATTCCTGTAGAGCATACGGAAACCTTTTCGCCGTCGAGGGTACCGGTCCAGATTGTGAATTCGCGGTTAGAGGCAACAAAATGTGCGTCGTCAAAAAGTTTTGCAATGGATTCAACTCGTCCCGGATCTCCTGGGAGAATTACATAACGACCAACATCTCCTTCTACACAATGAATATGAAACTGTTTTTCAAGCTGCTGCATAAATTGCCTCCATTTTGCCATTAAAATGCTGTATCTATCTCCCAGCATCCGTGACTTTTTCACAATTATAGTTTTTGAATCAAGTTTGAAATGATAATAACAATTATACCACACATAGGGAGATCTTTCCTTGTGATATTTAATAATCTTCATTATTATTGTAGTAAATGATCTTTGCAGGAGTGAAAAATGACAGTTTCAGAGGCAGTTGAACTCGTAAAGAAATACAGTGAAGAAATGCCGTCGGCAGTAGCAGCTAAAGTGCTCAATGACATGGCACAGGTTGTTTTTGTAAGGAAAGAATATGAAAAACTTAGTACTACAAGAGACAATGAGATTTACAGCGTAATTGCAGCAGAGGCAGAAAGTCCAACGGAAAAGTTTGAGGTTGAAGATGAAGCGGACAAGGCTGTTACCAATCATCCAAAGCGTTACCTTAACAAGAGCGGTATTGAGGCCATAGACATCATTGAGCTGTTTACAAGCGGAATTACCGGAGGACAGGCCTTTAACCTTGGAACAGCAGTAAAATACCTTGCTCGTCTTGGCAAAAAGACAAAGAACGTCCAGGAAGAGTGGAAAAAAGTAAAGTGGTATATGGACCGCTTGATTGATGCAAAACCTGTTTCAGTACAGTAAAACACAGTAAAAACTATCGTATGGTTGTAAAACTAACGGTAGTTTTTACTGTTCGTTTTTTGGGAGAGCTAACCTTTGTTTCTCTATTTCTATTAGTGTCAAAGTTTTTCAACTTTCTTACCATGAATCAATACTTCAATATTAAATCTTTTTCCAACTGACTTTATATCCATTTTCTCTACCTCTAATCATGCCAGTGGAGTGTAAGCATAGCATTGGTTGAACTGCAACTTTTCGCTAAAAGCGACAAAGTTATCGGCTTTGAAAACGGTGTTAGGCTGGCTTATTATATAACAGGAACAATTAAAATCAAATTTAATTCTGAAATCTGCTTGAAACCTTTATCAGCCGAAATTAGAGGTAAATTATTTACAATTGCTGTTGCTGCAACTATGGCATCTGGCAGTTTTGTTTTGTATTTTCTACGAATTTCAATAGTTTTATCTTTTGTTTCTTCCGTCAAATGAAATTTACTACAGTCGGAAAGTAATGTTTTTACACCTATTTCTTCTTCTTGTGTAATTCCTGAAAAAGATAAAAGTTCCATCTCTGAAATAATTGAAAATCCCAATTTCTTTGTTGCATAAGGCAACATACAAGAATTTCCATCAAGAAAATAAATTAATGCATTTGTATCAGCGAAAAATCAATTCCATTCATCACGCATTTCCTTTTGAATTTCCATTGCGTCACGATGAAATTTTACAGAACCAAAATGCTTTGATAAATTGCTATTTTCTTTTTTTTCAGAAGTTTGATTATAACGATATAAAACATAATTAACATAATTCTGAACTTCAATCAAACATTCTTGAGGCATTGTACGAATTTGTTCTACTAACATTTCTATTGCCATAATTACCCCCAATAATTATTTACTCTATTATACACTATATTTTTGATTACTTAAATAAAAAAGCAGTGAACAAAATTTCTTCTATTCACTGCTAAAATCGAAAGAAAACTAAAGTCTATTTGTCTGATTTCAAATCTTTATTCTTTTTTTTCCGTTACAACTTTTTTTGAAGTAGTAGTTGTAGCAGTTGTCGTTTCTGGCATTATATTCTCCTACAAAACTTATTTGCTCTTACTTGAAGACGTTTCAGTAACAACTGTTTCAGAATGGATATCTTCAACTGTAGTTTTGAATGGTTCATAGGTTTCTCTATGAATGTCTGTTACATTGGCAGCAGTTCTTGAACTGAAATCCTTCTTGTTGTAAGAAGCAGGAGTTGCACTTCCTTTCTTTGCAATTTCATTTTTAGCCATAAAAATCCTCCAACGAGTTTCATTTAGTTTTTAACCATTCAACAAATGATTCAAAAATGTGCTGGAGACTTTACTTTCAACGAAAGTGG
>JAHAZL010000097.1 GCA_018384055.1 Treponema sp.
CAACTGTCATAGCACCCTTTCCAGTTGCTTCTGCAACAAGGCGAGCTACAGCTTCAGTTCCCTTTGCGAAGTTTTCGAATTCGAATACTCCAACAGGTCCGTTCCATACGATAGACTTAGAAGCAAGAATTGCGTTCTTGTAAAGTTCAACAGTCTTAGGACCAACATCCATACCCATAAGGTTTTCTGGAAGATCAATTGCGTCAACTGCAACAGGATCCTTGTCAGCGAATTCTGCACCACCAACATGATCAACAGGAAGAAGAATCTTTACTCCAGCCTTTTCAGCCTTTGCAAGAAGGTCCTTTGCTGTTCCGAGGAAGTCGTCTTCAACAAGTGACTTACCTACTTCGTGACCCTGTGCCTTGAGGAATGTGTATGCCATACCACCACCAACGATGAGTGTAGAAGCATTCTTCATGAGGCTTTCGAGAACTGCGATCTTAGAAGAAACCTTTGCACCACCGATGATTGCTGTCATTGGCTTTTCTGGATTTGTTACCATTGGCTGGATGTACTTAACTTCCTTTTCCATCAAGAATCCGCCAACAGATGGAACTGGCATGAACTTCGCGATGGAAGCTGTAGAAGCCTGATCGCGGTGTGCTGTTCCGAATGCATCGTTAACGAAGATGTCGCCGTAAGAAGCAAGTTCCTTTGCCATTACATCGCGTTCTGCAGCATCCTTAGATGTTTCTTCCTTGTGGAACCTTGTATTTTCCAGCATTGCAACTCCACCTTCTGGAAGAGCGTCGATTGCTGCCTTCTGTCCGAGAGCATCTGGGAGGAATGTTACTTCCTTTCCGAGCTTTTCAGAGAAATACTTTACAACTGGAGCCATGCGGTTCTTGCCGTTGATGAACTTTTCTGCATCTGCATCTGTCCATTCCTTTCCAGCCTTAGCAGCCTTTTCAGCGGCCTTCTTAACATCCTTTTTTGGATCTCCAAGGTGGCTCATGAGAACGAGAGAGCGTGGGCCCTGTTCAAGAATGTACTTGATTGTTGGGAGAGCTGCCATGATGCGTGTATCATCCTGAACAACTCCGTCCTTCATAGGAACATTGAAGTCTACGCGCATGATGATGCGCTTGCCCTTAAGATCAACATCTTTTACTGTCTTGATCATATAAAAAATCCTCCAAATGGAATTTAATACAAAAAGTTTAATATAGAATATAATGATTTTTTTGAGAGAATTCAATCATAAAAAAGAAACCGGCATGGAGCAAAATCTTCAGCCGGTACCAATCAATTAAATTTCAAAATCAAGGCAGGCGCGGTTTGCCGTATAAGGGCGAACCTTTTCATTGGCCACTGCAACATGAGCCGGATGCTTTGAATAGCCTGCAAGGTCTTCCGCCGATTCAAAAGTTGAGTCCAGCATCAAATCCCCTGTAGAAGACGGAAGGTGATCGATTACAACCTTGATGTCCTTGATCTGTGGGACAAGGCCTTTGAGTCCTTCAAGACCAGACTTGATTCCTTCCTTTACCTTTGCCTTTTCGTCTTCAGGCATTTCCTTCAAAGTCCAGATGATGATGTGCTTTACCATAAATTGTCCTCTTGCTATGACTAAAGTATTTCGCGGATAAGGTGGATAAGGTCGTTTTCACGGCTTACAGGTTTCAATGATTCCTTGATTGCCGCCTTTTCTGCCTGTGCTGCAGCTTCCGTTGCGGCCTTACCATCTGCATCTGCTGCAGGGCGGGCATCTGTTGCGGCATTGCCATCCTTGTCATTGCCTTCATCCTTATTCTTTACAAGGATGATTTCATCCCCTACATTCAAAGTATCGTAGAAACCGTTCTTCTTGTACTTGCCTTCTGAAATTTCTTCATCGCAGGCAGTTACCTTTACGGAACCAAGGAGATCCTTCTTGTTGAACTTGATTCCAGGACCTTCATCGTTTGTTTCAATCCTACCCTTGCGGATAATGTTGAATTCCGAATCAACTGCAATGCCGTCGTTCTTTCCAAGGTCAAGCAAAAGGGTTCCCTGAACATTCTGAAGAACCTTTCCGCGGATTGGAAGAATATCTAGGATACCGGCACGGAAGCGCTGTAAAGATTTAGCCATGCAGTCGTTACCAGTGCGATAAACATGGATTTCCGAAGTCTTTGTTCCTGTCCTTGCAGAATAGATTGTTGCATCAATGGAATAAGTGCGTTCAGTTTCTTCCGCTGTCATGATTACAAAGTAGTCGCGTCCCTGTGTGCGGGCAAGACGGAATGCTTCACCATAGTTTGAAACAGGTTTTGTTTCTACATCTACAGCAGTTGAAGGAACGCCGCTAAAGGCACCCCTTGCAGACAAAGCCGAAATTTCTTCCAGGTCTGCATGGAAAAGCTGAACAGGTTTCTTTGTGTAATAGATGCCTATGTTCCATCTTGTCTTGTCGAGGTAGAAAGGATCTATGTTCCATCTTGAAGAAATATTGTTCCTCATGAGACTTTCGTAGTTTTCAATGGCATCGTCATTTCTGATTTGAGCGCGAGAACGTTTCTTTGAAGGAGAATTTTCATCACGCTGAACCGAAGGACCATTATCAAGAACCTCTGCATTATCCTTGATGAACTTGAGCTGCTGTAGATAAAGTTCGTAAAGACCGTCTCGTTCAAGCATCTCTGCAAAAGACTGTCTTACTGCAGCATTGAGGGGAGCAACGGAAAGAGCCTTCTGATATTCATAGCGTTCGGAAATACCGTCAAAGTTACGGCCAAATTCTGCAGCCTTCTTTGAGTGGAATTCTGCCCACATGTTTCTTCTTGGATCTTCTACTGCAAGGGTCTGTGACACAAGAAGTTCAAGGGCATTTCTCATTACCTCGTCCTGTGGATTTATTGTAAGGCCTGTCTGATATGTATCGATGGCATCAAAATATCGTTCAAGTTTCTGCTGTGAAAGTCCCTTGAGGAACCATGCGGTTGAACAATCCCTTTTGCGCCCGATGCGGAAATCACAGATGTCGATTACTTCTTCATAGCGGTTCTGGGCATAGAGGATCTGACCAAGAAGGGAATAGGCCTTGTCCAAATCACCGTTGATCTGAACGGCAGCCCTTGACCTCTGTTCGGCAACCTTGTAGTCGCCGTTTTTTGCGGCAAGGTATGACGCCATGTAGTGAACTTCTGCTTCTCCGCTGTAATATGAAAGTGCCTGTTTAATGTACTGTTCTGCAGCATCGTTCTTTCCCATTTCAGAACTTACCAAAGCAAGGGAAAGCAAAGCCTTTCTGTTGGAAGAATCCCTCTTGAGGGCATCAAGGTATCTGCCTTCTGCCACGCTGATTCTACCGTCAAGAAGATCAAGTTCTGCAAGACCAAACCTTGCATCAATGTTGTTGGGATATTTCTTTAATATTGAAGAAAAAACTTCTTTTGCTTCATCAATGCGCCCAAGGGAAATGAGGGCCATTCCCTTAAGGTTCTGGATATCGGCAAGATTGCGGGCATATTTTGCGGCGTTGTCTGCATACTGAACGCACAGATCGTAGCTTCCCAAAGCATAGGAACACAATGCCATGTTGTACCAAACTTCACCGAACTGAGGATTTATTCCAAGGGCTTCCTGATAAAGGTCCATGGCATCAAACCACTGTTTGCGGGCCTGTAGTTCCTGACCATCGGAAAAAAGTTCAAGGGCACTGCGGCCAGAACGGGTTCCTGCGGCAAACAAAGAAAATGCAATGGTTCCTGCCAGAAAAAGAGATGTAAGTTTTTTCATATTCCCCTCATTACAAAAAACTGCAATTCCACCCACTATGAAATCACACTACCTTTTATGAATCAATCGGCTTTATCATTATGATAAACGATCTTAATTGTATTTACCTTATGTCCTTCCATTTCCTGAACTATGAAATCATAGTCTTTCCATGAAATCTTTTCAAACTTAACCGGAATCTTTCCGAACAAGTCGAAGACGAATCCGCCAAGGGTATCGAATTCTTCCGTTGGAAAACTGGACTTTATTTCTTCATTAAGGCTGTCCAAGTCAACGCGGGCATCACAGATCCAGCAGTTTTCAGCAAGGGAAATGATGTCTTCCCTTTCATGGTCGAATTCATCCTGAATGTCACCGACGATTTCTTCAATGATGTCTTCCATACAGACGATGCCGCTTATTCCGCCGTATTCATCGATGCCTACAGCAATGTGAACATGACGCCTCTTAAATTCACGGAGAAGGCTGTCTATGTGTTTGCTTTCAGGAACGAAATATGGTTTGCGGATTATTTTTTCAAGGTCAACGGCCTGCTTTGATGCAAGGACTGTAATCAGATCCTTTACATAGAGGATTCCAACAACATTGTCGATGCTTCCATTGTATACAGGGATTCTTGAGTGCCCGCTTTCTGATACCTTTGTCAGAAGTTCTTCTTCAGGAGTATCAAGGGAAATGAAGTCTACATCAATACGGGGAACCATTACTTCCTTTACTGTAGTTGCAGACAGTTCTTCAACACCCTGAATCATGTCATTTTTTTCTTCGGCAAGAATTTCCTGCTGAACTTCTTCCTGAGTCTGATTTTCTTTTTTTACTTTTTTGTTTTTTCCAAATTTAAATAAGCCCATAACTTTCAAATTTTTCCATTAATTCTTTCTGGAGAACAAGCATTTCGCATTTTGGCTCAACGCCTTTTTCAACATGCTCTTCCCCGTGGTCGTATCCATTCAAATGGAGGATACCGTGAATGATAAGCCTTTTGAGTTCTTCATTCTGGCTTACTTCAAAGTATTCTGCATTTTTTGGCAATGTGTCAACGCTTATGGCTATGTCACCTGCCTGGAACCATTCCTTGCCCTCTTCATCCGTATATTCCTCGCCGTTTTCAAAGCTGAGGACATCCGTTGGAGCATCGATGTTCCTGTAGTTTGCATTCAATTCTTTTATCATTGGATCTGAACAGAAAAGAATCGAAATTTCTTCTCCGTCATAGCCTGCCGCTTCAACAACTTTCTGAGCAAAAGGTTCAATGTTGTTTATCCACGAAGGTTCATCCAAGCCTTCTTCACAGCTGACAAAAATCTGGTTCATCAGTTCTTTTCCTTTTTTTCTTTTTCGTTTGAAGACCTGGCAATTTTTTCTGCCTTTTCCTTCAGCGACTTTTTAGGTTCGGTTTTTTTGTCTTCAACCTTTTTGTCTTCAACCTTTTTGTCTTCAACCTTTTTATCTTCAGTCTTTTTATCTTCTGCCTTGCTTTCCTTTTCTTCAACAGCCTTTACTGATTCCTCGGAAGCCCTAGGCTGATTCTCTCCATTGTTCTGCTGTGCCTGCGGACCATCAGGATCTTTCTGATCTGGATATTTTGTACGGCTATGATAGTAACCGGCAAGAATCTGAACAAAGGCATCGTGAATCTTCGTAATGTCATTGAAAGTAAGGTTACAGTCTTCAAGCTGCTTCTGGTCAATTTTTGCAGTCATGAGGGTCGTAATGAATTTTTCAAGGCGAGGAACGCTTGGCTTGTCCAATGAACGGCAGGCAGCTTCTACAGTGTCTGCAAGCATTACTACTGCGCTTTCCTTTGTAGAAGGAGGATTTCCTGAATATGAATAGTCTTCCGGAGAAACATCAGGATTAATTTTAAGGGCTTCATTATAGAAATAGGCAATTACCTGATTCCCGTGATGTTCTGAAATGATGTCGATTACAGGTTTTGGAAGCCTCAGTGCATGAGCCCTTTCAATTCCACGCTTAACATGAGTCCTGATTACGCTTGCGGAAAGGGAAGGATTAATTTCCTTATGGATGTTTTCCCCACCACCCTGGTTTTCAACGAAGTATTCAGGATTATCCATCTTTCCTATGTCATGGTAATAGGCACCGACACGGGCAAGAAGTGGATTTGCTCCGACTTCGTTACATGCAGCTTCTGCAAGGGAAGCCACCATGAGGGAATGATTGTAAGTTCCGCTTGCAGTAACAAGCATTTTCTTCATTACAGGATTATTAAGGTCGCTCAAATCCATAAGGCGGAAAACTGATGCTGTATTAAGCAAAAGTTCAAGAGGTGTAAGGAGACCAAGGCAAAGGATGCCTGAGAAGAATCCGTTGAGTATTACACCAACAATCGATCCTAATCCGTTTGCAAAAGAACCGTTGAAAATAATCTTGAAAATTATAATGAACACGGCGTTGAGCACTGCCTGAAGTACGGAAACAAAAACCATGTCCGTTCTGCGGTCAATCTTGCGCACAAGCCTTGATGAAGCAAAAGAACTTGCAAGGACAAAAAGGAACGGTACAAGCTGATATGAACTTGCATTGAGGACAGCAAGGGAAATCATTATTGAAAAGAAAACCGCATTTAGCTGACCAAAGAGAATAGCAATGAGGAACACGAAAAGAGGGCCTGGAATGATTGCACACAATGCAAAAGGCGAAGACAGATAGGTCAACTTTGAACCGAATATGACGGAAGCAAAAACAATCATGTAGAAAACACATTCCGTTACCAGCTCATTGAACTCAATCATGTTGGTCTTGAAGTAAATCTTCGAGAAGAAAAAGAAGAAGAGCACCACCATGAGAATATGGTAGATTATGGAATTTGCAAAAGCCCTGTAGTCAATGTAAACAGGAGATTCCGACATTTTCTTGAGCTTTGCATAGCCTTCTTCCGTAATTGGAAATCCTTTCCTGATTACCTTTTCGCCCTTTTCGATTGGAATGGGATTATCGTAGTCTGCAGGAAGTGTCTTGATGGCCTTGATGGTAACATCAGCAATCTGCCCTACTTCATAATCATTTATATTGAACGAAGCAATTGTGTTTGTTGTTGAAATTTTTACAAAGCAAAGGGAAACCGTTACTGCCAGCGTCACAAAAAGCAGGACCAAAACCTTGTAGTTATTCTTTAGGTAAACACCAAAGGATTCCGTGATTATTTCCGATACTGTCTTAATGCCATCATTTCTCTTCATTTTCATACGCCCGAATAATTTTCTTTACAAGTTCGTTTCTGACAACATCGCCTGAATCAAGCTTTGCAATGGAAATCCCTTCCACGCCCCGCAAAATCTCAAGTGCATGTACAAGACCAGAAGTGATTTTCTTTGGCAAATCAATCTGGCTTGGATCGCCCGTGATGAAAACCTTTGAGTTTTCACCCATGCGAGTCAAAAACATCTTCATCTGTTCCGTAGTTGTATTCTGAGCCTCATCAAGGATTACGGCACAGTCATTCAAAGTACGGCCCCTCATATAAGCAAGGGGTGCTACTTCAATTATACCATTATCTGTAAGTCTTTTAACAGTCTCTTTTGGCAAAATCGCACCCATTGAATCGTATAGTGGTCTTATGTATGGATTAATTTTTTCATTAAGGTCACCTGGCAAAAAACCGAGGCTTTCACCGGCTTCAACAACAGGCCTGGTAAGGACTATGGAATTCACTTTATGGGTAAGCAAAAGTTTCAGGGCTTCTGCAACACAAAGAAAAGTCTTTCCGCTTCCTGCAGGGCCGCATGCAAACACCATATCTGTGGAACGCAGTTTCTGAACCAGAAGGGTCTGTCCCCTTGTTCTTGGATAAACCTTCTTTACTCCACCAGGAATTGAAATGGAATACCTTGAGAAAAACTCGTGGTCTCCTTTGCCCCCATTGTTAAGCACGGACTGAATCATCTCGGCGTCAGTAACCGTACTTCCGCCCACTGAAAATTCATCGAGGATCCTGTTTATTATGAAATTGAACTGCTGCTGCAATGCCTGGTCATCAGTTTCAATGGAAAGCTCATTGCCCTGGGCAAAAACCTGAAGGCCAAGGAATTCTTCTATTAATTTAAGGTTGCAGTCGTTTGTCCCGCAGACACGGGCAAGAATGTTGCCGTCAGGTACGATTATGGTATATGCACTCATCCCTAATCCTCAAAGCTGCCTGACTTAAGTTCTTCCACAATTCTCTGCCAGCTTTCGTAGCGTTCGCGGGCAATTTTGCCTTCTTCCACAGCCTGGCATACAGCACAGTTCTTTTCCCCGTTGTGGCTGCAGCTCATGCCGAATCCGCATTTCCCGATGTATGGAGCAAAATCCCTGTAGTAAAGGGCAAGGTTTTCTGCTGAAATATCGTGAAGGAGGAAACGGCGGACACCAGGAGTATCTATGATGTTAGCCGTTGCATCCATAAGGCCGCCCATCAAGGCTTCGTTAAGCTGAAGGTGAATGAGGGTACCCTTTGTCGTTGTATGACACCCCTTTCCATATTTCTTTGAAAGGCTTCCTGTTTTAAGGACAACATTGTTGTCAAGAACATTGATGATGGAACTTTTTCCTACACCGCTCTGGCCAACAAAGGCCGAAAGCTTGTTTTCTATTAGGTGGGCAAGTTCTTCAATTCCTTCGCCTGTTCTGGCACTGGAACGGATAACCTTGTACCCTGTTTTTTCCCATACCTCAAGCTGATTTTGAAATTCATCGGAACTGCCGGCTGCAAGGTCATACTTGTTGCATACGATTACAGGTGTAATGCCTTCGTATTCTGCCTGTGCAAGGGCCCTGTCTATGAATCTTGGTCTGAAAGGAGGTTCATCAGGTGTGGTAACAATCAGAAGATAGTCCAGGTTTGCCGCCAGAAGCTGAGGTTCACGCTTTTTAATATTCCAGCGAACAAATTCATTTTTGCGGGGAACAAGGGAAAGAATCTGCCCCTTCTCTTCTTCAAGAGTTTCCTCTTCTATGACAACAATGTCACCAGGAGCAAGAGGATTGTAATAGCCTTCAACATCCTTAAGGATCTTGCCCTTAATCGTACAGTCACGCGTTATGCCATCGTCACATTCGACTTCAAATACATTTTTACTTCCGCTTAATATAAGTCCGTTCATGTACCTACATTTTATAGGATATTCATAAAAAAAGCAAAAAAAGGGACACTCTGCTTGTGAAAGACCATTTGCAGGTGCCCCTTAATCTTATTGCCTTAAGAGAATGATAATTCTCCGCCTGAAGCCGTTACCTTAATGGTAGTTCCTTCGGTAAAATTTCCTTCAAGAAGCTGTTTTGACAATGGATTTTCAACCCAGGTCTGAACGGCACGCTTTACTGGACGTGCCCCGAAACTTGGGTCATAGCCTTTTTCTGCAAGGAAAGCAAGGGCCGAATCATCGAACTCTATGAAGAGCCTTCTGTCTTCAAGCCTTTTTGCCACGCGGTCAAGCTGCAACTTTACGATGCTTTCGATGTGTTCCTTTCCAAGACGGTTGAACATTACGATTTCATCGATTCTGTTCAGGAATTCAGGGCGGAAACAGTTTTTAAGGAGACCGTCAAGTTTTTCCCCAAGCTCCTTTTCAGTTCCCGGGGCAGCATCAAGAATAAGGTCTGAACCAAGGTTGCTGGTCATGATGATGATGGTATTCTTGAAGTCCACAACCCTTCCCTGTCCGTCAGTAAGGCGTCCGTCATCCAAAACCTGAAGGAGAACATTGAACACATCAGGGTGAGCCTTTTCAACTTCATCAAGGAGGATTACTGAATAAGGTCTTCTCCTAACGGCTTCCGTAAGCTGTCCGCCTTCATCGTAACCCACATATCCTGGAGGTGCTCCAATAAGGCGTGTCACGCTGAACTTTTCCATATACTCGCTCATGTCTATGCGGGTAAGGGACTTTTCATCGTTGAAGAGGAAATCTGCAAGGGTCTTGGCAAGTTCAGTCTTACCTACACCTGTAGGCCCAATGAAAAGGAAACTTCCCAAAGGCCTGTTGGGATCTGAAAGGCCTGCCCTATTGCGCCTTATGGCATCTGCAACAACGGTAACGGCGTCATTCTGTCCGACAACACGCCTGTGCATTACTTCTTCAAGCTGAAGGTACTTCTGTTTTTCTCCTGTCATCATCTTGCTTACAGGAATTCCAGTCCATACGGAAACAACACGGGCAATATCCTCTTCCGTAACTTCCTTCTGCAAAAGGGATTTCCTTTCTTCTGCAGTTTCAGAATCACCGCTGACTTCGGACTTTGCCTTTTCATCCTCAAGCTTCTTTTCAAGTTCGGGAATCACGGAATACTTGAGTTCCGCTGCCTTTTCAAGATTGCCTTCGCGAGTGAACTGTTCAAGGTCAAACTTTGCCTTTTCCAGATCTTCCTTTGTCTTTCGGCTGCCTTCAATGACATTCTTTTCGTTCTGCCACTGGAGCTTCATAGCATCTCGCTGCCCCTGGATTTCTGACAGTTCCTTTTCTAGTTTTCCAAGGCGTTCAATGCTTGCCTGATCGTCTTCCTTCTTCAGTGACTGGCGTTCGATTTCCAGCTGCATGATCTTGCGTTCAAGCTTATCAAGTTCTACAGGCTGGCTTTCAATTTCCATCTTGAGGCGGCTTGCAGCTTCATCAACCAGATCTATGGCCTTGTCCGGAAGGAAACGGCTTGTAATGTAGCGGTCGCTTAAAACTGCGGCACATACAAGAGCTTCATCGTTGATCTTTACACCGTGGTGAATCTCATACCTGTCGCGGAGGCCACGGAGAATTGCTATGGTATCTTCAACTGTAGGCTCAGGACAGAACACCTGCTGGAACCTTCGCTCAAGGGCGGCATCCTTTTCTATATACTTGCGGTATTCGTTTAAGGTTGTTGCACCGATTACATGCATGTCGCCTCGAGCCAAGGCAGGCTTAAGGAGGTTTCCAGCATCCATGCTTCCTTCCGAAGCACCCGCCCCAACAATAGTATGAAGTTCATCAATAAAGAGGATTATCTGTCCGTCGCTTTTTGAAACTTCTGTGATTACGGCCTTAAGGCGCTCCTCAAATTCACCGCGGAATTTGGCACCGGCAACAAGGGCACCCATATCAAGGGAAAGAAGCCTCTTGTCTTTCAGGCTTTCAGGAACATCACCGCTTGCAATTCGGCGGGCAAGGCCTTCTACGATGGCAGTCTTGCCGACACCCGGTTCTCCGATAAGGACAGGATTGTTTTTTGTACGGCGGCTGATTACCTGCATTACACGGCGTATTTCTTCATCGCGACCAATTACAGGATCTATCCTGTCAAGACGTGCACGGGCCGTAAGGTCGATGCAGTATTTTTCAAGGGAACGCATCTTGCTTTCCGGATCCTGACTGTCTATGGTCTGATTGCCGCGAACTTTCTGCAATGCACCAAGAAGGGAATTTCTGTCGCACCCCATACGGCGGAGCATTTCCCCAAGCCTGTCATCAGCCTGACACATGGAAAGAAGAATGTGCTCAACGGAAAGGAACTGGTCCTTGAGGGCCGCCATTTCCTTTTCTGCCTTTGCAAGAACTTTCTGTGCGCTGGAAGACAAGGCAGTCTGAGCCTGTCCATGAACCACTGGATACTGGTCCAGAAGTTTTTCGGTTTCAGAAAGGAGTTTTTCTTTTGGAATTCCAACACATTCCACCAGAGGAGGAATAAGTCCATCCTTCTGTTCAAGGAATGCCTTAAGGATATGTTCGTTGCCTATTTCGCTGTGGTCACACTGACTTGCAATGGAAGCTGCTGACTGGAGAGCTTCCTGAAGTTTGATTGTCATCTGTTCGTAATTCATTTTTCTACCCTCTTGAAAGTAAAGATAAGCAAAAAAAATGAAAATGACAAATTCAAAAAAAAATCCCCGATTTTGTCGGGGTCCTTCATCTAGTTAAGTTCTACTGATTCTCCTTTTTCAAGGTTGCCGTATTCACAGATGCACTTGGAAATTTCTGCCTGCTCTACAAGTTCAAGGGACTTTTTTACGACTTTATAAAGCTTGAATTTTCCGACACCTGTACCGGTTGAAAGGACGCGCATTACTTTTCTTTCTCCGCTTGGGCTTTCGTAATCACGAAGGAAAAGATCCTTTGTACGGCAATAAACATCAATGTCGATTACATGTTTTTTATCGTGAACGCTGCATGACCAGTGAAGCTTTGGTCCAAGATCATCATCGTTAATTTCCTGGCAGTCGTGAATGACTTCATACCTCTGCCTCTTGTCGGCATGGAATTCAATTTTCTTTCCTTCGATGCAAACAAGCACTGAAAGACGGTCCCTGTATTCTCCCTGGACTGCAATGGCAGAATTCTGAAGAAGTTTTCCGGAAATCTGGCTTGTTATAAAGGAAGAACTGATATGGAAGAATGGAGAAGAAAAATCCTTTCCCCAGTTCTTGTCGTAATAACCGAAAGACCTTTTAGGATCAATGTTGAATTCTTCATCGTTGAAAATGATTGTACCAGAAAAATCAGTCTTGCCACCTATGACAGACCAGCTGATATCCTTGCTCTTGTAATCAGGCTCAAAGGAAATGGCACGGGTAAAAGTAAGGTTCCATGCCATGGCACCCGTATTCCCCATATATTCTGGATGTTCAAGAAGATCATTTTCCGAAACGCAAACAGAACCGATTGCATTATTTTCACCAAGAAAACACTGCCTGCTCTTATCCTGGCCGGGATTTACGGAAATGATGTAATCATCGCTCTTGAAATCAACATCATCGCACGCATAGTAATTGTTGTACTGGCGGCAAACTGTAGAAAGGGAACCTGCACGAATCATAAAGAAGGATGGATTTACAAGAAGCTGGGAAGTAAAATTCTTGGCAGCATCGGTACCGGCAAGGGCAAACTGAAGGTCTGCAGCCATATTGTTATCGTAGCGGTTCTTAAAACCGAGTACCGGCGATTTAGGTGATAAGGCAGGATTTACACAATAGAATTCTATAAAAAAAGTTTTTTCTTCACCAGTAATATTGCTTACGCCATTTGTAACGAGCCTCCAGCGGTCAAATCCACTTTTACGCTGAACACCTTTAAGCTTTAGTTTTTCATTCTGGCGAATTTTCTTTGATACCATAAGTTTTCCCTGCCGAAAAATAGTTTTTCACTTTATATTTTCGGCAAAAAAAACACATAGTTAAGGAAATCTCTGAAATAATTTAGAGGTTTCAAAGGGAAGACTAAATCATTTGAACATCTTGTTTAGAGAATTTTTGAATTCCGTATTGTCTACAGGAAAGTGCTCGTCAAGGTATTCAAAGCAATTCTGAGCACCACGCTGAACATGTTCATACCAGATTGAATAGAGTTCAGGTTCAAAATTTGGACCAGGGAATGGAGCCCCCTGAACATCCGAAACCAACTGTCTCATAAGCTTTGTCAAATCTTAAATATTTTCATTTGTCATATATACCCCAATTAATAATAATACTTTGTTATCTTGTTT
>JAHAZL010000098.1 GCA_018384055.1 Treponema sp.
GTACTGTGTAGGGCAATTATCTGTCTGTTAATATTGGTGACAGATACTGTATCATTGTCAACAAGCAAAAGATGACCTATACCACTCCTGGCAAGTGCTTCGGCCACATAACCGCCTACACCGCCCACACCAAAGACTGCAACCTTTGCCGCATATAACTTTTCCATGGAACTGGCACCATAAATTATCTGAGTTCTTGCAAACTGTTCCCTCATCTGCCACCTTCTTTTGCAGGAAATGTTAGGGTAACAGTTGTTCCCTTAATCCCGTCACTGAAAATCTGTACCTGACCACCATGAATATCCATAATGCTTTTTACAATGGCAAGACCTAAACCAGAACCACCCTTCTCCTTATCCCTGTTGTGGGATTCATCTGCACGATAGAATCTTTCCAGGACATGAGGAAGATCTTCCTTCTTTATTCCCGGACCATCATCAATAATACTTAATTCTGTACCCCTTTCTGTCACCTTTTCTTCTATTATAATGTTTACTTTTTCAGGTTTTGCATACTTTACGCTGTTGGATACAATAATTGTCATGGATTCATAGAGCAATTCTGCATCACAAAATATGGATTCTGTACCCATTTTTCCTACTGTTACCGTTGCATTATTTGCCCAGGCTTCTGTATCTTCCTTCAGACGCTGGGAAAGATCCCTGATGGATATAGATTTCTTTTCAAGCTTTATGGTTCCCCTCTCAAGGCGGGAAATCTGCAGAAGGTTGTCTACTATTGCCTGCATTGTATGAACTTCTGCCGTCAGGCGGCTAATGGATTTTTCTAGCTGGACCGGATCATCTTTACCCCAGCGCCGAATAAGGTTTGCATGACCTGAAATTACGGCTATAGGAGTTTTAAGTTCATGGGATACATCTGAAGTAAACTGCTTTTCCCTTTCAAAGTCCTGCTTTAGCCTGGCAAAAAGGGTGTTGAAGGTTTCTGCAAGGCGGTCAAATTCATCGCCGCTGCCTGCAACCTCAAAGTGATTTTCACTTGCGTAGCTCATTTTCTTTGCTGTTTCCGTCATCTTTTTAACAGGACTGATTGTAGATTTGATTATGAAATAGGATGCAAGGAATGAAACCAGAATCAAAGGCAGGCTGAAGAGGATAATGGCAAAATTCAGTTCCTTAAGGAGACGGGTTGCAAAATCACGGTCCATGTTTACGGAAACCTGGACTACATAGGATTTCCCTGAAATTTCAAATGTCAGGGTTCTGTATAGTACATTAAGGTCGCCGTCTATAAAGTAATTCTTTTCTATGTAATTGACCGCTTTTTCCTCTGCTTTTGGAAGGTTCCTTATGAAGGGGTCGTTGGAATATATGGTTCTGTCACCATCTCCCTCATAGATACAGACAGATACAAAGTATGGTATATCCACAAAGTCAGATTCTGTCACCATATCTGGCCCCACATTTTTCAATATAGTCTTTACAGATTCTGCAGTATGGGACAGAAAATTGCTCTGCCTTTTTCTGTCGTTTTTCTTTATTACAAGTGCAAAAAGAACTACGAAAATGATGATGAGGGCCGCAATGAGGCCAGAAAACACCAGTGACAGGCGCAGGGCCTTTGACCTGAAAAAAGACTTTTTCAATTCTTCTGCTCCGATCTGATTACATAGCCTGCACCACGAACAGTTGAAATTATTCCTTCTCCAAGCTTGCTTCTTAAATAGCGGACATAAACGTCAACTGCATTTACATCTATGCTGTGGCCTTCACCCCATACCTGATCGATGATGGAGTCACGGCTAAGAACCACATCAATGTTGGCCAAAAGACACTTGAGGAGAAGGTATTCAGTCTTTGAAAGCTCAATGAGTTCCCCGCTGTTGGTTACTTCCATGCTTTCTGTATTGAGGATCAAATTTCCGATGGAATAGGTTTTTCCTTCTGCATTTGACTTGTCGCTTCTGCGGATTACGGCACGCAATCTTGCAAGAAGTTCCTCTATTTCAAAAGGCTTTGCAATGTAATCGTCGGCACCGGCATCAAGGCCATTTACCTTGTCGTATGTTTCTCCGCGGGCGCTTACCATGATTACAGGAACTGACGAAGTTTTTCTGATTCGTCTAAGCACTTCAAGTCCGCTGAGTTCCGGAAGCATTACATCAAGAAGAATGACATCAGGGGCAAAGGATTCAAACAATTCCAGGGCTTCCCTTCCGTTGACTGCCCTTTTGATTTCAAAGCCTTCGTGTTCAAGTTCCAGAGTTTCGAATTCTGCAATTCCGTCATCATCTTCTACTACAAGTATTTTTTCCATTTCTATTGCCTTCCTTTTACTATTTCCGTTCCGTCCTGAATGTTTTCGAAAAAGTTTTCTTTCAGAACATCTTCCTTATAGGATTTTATGCCTTCGAATTTCAGCGTATATTTTTCTTCCTCTGGATTCACGATTGTAATCCTTACGCTTTCACCCTTTCTTCCAAAGTGAAAGAAAACATTAGACCCGCATTTACTGCCGTTGAGCAAAACCGTTTCACCAGTTACTGTACGGGGATCAATGGGCATCGAAAACCTTACCGTAATTTCCATAAGGGAATTTTCACCGTTGCTGTTATTCTGGACAATAAGAGACCTTACTGTAAATTCCGTCTGCTCCGTCGTCATCCTCATTCCCCTGTAGGGAACAAAATCTCTTTTTGAATGCCTTTCGTTTTCCTCAGCACTGGCAAATAAAGAGACAATGGATATCAATATGACTATTGCTTTTCTTATCTTCACAATTCTAATAATAATTTATATTTGAAAATTGTCTATAAGTAGAGAAGCAATTATTGGATTAGAACTTTCTAATTTATTAAAAATCTTCTTCTAATGATTTATGCCTTGCCTTGCACTATATTTGTTTTCAGGAAGAATGATTGATGTCATTCAAAAGCAAACATAATTCTATTTTAGTTTTGGAGTAATACTTATGAAAGTTAACAAAATCAGAACAGCTGCCATCGTAACTGTAATGGCCGTAATCACAACTGCGGGTGTCTTTGCACAGAAATCAGAAAAGAAATGGTCTGGTCCGGATTTCAGGGGGCACTACAAGCCATTCAACTTTTCAGAAAAGCAGGTAATGGGAACTATCAGCAGCGTAAATGCAGATGCACAGATCATCGTTCTTACAGATGCTGACGGAAAGTCACGCAAGGTTCACATCAATCCTTTGACAAACATTGTTCGTGTTGAAGCAAACAGAGCCTTCACAAACACAAAAAAGGGAGAAAAGAAAAACAAGGACGAAAGACCTTTACCTTTCAAGATTGACAAACTTTCCGTTAATGACCTTAAGGCTGGCCACTGGATTACCGTCCAGATGTTCAACACTGATACGGAAACTATTGAAGGCTGGAACATCAGCGTTCACAACTGGCGCCAGATGCTTCCTGCCATTGACACGTCAAATGCAAAATAATTAAAGCGCATTAAGCAAAGCTTCGCAGCCCTCTAAAACATCGTTGTATGTTTCGTCGAAATTGTGTGTATACCAGGGGTCTGCGATGTCTCGGGGGTGATTTGTGTAGTCAAGGAGCATGTGCACTTTGCCTTCACTGTCGCCCCCCGTTATTTTCAAAATATTTCGGATATTCCAGCTGTCCATTCCAAGAATCAGGTCAAAATCCTCGTAATCGCTTTTTTTCATCTGGCTTGCACGATGAGGATTCATTGGAATTCCCACCTGATGCATTTTCCTTACTGTTCCAGGGTGAGGTGGATTTCCTATTTCTTCTGTGCTGGTTGCCTTAGAATCTATGAAGAAATCATTTTCTCTTCCCGATTTCCTTACCAAATCCTTCATTACAAATTCCGCCATCGTTGAACGGCAGATGTTTCCGTGGCATATAAATAGAATTCTCGTCATACATTATTTGTAGCAGAAATTCACTTTTCAGTATATAATTTCAAAATTATGGAAAGTAAGAGATTTGCCCTTTTTATTGATTATATAGAATCAGTCTATTCTCAAAGGCTCATTGAAGGAGCCTCAAGATTCTTCAGCAGTAAAGATGTCGAATTCCTTGTTTTTCCATGCGGTGCACTTAATTATCTGGGGAAAAATTTTGGATACCAGCGACTTGCTATTGCTTCCCTCATAAACAAAAAAAATATTGACGGTGTTATTTTTGTTTGCAGTTCTCAGGAAACAAATTCCACTACAGACCAGATTTATTCCTACTTAAAGTCTTTCATGAATATTCCCGTTGTTTGTATTGGTCACGACTACAGCGACTATCCCTGTATCGTCAACTCCTGCGATGAAAGCATGATACAACTGGCCGAGCACATCATTAAAAAACACAAGTGCAAGAATCCAGCCATCTTCGTTCCTAAAACCCCATCCCTTGATATTCTACAGCGCATTAAAACATTCAACCTGACTATAAAAAAATTCGGCCTGGCAATAGCAAACGATAATATCATCAAATGCGAAAACCTTTCCTACAACAGTGCAATTGACAGCCTTCAGAATTATAAAAAACGGTTTGGTAAATTCAGATTTGATTCCCTCGTCTGCATGACAGATACCCTTGCCTTTGCTTCCATCGACTATCTATCTTCATGCAATGTAAAGATTCCAAAGGACATTCTTATTACCGGTTTTGACGACGAAGACAATGCAACTTCCTATTCTCCTACATTGACAACCATCAATCAGAATGTCGAAAAGCAATCTTACTACGCTGCAAAGATTCTTTACAAAATGGTTTACAAGGGAAAATCTAATACCGATACAATTACTATTCATTCTTCTACAATTTTCAGACAGTCTTGTGGATGCCTTCCTTTGGGTTCCGACAAAAATCACTACAAGGATTTCAAGGGAAAAGAGCATCTTGACAATAATGCCAACGACGGATTTGTTGAACTTTCACAATGGAACTACAACAAGTCCAGCATGATAAAAATCATCCAGCTTTATTCAAATCTTGAAAGCGGAATTTTAATCGACGATCTTGCAGAAAGAATTGAAGCTGATTTTATTTACCTCAAAATTTCAAAGGCTGTAGTAGTTCTTTTTGACAAGCCTGTTGCTACGGATAAATTCGAATACTTCCCTATGCCTTCAAAAGCCCATGTTTTAAGTTCCTTTGATTCGGAAGGAAACCTTCACTTCAACACTAAGATAAGCAGGTCATCTTTTAATCCAAATGAAAAAATCGTTCCTGATGGACATGTTACAACACTCAATGAAATGATTGTTTCTTCGGTTTACTGTAACTCAATCCTTTACGGATATTTGATTTTCAAACCAGGGCCTCTTGATCCTGCAGTTTATGGCATTGCTATAAAAATGCTTTCATCTACCATTGCCAGAGCCAGCTATTCTTATGAAGAACTTAAAAAGAAGCAGCAGCTTGAAATTGAAAACATCAACATCAAACTTGTTTCCGTTACTGACGAAATGACAGGACTGCTTAACCGACGGGGATTCATTTCTCACGGGAAGGAAACCATTGAAAATTCAATTAGGAACGGAAAAAAAGGTCTTGTCCTTTTTGGCGACATGGACGGCCTTAAAGTTATCAATGATACTTACGGTCATGCAGCCGGAGATACAGCAATCAAGGCTGAGGCAGAAATCCTAAAGAGCCTTTTCCGTTCTTCAGACATTATCGGAAGACTAGGCGGCGATGAGTTTGCCATTGTTGCACCTGACATGAATGTTTCTAAATTTCTCGAAATGAAAAAGGCCCTTGAGGAAAAATGTCAGCTGTACAATGAAAAGTCTGGCGAAAGTTTTTCCCTCTCAATCAGCATGGGATGCGTTGAATATGACTTGGACGACGACAAGGCAGACATTGAAAAGCTCCTTGCCATTGCCGATGATGAACTCTACAAGGAAAAACAGTTAAAATACCGGAACAGAAGAATTTCTAATCAAGTATTGTAATTTCAACACGACGGTTCTTTGCCTTTCCAGAAGGGGTTGAATTATCCGCAACCGGCTTTGTTCCACCAGATCCCTTGCAAATTATTTTATCTGCACCCACTCCTCTTTTTACAAGGGCTTTCTTAATTGAATCTGCTCGTTCAATGGAAAGCTGCATTTCCCCCTTTGGATTTCCCACACTGGCAGTATGACCTTCTATCAGAATCATCTGTTCTGGTACCATTTTCAAAAGTTCCGCAATATCATTTAACCTGCCGTCTTCTCCAGACAATAGTTCTGCACTGTCTGCCTTGAACTTAAGGTTCTGCATGGTAAGGCGAATTCCCTGTGCAGTATTTTCAACTGTCACCTTGCTTTCACCGACTGTACCTGCATCCACAGTTGATTTTATGACTTCCTTGCTGACTTTCGTTTTAGGTACAGATGAAATCTTGTCTGAATTCTGTCCCCATTCAAAGGCTGAATCTTTTGTGTTTTTTCTACTATCTGTAGATGCAATTTTCAAACCCTCATGGGAATTTGTACCGTTGCTAAGTGGATACTTTCCTGAATCTTTTGCAGAATCTGTACCCGCTATTGCAGAAGAATCGCCGTTAAGATTCTTGCCAGATCCTGCTGGTTCATTTATAGCTGCCACCTTACCTGCATCCATCCAGTTGGAATCTGTTACCGGATTATCCATTATTTCCTCAAGTTCTTCCCTGGATACAGATGCTATGCGCTGAAGGGCCGGGAAAAGTTTTTCCTTGTTGTATGCCGGAGGATATTCCGTAAACATGGAAATTGTACCCTTGAAAGCTACTCTGTTACCATCCGTATACTGGAATTCCTCATCAACTGTATCCCTTACGACCAGGGCATTTCCTGTTCTCTTACTTACAAGGATGTTTGCCTTATGGCTACCCTGGGCAAATTTCAAATCCCTGTCACCGCCAAAGTCCAGGGTTGCTGCAAGTCCATAGCGAGTTGCCCATTGGGCACCGATTACATAGACTTCTTCATCGTGAAATATGTCATCACGAAGGTAGGTGTATTCAACATAGATAGGCATCTTTGTTTTTACACCCTTGTTCAAAGGATCCACCACTCTTTCTGCCTTTGCCTGCCATCTGTCACCATATTTTATGGCTTTTCTTGTAAAGGCAGGAAAACTTCTGAAAGTCGGATATCCATTGTCTTTTATCATGATCAGCTGACCGTCAGGAGTTATCTTGAAGGTCGAAGGAATTGAATTGTTGATTTCTTCCCCAACGGATGCCCTTGCACGCATTGTTCCTTCTGCAACATAGAAATTTCCGTCATAATAGCTGTCCCTAGGGTTGCCTCCTTTAGGAACTCCCATAGGACTGATAAAGGAACGGATTTCACGGCTTACAAGTCCAGTATATTTTCCGTTGTCGTAGCGTCGAAGATCTGTGCGCTCTATATAGATGTAACTACCGCTCCCGTTATATTGAAGGAGTGTTTCCTCTGCATATAGTGGAATGGCAACTAAAGCCAATATGATTGTCGATAACAATATCAAGAAGATTTTCTGTACTCTATTCATATTCATATTATCGGAGTATAATCGCAGCTATGAAACACAATATGCAGATTTTACAGGAACTGGCCGCAAAAAACGGACCACTTTGCGTTGGACTTGATACTGACCCATCATATATTCCAGAATCAATACTCAGGACATTTGAAAGCCCTTCCCAGGCTGTACTTGAATACAACAGGCAGCTCATCAAAAAAATTGCAGAGGACAAAAGCGCCTGCTGTTTTAAAGTTCAGATTGCATACTATGAAGCTATGGGACTTGAAGGCATCAAGGTTTATGCCGAAACCCTTAAGCTTGTAAAGGAATCGGGACTCATCTGCATTTCAGACATCAAGCGCGGAGACATTGCGGCAACAGCAGGAGCATACGCAAGGGCCCACTTTACAGGTGACTTTGAGACTGACATCATCACAATCAACCCTTACATGGGATTCGACACGCTCAAGCCTTTTACAGAATACTGCACAAAAGCCGGCAAGGGAATTTTTGTTCTTTTGAGGACAAGCAACCCTGGCATGGTTAATATTGAGCAGAAGGAACTTAAGGACGGCGGAAGAGTTCTTGATCAGGTTGGAAATGAACTTGAAAGAATAAGCCAGGAAATGAAGGCTACCTATCCAGACCAGACTTGTTCTCCTGTCGGTGCCGTTGTTGGCTGTACTGAAGAAAGCGATGCCAAGGCATTGAGGGATGCATACAAGGACATCTACTTCCTTATCCCGGGATACGGTGCCCAGGGTGGAGATGCAAAGATCTGCGGAACTCTCATGAAGGAAGCAGGCGGAACAGTAAACTCTTCACGCGGAATTCTCTGCGCCTGGAAAAAGGATGCTGACTGCACGGCAAAGGTAGAAAAGGGAACGGTTGCAATGTCAGACATCGTAACTGCCGCCGCAAAGGCTGCCATTGCTTCAAAGGCAGATTTGCTTAGATTCTGATTTTGATTTTCCCAAATGTCACCTTCGGGCTTGCCCCGGAGGTCCTTTAATGTTCAAGATTGTCGGATAAAGTCCAACAATGACAACAACACAATTTCCGGACACAGCCTTTTATTTTAAGATGAATTCAATTTACGAAATTACGGTTTCGACCAGGCGGCCGTTTTTGTACACCAGCTTGAGGGAAAAGAACGGTGAATTTTTTTCTATCAGGTCAAGGAACACATAATCCCCTTCCCAGAAATTAAGTTTTTTGAATTCCGATTTTTTTACCCATTCCAGCTTTCCTTCATCGCAGTCAATGAGTTCTCCGGAAAAATCATCGCTTGTGTAAAGGCACATGTATTCGCACACATCTTCCTTTCCATCTTCACGGCTTACAAAGGTTACGATTCCGCGGAATTTATATGAATTCAAAACAAGGCCCGTTTCTTCCTTCACTTCGCGCAGAAGGCAGTCTTCCGGACTTTCTCCGAATTCAAAATGACCTCCAACTCCAATCCACTTGTCCCTGTTTATGTCGTTCTGTTTTTTTACGCGGTGAAGCATAAGGTAGCATTCATCTTTTTCAATGTAGCAAAGTGTCGTCAATGGCGATTTCATTTATTCCCCCTGTTGGAAATTGCAAGACCCGCTATTGTGAGTATGCAACCGGCAAGTCCCATGGCTGTCATTTTTTCTCTCAGGATAAAGAAAGCAAATATAATCGTTACAACCGGAATCATGTAAATGCCTACTGTAACCTTGACGGTGCCAAGAGTCTTGCAGGCAACATTCCATACTACAAAACAGAAGGCGGAAGCTCCAAGGCCAAGGAAGCAGAAATTTGCCCAGGAAACCAGACTTGAAAATCTTTCCGCATTTTTCTGTGCATTCATGTTCAGGTAGAAGGAGCTCGACGGATCATTTTCAAGAATTCCGAAAATTGCAAAAGGAATCATGGTGATCACTGCGTAAAAAAACATCCGTCTCGTACAGAGAATCCTGTCAAGGTTCATTCTGTTGATTTTTGAAACGGCCATAGAATAGAAACCCCAGCAGACCGCAGATGCCAAGGCAAGCAGATCGCCCTTTGGATTGAAATGAAGGTCCGAAGATCCGTTCAGGCAGACAAGAACGATTCCAGAAATTGCAATGATGAATCCTACTACAAAAAATGCGGTGATGTGTTTTTCCTTCAAAAAAATCTGGGCAATGATGGCGGTGAACATTGGGCAGATGGAAACTATTATGCTTACATTTGATGCAGTTGTAAACGAGATGGCTGCGTTCTCTGTAAACTGATAGATGATGATTCCAGAAAGTCCCGCAAGAAAAAACCAGACATTGTCCTTACTGTTTGCAAGCTTTAATGGAACAGGTTTGATCAGCCAGAGTCCAAAGTATGCAAGGATGAACCTTACAAAAAGAATTTCAAAGGCAGAAAAATTTTTCAAAAGGTATTTTGTTGAAACAAAAGTTATGCCCCAGATGAAAATCGTGATTACTGCAAAAAAAACGCCAAGGGACTTTGGACATTCTGAATTATTTTTCATGTTACCCTCTGGATACTTTCATTCATGCTCTGAAAATAAAAAAAGCTCCATGCAGAACATGAAGCTTTTTAGTGGGCGCTGAGGGGATCGAACCCCCGACATTCTGGGTGTAAACCAGACGCTCGTACCAGCTGAGCTAAGCGCCCGACGTGATTAAGAATATATAGAATTTTCACTTTTGTGTCTAGAGGAAAAGAAAAAAATCTCCCTACTAAATGTTCCTGCAGAATTCTACCAGTTCAGCCTTATGCTTCAGAAGGTCTTCCTTATTTTCTACCGATGTAAATCCAAGTTTTCCGGCACATTCGATTTCGAGATGGCCGTAAAAATGTTCGATGGTCTGAATCAATCTTTCGCATTCGTGCATCCCAGGTCCCGTTCTCTGAACGATGGAATAACCTTTTTTTCCTGTCAGTAATTTTGCGTGGGGGTCATGAGTGTTGCACCAGGGAGTCCACCTGTCGATGAACACCTTGAACTGACCGGGAACATCTGCCCAATAGGAAGGAGCACAGGAAACGATTACATCTGCATTTTCGAATTCCTTTACCGCAGACAGAAAATCATCCTTCAAATTGCACTTCGCCGTTTCGTGGCAGGTTCTGCATCCTTTGCAGAATTCAATTTTGTAATCGTCGATGCAGATGGATTTTACTTCATATTTTTCCTTCAGTTCTTCGCTTACGATTTTTACCATTTCTGCCGTAGCCCCATTTCTGACGGGACTGCAATTTATTACCAGTGCCTTCATTTTTTCTCCTTTTTTTTGAACTCATTATAATTTTCTTTATAAGATTGTAAAATTTTGTTTTCAGTTTATTTTAAGAAAATTACCAGTATATTTATTATGACATTTTCTTAAATTTTGTCATAATAAAACTTTCATTGAATTTTACTCTGCATAGTGATACTTTTTTTCTATGAATGAAGTTTTGATCCACGAAAAGGCGGACAGAATCCGCGACGTAATCCGCTACATAAAGAAATTCAGAAATGCCGTTGTTGTCGTTTATCTTGACGACAGGCTTTTGGACAGCCCGAATTTTTCAAGCCACATCCGCGACATCTGCCTGATCCACGAAGCAGGGCTGAAGGTAATCCTTGTTCCTGGTGCTGCAAAGAGAATCAGTGAGATTTTGACAGAGGCAAAAATTCAATGGTCTTTCCACAACAACTGCCGCATCACTCCACCGCAAGCAATGCCTTTGATCAAGATGGCTGCCTTTGATGTTTCAAACCAGATCATGACTTCCTTTGCCGGAGAAAAAGTTACATCGGTAATTGGCAACTGGGTTAGAGCAAGAAGCAAGGGTGTCATCGATGGTTTCGATTATGGTACCAGCGGAGAAATAGACAAGCTTCAGATTGACGCCGTAAAGACAATTCTTGACAATGGATTCATTCCCATCTTTCCTTGCATCGGATGGAGTGCAGCAGGAAAACCTTACAACATTTCATCAGTACAGCTGAGCCAGCAAATTGCCATCCACCTGAAAGCCGACAAGCTTTTTTACATGGTGTCAGATGCAGAAATTTCTTCAGACAACTTTACGATTCCGGAAAACATCGGAACCTCGGCAGAAGGTACCGTTCCGGCAATGAACATTGAAGAAGTTGATCAATTCATAGAAACAAACAAAGCATTGGTAAATTCCATGGAAATTTCGGAAAATTCTACCGAACCTTTGGTAGTTTTTAAAGATAAGCAGACTGTTTCATGTGAAACAATCTTTACTTTGCTGAAACTTGCAAAGACAGCCTGCAACGAAGGCGTTGACCGTGTACACATTATCAACGGATCCATAGACGGAACTGTTCCATGTGAAATCTTCAGCGACCTTGGTTCAGGCACCATGATTTACACAAACAACTATGGAAAGATTAGGCAAATGACAAGGGACGACATTTCCGAAGTTATCACCCTCATGCAGCCTTTCGTAAATCAGGGTATCCTTTTACAGAGAACGAAAGAACAGCTGGACAACCAGTACCAGAACTACATTGTATATGAACTTGACGGTGCAATTCGTGCCTGCTCCGCCCTGATTCCATACCCTGACGGACAGATGGAAATTGCAGCTGTTGCTGTTGATAAAACCTGCTCAAACATCGGAATCGGTCCAAAAATGATAAAGTTTCTCGTGAAACAGGCAAAGGAAATGAAAGCTTCCGGTCTATTCCTGCTTACAACCCAAACTTCGGATTGGTTTGAAAACCTTGGATTTATTCCATCCGAAGTTTCCACACTTCCTCAGCAGAGAAAGGAAAAATGGACACCAGAAAGAGGATCCAAAGTTTTAAGATATAAAATCTAAAAAAATACAGAAGTAAAAAGAAGGTCGCTGAAAAACTTCTGCAATTGTCATTATCGGGCTTGACCCGATAATCTATTTCTTTGCAACCTAAGGATTTGCGCAAATGGATTCCCGCGTCAAGCACGGGAATGACACCTTTTTCAGTGACCTCGTAAAAAAGGGCTGTCCAATAAATATGAGTTAATGACTTCACGGCAATGTTTCACGTGAAACAACTTCACGCAGACCAAGACTCCAAAACACCAAAAATATACTGGTAACAATAAAAACAAGTACTTGGCAAAGTATAATTTAATTCGAAAACACATCTAGAAATAAAAAGCACAATGCTCTGGAAACACCCCAAAAATAAATTTCGCCCGACAACTATTATTATCCATCAAAAATAGAAACAAAATTCAACCTGGAACAACTATACTGAAAGCTTTGCTTGCCATTCATATTTGTCAATGAAAATCTTTTAGAAGCAAAATAGGCACGGCATTGCTTCACGTGAAACAAAATTTACCGCTTTACTAAAACAAAACAGACAAAACATACTTATCCAACTTTCATTGCATCGAGAACTCTAAGTCAACATCCTTCCGCAACAAAACCAACTGTCTGCAAACTTAAGTGTTTACCCCCCCCTCACTTTTCTTTCAAAATTAAATCGAAAATTTCTATATTGTTTCACATGAAACATTCTCAATGTAAAAGAGCCAAAACCAGGCAGCTGTTTCACGTGAAACACTAATTAAAACTTTTGACAAAAGATAATGTAAGCAACGGGAAGCGAAAAATACAATCCTTTTCGATGGGAATCCCAAGACGGTTGCTTGCAAAAAAAATTCTTCACTATAAAAATTCCGAAACAAAAGAGTTTTTATGCCGAATTACCCCTTTATCATCAAAAAATGTGGAAAACTTGGCGAAAAATGTGGCAGAAAACATACTTAATCACGTGCAAATCTATATATTATATAGATTTAAATTACAGACAGATATAATCCTGCACTGTGGATAAGTGGTGCAGAATTCAATGTTTCACATGAAACAAATTCACTATTCATAAATTTAGAAAATTTTTATATGGAATTTATGAATTTAAAGAATTTGTAGCAATCAAAATTGGACAAAAAATAGAAAAGCCAGCAGAAAAATACTGCAGGCCCCTCGAATAAAAATTCTTAATCTAGAAATTATCAATTATCCCTTTGAGAGAATCAAAAAGATAATCCGTTATTTTCTCCGTCTCTTCGCTTGGCCCTACCCTATCAGGAACCATAACAGAAACAAGACCAGCTCCCTTTCCGCTCTTAAGTCCATTTGGACTGTCTTCAACTGCAACACATTCTTCCGGAAGCAGATTTAGGTTTCTTACGGCAGTAGCATAAATTTCAGAATCCGGCTTGCTGTTTGCCACCATATCGCCACAAACAAGAGTTTCAAAAAAATCATAGAGACAAGCTGTCTTCAATTCCCTTTCAACAACAACCTGTCTTGTAGAAGAAGCAAGGGCAAGTCTGTATCCTTTTCCCTTAAGATAAGCAAGGCATTCCTTGGCATAAGGTTTTGTACTGATACCTTCTTCTGCTTCAATTTTCTTAAAGTAATCAGAAGTTGTTTTCATGAAGGCATCCACATCAAAATCCGGTCCAATTTCCCTAAGGATAATTTCCCGGCTTGTCTTTTTGTTGGTTCCGCGGCAAAGAGAAATGGTCCTCATGGCATCTTTGTCATCAACTCCAAAATCTTTTGCAGCAAGTTTCCAAGTTCTGTCACAAACCGATTCCGTATCCAGAAGTACACCGTCCATATCAAAAACAAAGCCTTTAATCATGTGAAGAACAATACAACTTTGCAGAAAATTAAACCACCGGTAAAACCTACCCTACCCCATCCAAAATTTCATAATGTCAATAAAACTTAGAAATAAAAACCAGCGGAACTGGGGTTTGTGTCAATACACGACTTGCAACCGTAGGGCGCACCGGAGTGGATTTGACACAGTTCCCAGTGGGAGCTGATTTTTTATTATTTTCATAAATGCGTATTGACATTATAAATTAACAATGTTAAATTAACCTTGTTATGAGATTACCTAACAAAGAACTTGAAAACCAGATTCTCCAGATGGCCATCGAACTTCTTATGGAAAAAGAACCTGCAGAAATCGGAATGCGTGACGTGGCAAAAAAATGCAACATCAGCGCAACCTCAATCTACAACTACTACAAGGACAAGAATGAACTCTTCATGAAAATATCCATATCCTGCCTTGGAGAACTTGCAGAAAAAATGAAGGGAGCCATAAAAGAAATGGATGACCCTGTTGAAAAAATCATAACAGCTCTGAAAGTATACAGAAACTGGTGTTTTGAAAAACCAAAGGTTGCCGTACTGATTTTTTCAAAGCTTGAAGAAAACATTGGTGACGAAGACATCATGAATTTTTATGTATGCAACAGGATGGGAGAAAACCTTCTTGCCGAATGCAATGACAAGAACCTCTACAAAGGCAATGACATTCACCTTGATACTGGAATAATAATTTCCGGAATGTGGGGATGCATTGAATCCATCATTACAAAAAGGGCTGATCCTGATTTCTGGAACGAAGGAATTGCTTTCACAGACAGATTCATAGAAATGATGATATCGACCCTTATTGTAGAAAAATCATAAAAGTTCTAGTTCTTAGCGGAAGTTTCATAAAAAAGGAACAGTTGAAAAAAATCTAAGGAGATAAAATTATGAAAAGGAAATTGTCAAAATTAATTTTGGTAACATTGGTTTCATCTGCAATGTTTGCAGAGAGAATCAGCATTGCAGTAAATCCTGGAGAGGCTTACTCCAACCGTGCACCACAGCTTGCAGCATGGATTGAAGATTCAGAAGGTAATTTTGTGGACACACTTTTTGTAACAAAAAAAGCTTCTGGAAACAAATGGATAGGGTCTCCTAAAAACGGAAGACCGGAAGCTTTGCCTGACTGGTACAGGGCAAAGGGACAAAATCCTGCCGTAAAAATTCCTAAAGAAGAACTTGATGCAACTACAAGAGCAACACCAAAGAAAGGCATCGTAATTGAAAAGGACCTGCCTCTTGAAAAAGGGAAATCCTATGTTTTCAAATGCCAGGCAAACCAGAGCTTTGACTACAACGAATATTATACAAAAAAGAATTCCGGTGTAGACGGACAGCCGGCGGTTTTGTACTGCGGTGAACTTGTTGCAGACGGAACAGAAAAGGAAATCAGCCTTGAATTTTCGGGAAGCAGGGAAAACCTTACGACTGCAGATAAAATTATTGAAAGCATTTATATTGTCGTAAAATAAAAAACGGGAGAACCAGAAAACTGATTATCTTGAGGAATCCTTTTATTTTCCCCACTGCCCTACCCCATTATGCCGATGAGGATTCCCGTAACGATGATAGCCGCACAAATAATTTTATGAAGAATGTTCTTTTCCTTGAAAACGAATTTTCCGCCTATGATGGCGATGATTACGCTTGACTGCTTTATCAATGTCATGACGGTAATCTGACTTTCAGGATATGCGTTGGCGATGAAAAGGGATTTGTCCATGACTATTATTCCAACGGCAAGGAACCATACCCAGATGTTTTTCCACACGCTTCTGCTTACCTTTACCCTTCTTACGAGAGCATAGATTGCATAGTATACAACCATGAAAAAAGTATACCATAACAAAAGCTGGCTTGAGTTCATCTCCTTCATGAGGATTTTATCAAGCAATCCGGAAAGGGCGTTC
>JAHAZL010000102.1 GCA_018384055.1 Treponema sp.
GTATCAAGATGATTTACAGTCCATGCGGTGAGTCCATCAAAGAAAATGAACCATGAACTTACAATCAGAAGTGCATCAAATAATTTGTTGCAACTTAAATTTCTGTTTTTACACCTTGTTTGGCGAACATAATCAATGGTTATAAAAAGAACAACAAAAAGACTTCCAATTTGTAGTTTGAAATAATGCATTTTTTCCCCAAAAAATTAAAGATTATGATTATATTATAACAAAAAATAAATAATTGAAAATAAGAGAACGTTTAAAATGAATAGTGCAGATGGCACTATTCATTTTAACTCGAGTTTTTTTTGCAAAAACTCTATTTATTTACGTGTTCGCTTGCGCGAAAGTTTTGTAAATCCTCAGTTGCTGAAACAACTTGCGGTTGACAAAATTAAAGAACTTGTATTTTGAAATTAATAATTATTTCAGCCATTTCTTTTGCAATTGCTGGGATAATAGTTGAGTGGACGAACAGCAGGTTTATGAAGATAAGGTGCTGTGGCTGTCCGGCAGAACCCGCAGGGGTCGATTCCCGGCATCAAGCAAAGCAATAGAAAGAGTTTAAAAAAAGAAAACCTTAGCAAAACTGCTAAGGTTTTAAGCGGTAGAAGGGAATCGAACCCTCGTCTCCAGCTTGGAAGGCTGGGGTAATAAGCCATTATACGACTACCGCGTTGCGATGATTAGAATATACAGAATTGCATTTGTTTTGTCAATAACATTTTTAAAAAATAAATGATTTTTTTTAAATGTTAGTAATTCTAGGGTAGGTAGATATAAAAAATTTGATATTTTTTTAAAATATTAAGTTGCAATATGGTTCCTTGTATATGATAATTTTAGTGAAACAATTGGAGGTAATATGAAACTTTTTAAGACTGCAATTTTTACTGTTTCTGCCGTTTTGCTTTTTGCATCATGCTCAAACAAATATAAAAATGATACAAAACTAGCCGTTGAGGACGGGAAGACTGTTGTTGAACGATACGGTCAGCTTCAGGTAATCGGTACTGATCTTTGCAACAAGGATGGTCAGCCGGTTCAGCTTAGGGGAATGAGTTCCCATGGCCTCCAGTGGTATGGAAAATTTGCCAACGAAAATGTAATCGGTTGGCTTCGGGATGACTGGAACTGCCAGCTTTGGCGTGCTGCCATGTACATTTCTGAAGGCGGATATTTAAGCTCAAAGGCTATTAAGACAAGGGTTACTGACTCTGTTGAAGCTGCAATCAAGCTTGGCGTTTATGTAATCATCGACTGGCATGTTCTTGGTACAAAGGATCCTCTTGCTCATGTTGAACAGGCAAAGGAATTTTTTGATGAAATGTCAAAGACATACGGTTCTTATCCTAACATCATTTACGAAATCTGCAATGAACCTAACGGGGAAAAGGTTACTTGGAAGGACAGCATCAAGCCTTATGCAGAACAGGTAATCAAGACTATCCGTGCAAATGATCCCAACAACATCATTATCGTAGGAACACCGGTGTGGAGTTCACAGCCACAACTGGCTGCAAAGGATCCTATCAAGGCTGACAACATCATGTATACAGTTCATTTCTACGCTGGTACACACGGTAAAACAGATAGAAAGAACATCAAGGAAGCCCTTAAGCTTGGTGCACCTGTTTTCTGTACTGAATGGGGGACAACCATGGCTTCTGGTGATGGTGGCGTTTTTGAAAAGTCTACCCTTGAATGGATGAAGTTCTTTGAAGAGAACAACATTTCATGGGCAAACTGGGCAGTTAACAATAAGGGGGAAGATTCAGGCATTCTTGGATTCAACAAGGATAGGGACGGAAAGGGTGGCTGGACAGAAAAGGACCTTAGCCCTGACGGAAAACTCATCAGGAAAATCCTTAGAAATGAAATCAAATAATCGCTTCCTAATTGAATTGAATTGAATTGAATGGTCCGTTACCTTTAGTTGAATGGGGTAACGGATTTTTTTTATTTTGTGGATAGAAGAGCTTCGAAATCTGCCTTTGGTTTAGGTTTGCTGAAATAATATCCCTGGGCCATGTAGCAGCCGCTTTCCTTCAGGATTCTTACATCATCTTTTGTTTCTACGCCTTCAACAATGCAGTGGAGGCCCATAGTTTGAGCCATGGAAATAATGGACTTGAACATAAGCTGGTCACGGCTTCCATCCTTATGTGCACCCTTAAGGAGTGATTTGTCTATTTTGATGACATCCCATGGAAGTTCCTTTATGAGTGACAGGGATGAAAATCCTGTACCAAAGTCATCGACGGCAGTGCTTAGACCTTCTCTGTTCAATCCTGTAACAAGAGGACGAAGAACTTCGTTGTCTGCGTCAGATGCAGATTCCGTAAGTTCAATCTGAATTAATGAACGGGGAATTTCATATTTATCAATTGTAGAGGTAATCACATCCACAAGATTGCTCATTGCAAGGGTTGCCCTGGAAAGGTTTACTGAAATCTGAGGTACTTCTTTTCCTTCTGAAAGCCATTTCTTGATGTCCTGACAGACATGGTTCAGCATGTAAAGATCAAGATATTTTATGGTCTGGTTGTTTTCAAGAACAGGAATAAATTGGTCCGGATAAATCATTATTTCGTTATGGATCCATCGTACAAGGGCTTCTGCACCTTTTAGACTGTAGTTGTGCAGATCAACTTTTGGCTGATAGTAAACAAGAAATTCTTCCTTGATGAGGGCATCCGTATACCAGTTTTCAATTTTGCGATCCATTTCGAATTTTTTTCTGAAAGTTTCATCGTATTCAAGAAACCTTGTTCCTGGAATTTTTCGTGCACTGTTCAAGGCTTGCCCTGCAGTTGCGAGAATCTGGTGGCTTGTGGAAAAGCCTTCAAGCTCCATGTTGTAGCCGAACCTGGATTTCAATACTACGAATTCTTCTTCGCCTTTTTCATTTTTTACCCTGAATTCAGCAGAGCTAAGGTATGCAAAAACTTCTTCCTTCAGTTCTTTTCGGAATACAATGAATCCATTGTCACCGCCAAGGGCTATATCGAAGCCTTTTTTGTCGGGATCATTTTCAAAAATTTTTGTCAGGCCTTCATGGTATTTTTCCAGGATTTCCGTAGTGGGTTTTTCACCTAGCTTTTTGTTTATGAGGCTGAAGCCCTGTATATTGTATTGAAGGATACCATAATCGCCAATTCTGCCGTCCTTTATGTATTCTCCCAGCTTAAAATGAATGAAAGCCGGGTTGTATACATCCTTAAACCTGATGTCATGGAAAATTACATGGTTAAGATGCTTGGTTAGAAGCAGGTTTCCAGAAAAAAGGAAAATGAGTACGCTCAGTATCTTCATTATGTTTTTTTCTTCATCGGTAAATGGCAGGTCATCGCCTTTAATCTGATAGAAACTGTATTTTGCATCTACCAAACCTGTGGAAATAGAGTCTGTATTATAAAACCTTTTGGAATCGAAGTTTTTGGATTCAAAGCAAATTGCATTTTCAGGTCCCATTTCACCGTGCCTGTTGTCTCCGTGAATAGTTTTGTTTACTTCAATTTTACCGACTCTCAGGTATGTACAGACTTCAGAAAGATTACGCCCGAATTCATCAGGTTTTATGTCGTGGCTGATCCTGATTTTACCGCAGATCTTTTCAAAATATTCTACGAGTGTTTTATAATCCATATCCTTCATATTTAATAATCCTTATGCCTGCGTCCTTAAAGCTGTGGAATTTCCACAAGAAGTTTGTAGACAGATTCGTCGGCAGAAAGGGTGCGTGCAGACCCGTTCAGATGCCAAAGAAGATTGTAGGCGGAAACAATTTTTATGTGTTCGGTTTGAAGATCAATATTCGAATGTTTTCCCGGTGTTTCGATGGAAGTAAGGATCTTAAGTTCTTCCTCAGAAAAACTGTAGTTTTCAACAATAAATTTGAATTGAAGTTTATGGCCGAATTTGTCTTTACCAACGGAGCAGATTGTGTTGATGTGAGAACCTGGATTTTTGCTTTCAAGGTATAGGATGATTCTTGTGACAATCTTCTCTATGGCTTCCCTGTCTCCAAAAAGAACTTCCTCAGGTCTTTCCGTTGCGCTTATGGTAATGTTGTCTTTTGCCTCTGCATTTCTCCCCGTTCTTATTTCAATGTTTTCAAGAAGATATGAAAGATTGTAGTCGCTTTCATTGAGGGTATAGTTGAAATTTGTAAATCTTGAGAATTCTGCATTTTCATGAATTGTCCTGTTGAAGGCGATTGCCTTTTTTTCGAGGATTTCATAGTTTTTTTTCAGGTTAAGGTTTGCGCTGCCTGCATCGTTTTCCTTGATTTCTTTTGCCCATGCAAGAAGTTCCTTTGCAAGGTTTTCGGAAAGCTGCTGGTTCTTTTCGCTGTTGATTAAGTTATTCTTTTCCAGGGCTTTGTATTGAATCTCTCTGCTGATGATGCTTCCTATGATGTGTCCTATAAGGTCCGCAAGATTGTCAACAATTACCTGAAGGCATTCATCGGAAACCGTACAGTCTTCTGCTGGTGAAATGACATACTTTCCTACAGATTTATTGTTTATTAATATTGCGGCCGAAAAGGATTTTTCAGACTTGTCATTGACGGATCCCACGATTTTGTTCATCTGGTTATCCATAAGGCAGAGGTGTACTTTCATGACTTTTTCAAAATTTTCGTTTATTGGGATGTAATCTCCGAAATTGATGAAGCTTTCAAGATTTGAAGTTGCAAAGTCAGAGGATATTCCGTTCAGAACAGAATCCATTCTGTTGATGAGACTTTGAGTTGCACTTGCAATAATCTTGATTTCCTCGATGGAATCTTCCATGTTGACATCAGTCTTGAAGTCTCCGATTGAAGCCTGCCTCAGTCGCTCTGCCATTTGCTTTACAGGTTCTGAAATGATTCTTGAATGTTTTCTGATGAGCTGCCTTGAAACAAATATGATGGCAATTGAAATTGAAACGATGAAAATCATTGCAACCCTGAATGTGGAAAGAAAGTCTGAAACAGGGGAGTCAATGATGAGGGCCCATCCTGGTGTTCCATCAATGAGATGACTGCTGTATGTGTGAAGTGACCCGTTACTTAAAATGTACATGGATTTTCTTTTGCCTTCAAGGGTATCTTCTTCAAACTCAGCTATTTTCTTCAGTTTCCTGTTGTTTTTAGATTCCTTTATGTTGCTGTACTTTGAAAGAACCTTCTGCTCATCAAGACTGGCAATGGTTGTTCCGTTTTTGCCGATCATATAGATGTTAGAATTGGGAGAGATTTCAAATTCCCTAAGGATGTTGTTGATGGTTTCCGTTCCGATGGCACAGAAAAGCACGGAATCAATTCTTCCGTTGTAAATTCCGCTTTTCCACACAGGGGCTCCTATGATAAGGTGTAGTTTACCGTCCGTTCGAGAAATGATGGGGTCGTTTATGCTTACATTTCCTTTAAGGGCTTCCTTGAAGTAATCCCTGTCTCCTCGGAAATAGTCGTCCATATCCGAATACCCGTCGGTCTTTACTATTTTAGATCTTATGAGCTTATATTCCTTTGCTTTGTTGGCAAGAATAACTTCCTTTGCTTTTGTTGAAATATGGGTGGCGGAAAGTTCCGGAATGGAACCTATGCCCTGAGCTATGTTTTTATAGGATTTTACTACCCATTCGATTCGTTTTGCACCGGTTTTTGCCTGTTCCTTCAGAATTGTTGTCATGATTTTTACAGTAGATACATAAATAAAAAGAAGGTTGACTGCAGTCAGCACGAAAAGGCTTATGACAAGAACTGTCGTATTGAGTCTATTTAATATTGAAGATATGTCTTTCTGGCATGATGAGAATCTAGATTTCTTCATATATAAGATTTTAAATCATAAAACCTTATTTTCAACCAAACCCTTCAACAATGACAATTTTATTGTTGTTCTTTATTTCGGAAAAAATCGTTACTTACAGGCTTTTGTTAATGAAATGGTTCTCCAGAAAATCAAAAATAATTGAAAAAAAGCCTCATTCTTGGTAGTATTTGCTTAATTTTTGTAAAATTTGGGGTTGCATTATGGGCGGAATTTTTGGAGTTGCAAGCAGAAGCGATTGTTCTCTGGACCTTTTCTTTGGCGTGGACTATCACAGTCATCTTGGTACGCGTCGTGGCGGCCTTGCGGTTCTTGGTGAGGACGGAACTTTTGAACGTTCCATCCACAATATCTCAAATTCTCCTTTCAGAACAAAGTTTGACAGCGATATCAACGGTATGCACGGAAAGCTTGGCATCGGATGTATTTCCGACTACGAAGCTCAGCCTTTGCTTGTCCACAGCCATCTTGGAAGTTTTGCAATTACTACAGTAGGCATCGTTACAAACAAAGATGAACTTGTTCAGGATATACTTGATGCATCCAAGACACACTTTCTTGAAATGTCCGGCGGTGAAATCAACCAGACTGAACTTATCGTTGCCCTTATAAATCAGAAGAATACCATTGCTGACGGCATCAAGAATGTCCAGGAAAAAATCAAGGGCAGCATTACAATGCTCGTAATGACAAAGGAAGGCATCTATGGTGCACGCGATAAGCTTGGCCGAACTCCTCTTGTTCTTGGACAGAAAGAAGACGGCTACTGCCTAAGCTTTGAAAGCCATGCATACCTTAACCTTGGCTACAAGGACTATAAGGAACTTGGTCCAGGGGAAATTGTTTTTGTAACTCCTGAAAAAGTAGAGCAGGTTCAAAAGCCTGGCGACAAGATGAAGATATGTACGTTCCTCTGGATTTACTACGGTTATCCAACAGCCTGCTATGAAGGCGTTAATGTTGAACAGATGAGGTACAATTGCGGTGCATACCTTGCAAGACGCGACAGGGAAAACAACATTAAGCCTGATTGCGTTGCTGGTGTCCCTGATTCTGGAACTGCTCATGCCGTTGGCTATGCAAATGAAAGCGGTGTTCCTTTCAGCCGTCCATTCATCAAGTATACTCCAACCTGGCCTCGTTCTTTCATGCCTACAAACCAGAACCAGAGAAACCTCATTGCACACATGAAGTTGATTCCAGTTCAGCAGCTCATCAAGGACAGGAGCATCCTTTTAATTGATGACTCAATTGTCCGCGGAACTCAGCTTAGGGAAACCACAGACTTCCTCTATGAAAGTGGAGCAAAGGAAGTTCATGTTCGTCCGGCATGTCCACCAATCATGTTCGGCTGCAAGTACCTTAACTTCAGCCGTTCAAAGAGCGAAATGGATCTTATTGCACGCCGTGTCGTACGCCAGTTTGAGGGTGAAAATGTAAGTGACGAAGTTCTTGCAAAATACTGTGATCCTGATACTCCTGAATATGCAAAGATGCTGGAAGAAATCCGCAGTCAGCTTCACTTTACGACCCTCAGGTTCCATCGTCTTGACGATATGCTTAACAGCACGGGCCTTGACCACAGCAAGCTTTGTACTTACTGCTGGAATGGGGTGGAATGATTAAAAATCCGAATGGATGCGGATTTTTAATCGACGGGGATGACCAATAAGTTCAAAAAGTGTCATTTTCAGGCTTGAACCGAAAATCCATTTAATTGCAATACAAGAGATTGCCGTGTCGAGCACGGGGCCGTCATTGCCAGCCGGGAACCGGTGTTGCAATCCAAATGCCAGTTTCATTTCCATTTGCTGCTTTAGTTTTTCCGTCCAAAATGCTATAATGCATTTACTTTTTCTGATGGAGGAAAATATGGAAAAGTTCTTTAAACTTAAGGAAAAGGGAACCACAGTTTCTAAGGAAATTGTTGCTGGTATCACAACATTTCTTGCTATGGCATATATTCTAGCCGTAAACCCAGGAATGCTCAGCGCAGTTGGCAACGGAATGACATTCCCTGCAGTATTTACAGCAACTGCAATTTCATCTGCCATTGCAACTCTTGTTATGGCTTTGTGGGCAAACCTTCCTGTAGCACTTGCTCCTGGAATGGGACTCAATGCATTCTTTACATTCACAGTATGTAAGGAAATGGGATGTTCATGGCAGCTTGCCCTTACAGCTGTTCTTATCGAAGGTATCATCTTTATTGTTCTTTCCGTATTTGGAATCCGTGAAAAGATCATCAACGCAATTCCTGCAGGCATGAAGAAGGCTGTAGCAGTAGGTATTGGTCTTTTCATCGCCCTTATCGGTCTTTCAAATGCAGGCATCGTTGTCGGCGGCATAGGTACAACCATCAGTTTCGTAAACTTTGACATGGAGCATACAACTGCTGTTGTGGCAATGATTGGACTCATCATTACAATCGTTCTTTACCTCCTCAAGGTTCCTGGGGCAATCCTCATTGCTATCCTTGCAACAACTGTAATCGGCATTCCATTTGGCGTTACTTCAATTCCTGAGGGATGGGCACCATTCAGCCTTCCTGCAGCTCCACTTTTTTTCAAGTTTGACTTTGCAGGAATCCTTTCAATCAAATTTGTTGTAATTGTATTTACATTCCTCTTTACTGACCTATTTGATACAGTCGGAACATTGATGGGCGTTACACAGCAGGCAGGTCTTGTTGACGAAAAGGGCAACATTCCAAGCGCAAAGGCAGCCCTCATGTCTGACTCTATCGGTACAGTAGTTGGTGCATGTCTCGGTACATCTACAGTTACATCTTATGTTGAATCAAGCTCTGGTGTTGCTGCAGGCGGCCGTACAGGCCTTACATCTGTAACAACAGGTGTCCTCTTCCTTCTTGCACTTTTCATGACACCAATCTTTGCCCTTATCCCAGGTGCTGCAACAGCTCCAGCTCTTATCTTTGTTGGCTTCCTTATGCTCCAGCAGGTTGTGGACATTGACTGGAAGGATCCTACAGAAGGTATCCCTGCATTCATTACAATCCTTGTTATGCCTTGTGCTTATTCGATTGCAAAGGGTATTGCATTCGGAATGATTGCTTATGTGATTGCTAAGGTTTCAGGAAAGAAGGCAAAGGACATTCCTGTTGCTACCTGGGTACTTGCAGCAATCTTTATTGCAGACATTATTTTTGAAGCAGTAAAATGAGAATAATCTCCCTCCGTGGAGATTTTTTCTAATTTTATTGCTTATCATTGGGCACGCCATCCATGGCTTGAAAGAATGGTGGCATGCCTTCGCATTAACGGTGGACTTAAAATAAATCAGGAGAATTGATTATGGCAGATGAAAAATATGTTCGCCCTACATGGGATGAATATTTTATGGAAGTGGCCCGTACCATTGCAAAGCGCGCTACCTGTGACCGCGGTAGGAGTGGGTGCGTTATTGCCAAGGACAATCAGATTCTCGTTACTGGATATGTAGGTTCACCTGCGGGACTTCCTCATTGTGACGAAGTAGGTCACCTGATGAAGAAGATGATTCACGATGACGGTAGCATTACACAGCACTGCGTAAGGACCGTTCATGCCGAGCAGAATGCCATATGTCAGGCGGCCAAGCGCGGCATTCCCATTGACGGTGCAACAGTATATTGCCGCATGACTCCATGCCGTACCTGTGCCATGCTCATCATTAACTGTGGGATTACGAGAGTAGTATGCGAAAAGCATTACCACGATGAAAAGGACAGCATGGAAATGTTCAAAACTGCAGGCGTTAAAATCGAGCATCTTGAAGACAATGTTCAGACTTACGAAAACATGTAGGGGAAAAGAAAATGAACGAAGAAACAAAGGTATTCCCGGACTGGACTGCCTACGATAACTGGCTCATTGAAAACAATTCAAAATACAGCATTACAAGCCTTAATGAAGTTGACGGCAAGATTGTTGCCGTTTTCTTTGATAAGACTGTTGAAGCCGAAGGCGAAAAAAGCGCTGATTAAGGCAAAACTTACCGTTCTGATAACACAAATTTATTTTCAAAGGCTTGAATTTTTTTTTAGAATTGTATAACTTGTATTAAGTTACCGACCAGTCGGTAATAGTTATTCAATAAAATGGAAAACACTAGGGAAATCATCATTTCATCAGCATTCTCATTTTATACGAAACCTGTTATGGAAAATGTTTCGTTATCCATGATTGCGTCAAAGGCTGGCATTACAAAACCTGCAATTTACAGGCATTTCAAGAATAAGCAGGAACTTGACGAGGTGATGGTAGAAAGGGTGTTTTGTGACATTTATTCTGTTCTTTCAAAGATTGAACATGGAAAAGGAGAGAATTTTTTGGGTTTTATAGAAGACATAATGATTCTTCTTTTGACTCATAAAGAATATTTTTTTTATTTAATTTCTACCCAGGTAGATTTTGCCCTTGATAAAGTTCTTTTTAGATTCAAAAAAATGGGGCTTTCTTTTTTTGATCATATATTTGCTACCGACGGGTCGGTAACTAATATGGAAAATTACAAAAGAGCCATTTATCTTGGGGGAAACATAATGTTTTTTGCTGTACTCCGAAACAGGGTGACTGAAAAACAGAATGTTTTTGATTCCTATTCTGATGTTGTTTCCTATGCATCCAAAATAAGCAGTTTTTTTAAAAATGGTCTTGGGCAGGAAACTGAAACTCTGTCTGTATCCCGGATGGCAACTTTGGATGAAATTTGCTGCGACAACATGAAGTCTGTAAAGCCCGTCGACAAGGTCTTTGTTTCCATTTCCGATATCATTAAAGAAAAAGGATTCAAGGGAATTACCGTAGAATCAGTTGCACATGGCATTGGCCTTGCAAAAAGCAGCATATATGACATGTATGAGAACAAGACTCAGATGATAGGATCCCTGATTCAGGAAGAATTTGAAAGTTTGTATCAGGTCATTGAAAAAAACATTTCCCATGCAGAGTCAAATGCAGAAAGGGGATATGTAATTATGGAAACTGCGCTGCTTTATTACATGAAAAAACCGGAAGTGCTGACCGTTTGCCAGTGGTTTCAGATTCATTCTGTCAATGAAATTATTCATGATAAAGGATATGAACAGCAGATTTTCAGCAGGTATTTTGAAAACATAGAATTGTATGACAAGTTCCCTGATTTGGGGTTGCCAATTGAGGACAAAAGGATAATTGCTTCATGGTTCATGATGATACCGGTAGTTTTGTTCATGCATACGAGAAAGCAAAAAATTAGTCCTGAAGTTGTTCAGGCGATGTTAAAGGATATTTTGATAATGATGGAAAAAGGAGTTGGAAATAGAAAATGAAAGTAATGATTAAAAAACTTGTGCTTCAGCTTCTTGCTTTTTCTCTTTTGGAAACGATGATTTTTGCAGAGGAAGAAAAAAGCAATGTCGTAAATCTGACAGTGGACCAGGCCGTTGAATTTGCCCTTAAAAATTCAAATTCAATGAAGGCTGCTGACATTGACCTTGCCATGAAAGAAAGGGCAGGAAAGTATGGATGGAATGTTCTTTTGCCTTCTGTGAATGCAACGGCAACAATGAACAGGTCCAGCAGTGATTCCCTTGAATCAAAGGAGGTTCCTGCTTTTGTGCAAACTGAAAGCCTTCATTGGACTGGTATTGTTGGTGTTTCTGCCAGTTGGAATTTTTCTTTTGCCTATATCGAACAGATCAGGATTGCAAAAAAGAATTATGAAGTAGGCCAGCTTTCTTTTGAAAAGTCTCAGCGTGAAATAAAGGTTAACGTTCAGAAGCTTTTCTACGGTCTTCTTCTACAGCAGGAAAATCTTAGGCTTCAGAAAACTTCCCTTGAAAATTCAAGGCAGCGCTATATTCAGGCTGAAACAAACTACAAGAACGGTGCCGTTCCGGAAATCAGACTCTTGCAGGCTCAGGTTGCATACCAGAACATGAAGCCTACAGTTTCCAAATTGGAAAAGGAGTTCATGGCTTCCATTGATACTTTTGCATTCCTCATTGGATATCCTGTTGGAACTGAAATTCAGCTTTCAGGTTCTATCAATCCTGAATACATTGAAGCAGACTATGACAAGCTTATGAATTTGTATTCAAGCTGCAACCTTGACCTTCAGAACCTGGACAAAAACATTGAAATTGCAAAGATGGGGCTTACAGCTGCAAATCTTGGTGCTTATGTTCCATCTCTTGCCTTGAGCTACTCTTATACGCCTATGCTTGCAAATTTCCTTGATGCCGACAAGGGTGGATTTCCATCCGGTGGAGGCTGGAAAGACCTTAACGGAAGTTTCAGTCTGACCCTTGCATGGAACCTTACGAATCTTCTTCCATTTTCTGCCAACAGACAGCAGGCTGCAGATACAAAGGCAACCATTCAGAAACTTGAAGTCAATCGCAACATGCTTTTGGAAAATCAGAAGATCAATGTCAGAAAGGCTGTTAACACTCTTGTTGATGCAAGAGAGCAGATTGATGTAATGTCACGAAATATTGGCCTTGCCCAGCGTTCTTACGAAATGACTGCACGCAGTTACAGAAACGGTACTACAGAATTGCTTGACCTTCGCGATGCTGAAGATCAGCTTAATCAGGCCAAGCTTGGTCTTGCAAACCAGAAGTTCAATTACATTTCTGCCTTGCTCGATCTTGAAACGGAACTTAATGTTGAATTTAAAAAGGTTTCTGATGAAGCAGAAACTGTTGAAACTGTAAATGAAAACAAAGGGGAATAAATATGAACTTTAAGAAGACTTTAATTTTGACGGCAGCAGTAGCTGCAACCTTGTCTTTGGTGTCATGCAAAGGCAATAAAGATGAAGACAAGAAAAAAGGTGATGAAGCTCAGGAAACTGTATATGCCGTAAATACCTTTAAGACAAAGTCAGGAAACCTGGACAATTACCTTGAATTCGGCGGTGACGTTTCTTCCGTATCTGCCATTGATGTTCTTCCTGATACAAACGGAAAGATTACCCGCACTCTTGTAAGTGTTGGCGACAAGGTAAAAAAGGATGACATTATTGCCTATGTAGATGCAAGCCGTCCCGGAATGAATTACGCAGCAAGCCCTGTTAAGGCTCCTGTAAGCGGTACAGTTACATCTTTCCCATATACAGTTGGAGCAACTGTTGCTCCCAGCATGTCCATTGCAAAGATCAGCGATACAAAGGACCTTCAGATTAAGGTAAATATCCCTGAACGCTTTGTAAGCAGAATCCAACTTAACCAAAAGGCTGCAATTACATTTGATTCATATCCATCTGATGTTTTCAATGCCATCGTATATGAAGTTAGTCCTGTTCTCGACAGCGTTTCAAGAACAATGGCAATAAAGCTTAAGATTGTCCCAGAAGATCCAAAGGTTCGCGTAGGTATGTATGCCCGCGTAAAACTCATTACAGAAAGCATGCACGATGTAATCGTTCTTCCTTCAAATGCCGTTGTAATGCGTGAAGGCAAACCATATCTTTTTGTTGTTTCTGACAAGAAGACAGAAAGCGGTAAGTCTACTGTAGACATGGTGCCTGTAAAACTTGGTATTTCCGTTGACAACAATACTGAAATTTCGGAAGGCGTAACTGCCGGTGTTGAAGTAGTTGTAAAGGGACAGTCCCTTTTGAATCAGGGTGATGCAGTAACTGTTCTTGCTGTAGTCAATGAAGAAAGGAAATAGGATTTGTCAGAAACTTGTGTTCTGATGATTATCCCTAAATAAAGGATTTATTTTAATGAGTATTTCTGAAATTTGTGTAAAAAAACCGGTAACTACGCTCCTGTGCTTTTTCATGGCCATTGCACTGGGTATTTACTGTACATTCAATCTTCCTATGGACATGTATCCGAACATGACAATGCCATATGTTCTTGTATTTACAACATACGATGATGCAGGTCCAGAAGAAGTGGAGCAGAGCATTACAAGAACAATGGAATCTGCTCTTTCTGGTCTTTCCGGCCTTAAGAACATGACTTCAAAATCTTCCATGGGTTCAAGTGTAATCTTCCTTGAGTTTGACTATGGAGTAAATCTGGATGTTGCAGGAGGTGACATCCGAGATAAAATCGACATGATACGAGGGTACCTGCCAGAATCTGCAGATGCCCCTGTTGTTATCAAGATCGATCCTTCCATGATGCCAATCATGTACCTTACATTGGAAGGTGAAAGAACTCCTGAGGAACTTAGACAGTATGCAGAAGACATTATTTCTAAGCGTCTTGAACAGCTTGACGGTGTTGCTTCCGCCAACGTAATCGGTGGACGCGAAAAGTCCATCAACATCGATATTCCTCGTGACCGTCTTGAAGCCTATGGACTTTCAATCACTTCCGTTGCCCAGATGATCGGCGCTCAGAACATCCAAAGTTCCGGTGGACGCATTACTTCTGGCGATACAAACTATACCATCAAGACAAACGGAAAATACAAAACCGTAGAAGACCTTAAGGATACAGTTATCACATACAAGGTGGACATGCTTGATGCTGCCCATTCTTCCCAGCTGCTTTCTGTTCGCCTTCGTGACATTGCAGATGTTTATGAAGGATACAAAAGTGAATCAACTTTGGCTTACCTTGATTCAAGACCTTGTGTCATGATTCTCATTCAGAAGCAGAGCGGTAAAAATTCGGTTGCAACTGGTAAACGCGTAAGAGACGCAATAAAGAAACTTGAAAAGGAAATGCCGTCTGACATTCACCTTCAGGAAACAAACAATTCTGTTGATATCATCAATGAAACTATCAACAATGTTGTTAATTCCGTTGTTCAGGGTGCTTTGTTAGCCATCCTTATCCTTTTCATCTTCCTCCGTTCCATCAAGAGTACAATCATCATTGGTCTGGCAATTCCAATTTCAGTTATGGTAACCTTGCTTTTCATGTATTTCAATAACATTACAATCAACATGATATCCATGGCCGGTCTTTTGCTTGGTATCGGTATGCTTGTTGATAACTCAATCGTTATCCTTGAAAATATCTATGCCTACCGACAGCGTGATGCAAAGCCTACAGTTGCCGCAATTCTTGGATCAAAGGAAATGGTTGCATCAATTACATCATCAACTTTGACATCCGTTTGTATCTTCCTTCCTATGCTTCTATTCAAGAAACAGCTTGGAATGATGGGACAGATGTTCAATGACCTTTCATTTACAATCATCTTCTCTTTGATGAGTTCCCTCATTGTTGCCGTAGCTCTTGTTCCTGTTCTGTGTTCTTCAGTTCTTAGAATAGACAAAATCGTAAACGAAGGGCAGAGTGGAATTACCTATGCATTTAACAATGCCTTCAACAGGTTCTTCCAGTGGCTTGAAAATTCCTATGCAGTTGGAGTAAGTAAAGTTCTTCATCACAGAAAACTTTGCGTTTGGATTCTTGTAATTGTATTCATACTTTCAATGGCTGCCATCAAGTTTGTAGGATTCATCTTTATGCCTTCATCTGCATCAAACTCTGTTTCCGTTGAATTTACCCTTCCACAGGGAACTGATGTTCATGCAACAGAAGATACAATCTTTGAGATGTACGAAATGACGAAGGATGAGATCAAGGGGACTAAATTCATCTCAATTCAGGTTGGTGGTACAAGTATTTATTCTTCTGGATCTGAAACAAACAAGGGATCCATTACATATACTCTCTATCCAGAAGCAGAACGTTTGCCAGGTTACGACAATGAAGCAAAGGCAAAGGAAAAGCTTAGAAAATATTTCAATAAATTCCCTGGTGCAGACTTGAAGTTTGGAACTAACCAGAACAATGCTTCATCAGGAAAAATGGAAATTTCAATCAAGTGCGATGATCTTGATAACCTTAGAAATACTGCAAGCTTTGTTGAAAACCTTTTGAAGGAAAAATGCGGCGACTATGTTAACGAAGTAGAAAGTGAACAGGAAGATGGTCTTCCTCAGGCTGAAATTATTGTTGACCGTGCAAAAATGTATGAAATGGGACTTACAATTTACAATGTTGGTTCTGAAATCAATGCTGCAATCAACGGTAAGACTGCTACTCGCTATACAGATAAAGGTAAGGATATTGATGTAATTGTACAGCTTTCGGAAAGGGACAGGAAGAAGCTAAACGACCTTGACCAGATTTCCGTAGTAAATGCACAGGGACAGAGGATTCCTCTTTCAAGCTTTGCTCATTATGAGCAGAACCTTGCTCCTGTTACGATTCTTAGAGAGAACCAGTCCCGTACAATTACCATTAAATGTTCCATGGTAGAAGGTATTTCCATGGATGTTGCATATAAGAATGTCCAGAGAATTGTTGAAGAAAATCTTCCTAGAGATGAAACTGTCATCATCAATTACGGTGGAGATATGGAAGAAATGACCACGGCCGTAAAGGGATTTGCTGCTATCATGCTTATGGCCGCAGCCTTGGTTTTTGTTGTCATGGCATCTCAGTTTGAATCTCTTGTGGATCCGTTCATCGTTATCCTTACAATTCCTCTTTCATTCATTGGTGTTATGACTATCTATGCAATTACAGGAAACCAGTTGAGCGTTGTTTCTATCATGGGTATGCTGGTTCTTATCGGAACCATCGTTAACAACGGTATTGTTCTTGTTGACTACACGAACCTTCTTAGAAAACGAGGACTTGAACTTGAAGAAGCTTGTGTAGAAGCTGCAAGAAACCGACTCCGTCCAATTTTGATGTCAACCTTGACAACTGTCATTTCCCTTATGCCTATGGCTTTCTTTGCAACGGAAAGTTCACGCTCAATGCAGCCTATCGGTCTTACAGTTTTCGGCGGAATGACATTCGGCTCTTTGATGACTCTGTTCATCATGCCTTCCATCTACTTTATGTTCATTACAAGGCGCATGAAAAAAGCAGAAAAGAAAGCTGCTAAAAAAGCAAAGAAAGAAGCAGATATTCTTGAAAAACTTGAAAGGGAGGGTAAATAATTATGGATGAATTTCTTACAATAAACGACTCCTCAGTAATGGAAATTAAAAAGTACAGGGTTGAGATTATCTGTTCCCAGGCTCTGGAAGAAGATTTTTCTGAGGAGTTCAAGGTCAACAATGTTGCTAAAATGTTTTCAAAAATTGATGATGTAAAAGGTGCAGGCTACAGCAATCCTCATCTTGGAGATGCTGTTTGGCCTCAGCTCAATACAATGTACATCATTTACTGCAACAAGGAAGATGCAGACAAGATTGCTGCCATTGTATTGAAACTCCGAAAACTTTACCGGACTGAAGGAATCGGCTGTTTTATAAGTCAGGCAAACGAACTTTACAGCATATAAATTGTCTTTAATAATTTTTTAAGAATCCCTGCATTTGTTTTTTTCAAACGGTGCAGGGATTTTTTTATTTATTTATGGAGTGGCAATGTTTTTTTTATATTTATGTGAATGAGAATTAAAATCGACCGATATGATGACAATTATCTTGCTGTAACTTCTGTAAAAATAAATATAGCGATAATCCTTAGGTAAAGAAATTATTATTTCAATGTCCTTTATGCAAATCTAAATCTGTGGTATCATCTCCCATAGAAAAAACATTTGATTTTATATATAGAGATGGTTTTATGAATTCTAATTTGATAACATTGCCTTCAATATTGAATGGAGTTAAGTTTCATTTTGTCGGCATCAAGGGGACAGGTATGGTTGCCCTTGTTGAAATCCTCAATGCCCGCGGAGCCGTGATTTCAGGTTCTGATGTAAGCGAAAGATTCTATACAGATGATGTCCTTGAAAAACTCGGCATTTGTGCAAAGGAATTTTCTGCCGACAATGTAACAGAGGACATTCAGTTTGTCGTTTATTCCAGCGCCTATAATCCAGAAAAAAACCCGGACCTTAAAAGGGCAGTTGAACTTGGAATTCCAATGATGCTTTATTCAGAAGCTTTGGGTGCTATTTCAAGAACTGCTTTCAGCGCCGGCATTTGCGGTGTGCATGGAAAAACTACGACAACGGGTCTTACAGGAACAATCCTCAAGCATCTTCCCCTCAATTCTCAGATTCTTGCAGGCAGCATAATTTCATCCTTTGGCAATTCCTGTACCTTGAACAATGCAAATTCAGGAAATCCATATTTTGTTGCTGAAACCTGCGAATACCAGCGCCATTTTATGGCTTACAGTCCTTCAAAAATCATCCTTACATCCGTTGAAAGCGATCATCAGGATTATTATCCGACTTTCAGGGACATTCAAAATGCCTTTGTGGACTATGCCTGTTTGCTTCCGGAAAATGGCCAGTTGATTTATTGTGCGGACGATGATGGTGCTGTAGAAACAGCAAGTATTGCAAAAGAAAAACGACCGGACATTAGTCTTATTCCATACGGTGTAAAGGCTGAAGGAGATTATAAACTATCGTTTGGTAGGGTTGAAAAGGGCTGCCAGTACTTTACCTTACAGTCGTTAGGAGAATGTGCTCTGGCAGTGCCAGGTGAACATAATGTTCGTAATTCCTGTGCAGCCATTGCTCTTGCCGTTGAATTGCTCAAAACAGAAGGGAAAAATCCAGAAGACTTTTACTCCATCATTAAGGAAGGACTCCTTGCTTTTGCAGGCGGTAAGAGAAGAAGTGAAATTGTTGGCCGGGGAAAAAACAGGGCTGGCAATGAAATTCTTTTCCTTGATGACTATGGTCATCATCCTACTGCCATTAAAACTACTCTTGCTGGCTACAGGGAATTCTACAAAGGGCATAAGATCATTGTAGACTTCATGAGTCATACCTATACAAGAACAGCTGCTTTGCTTGAAGAATTTGCTTCAAGTTTCGAAAGTGCAGATGTTGTTATTCTCAACAAGATTTATGGAAGTGCCCGCGAAAATGCAGAGGCTGCCAGTGTAACCGGAAAGATTCTTGCTGATCATGCCTCAAAATATCATTCCAATGTTATCTATGCAGAAGAATTTGACGAAGCTGCAGAGAAGGGTCTTGAACTTCTAGAACAGCCTTTGGATGCTAAATATCCTGACGGCTATCTTTTTGTTACCATGGGAGCAGGCGATAACTGGAAAGTAGGCAAAAAGATTATTGATTTACTCTGTAGAAGTTGAAGGTAAGCAAAAAGCCTGCTGCAAATCCAGCCGCCATTGAAAGAAGGAACAATGCAAATCCCTGTCCTGCAAAGGCAACGCTTGTCATGATGCTTGGAAAAGCAAAGGAAATGCATCTTGTTCCTGCATATCCCGTCATGGCTCCTCCTATAGCTCCTCCAACGCAACCAAAAATCATTGGTTTGACTTTTGGAAGATTAACTGCATAGAGGGCAGGTTCCGTTACTCCAAGGCAAGCGGTAAAGCAGCTCTGGAAAGCAACGGTTTTCTTTTCCTTCAATTTTTCCTTTAATCCTACAGCAAGGGCAGCTCCAGATTGTCCATAAACGGCACCGGCAAGCAAAGGCATGATGATGTCATATCCCCGATCTGCAATACTGTTCAATGCAACAGGTACGATTGCCCAGTGGGCACCGATGGCCACTAAAGGCTGAATTATGGCTCCCATGAAAGCTCCTGCCGCAATTGGATTTAATTCATAGATAGCAAAGAATGCTTTTGTAAGAATGGCACCGATCCAGGTTCCTGCTGGTCCAAAAATCAGGAAAGTAAAAGGAAGGACAATAATCATGGAAAGAATTGGTTTTAAAAATCCTTTCAATGCTTCAGGAAGCCATTTGTCGCAGGGAATTTCTACAAAGTGAAGGAATCCTACGGCAAGGACTACAGGAATTACGCTTGAATGGTACACGGCAGGTGGAACCGTAAAGCAAAGGAATTGGAAATTGTTTCCGTTTTCTAGTATGTCGCTTACTGCAGGGTAAAGGCAGGCAAAAGGAATCATCATTGCGATGAAGGGATCTGCCTTGAACTGTCTGGCGGAAGTTATGGCAAGCATGAATGGCATAAAGAAAAATACGCCGTCGGAAACTGCATAGAAGATTCTGTATGTTCCGCCGTCCTTTGAAATAATGTCACCTGCTGCAAGAAGAATCAGTATGCTTTTTATTATGCTTGCGGCTGTGATTAAATTGATTATAGGTAAAAAAATGCCTGAGATGGCATCTAGGATTTTTTTGCCTTTGCTATTCTGGTTCATGATGATTTAATATTATTATATGATTGATTATTCCTCAAGAACTTTGAACTGTCTTTTTTTTATGGATCCAGATGTATCGCTTAAGGTCAATGTGTGAAGTCCAGGATTAGGACTTACGGCCATCTTGTGTTCTTTTTCTGTGCATCCAAGATAATTGCCATCAATGTCCCAGTAGAGAATTGCTCCTGAATTTTTTACGGCTGCTTCAAATATAACACTGCCTTTTTTTCCGTCAAGTTCAACAGGTACAATGATTTCAGAATTTTCTTGGGGAAATTCTATGTGGATGTTGTTTTCAGAAGATTCCCTGTGCCATTCAATAAAAGGAGGCAAGGATTTATAATGTAGATTCTGTTTCTTGAACCAATATTCAACATAAGGGGGAAGTACGAATCTGTTTTCTGATTTCGGCATATAACCTTCATATTCATTAATCAAGTCTTCAACTGAAGCTAGGAATTTTCCGTCCGGGGTAAAAGTGTAGGAATTGCAGTATGGACAGTTTTCTGTCTGTGGTATACCAACGGGTTTTAAGCTTTTTTTTACTGAACTGCAATATGGACTTGCTGCATATCCAGATTGTTCACAGGTTTCGATTTCTTCAAATTCCATTTCAGGTCTTGAAGGCCAGGTAGTCTGTGGTAGTATGGAAAAAACTTCAAACATTAATGGGGCAGCCGTTGTAGCACTTGTAAGCATTTTGTTTCCAATTCCGGAAGAATTTCCAACCCAAGCTGCAACTGTATACTCTGGAGTTGTTCCGATGCACCATGCATCACGGTTTCCGCTTGAGGTTCCCGTTTTCCAGGCAATTTTTTTCCTTCTGGAATATATGAGCCAGTTTTCAAGGTCCATAGGTCGTACTCCGTCTGAAAGTACATTGCAAACTGTCCAGGCTGTTCCTTCGTTTATCGGGATGTTTGTTTTCCTTCCGCAGGCTTTGTTCATTAAGTCGGCATAGGCACCTGCAATTTCCTTCATTTTGATCTCTCCACCGCCAAGAATCAAAGGAAGTCCGTAATAGTCTGCATTTCGTTTAAGGGTAGTAATTCCATATTTAGATAGAAGACTTAAGAACTGTGTAATTCCATATTTCTTAAGTTCCCTTACAGCAGGGATATTCAATGACCTTGTAAGAGCCTGGTCTGCAGGAATAGCACCGCTATAGTTGTTTATGTTGTTTTTAGGACTGTAATTACCGATTCTTGTTGGAACATCATAGACTATTTGCTTTGGCAATAGCATTCCGTTGTCTATCATTGCAGCGTAGAGGAATGGTTTTAGAAGGCTTCCCGAACTTCTTAAAGCTTCCACCATGTTTACTGAACTAGTTGTATTTCCAACATAAGCAAGAGGTTCTTTTGTCTTTGTATTGATTACAAGTATAGAAGCATTTTCAATTCCTAATAGTTTGAAATTTTTTGACCATTCTCCAGTTATTCTGTTTGCATTATCTTGAATTGTATAATCAAGGGTAGACTTAAAAATTGTCATTCCTTTGTTTTGTTTTTTTTTCTTTAATTCTTCAAGATAGTGAGGAGCTAAAGATGGCAATTGGTAAGGTTTTCCCGGCAATTCTTCCAGAATCGAAGTTTTATAGGTTTCTAAGTCGATTATTTTTTTTGTGCAGAGTTTCCACAAAAGTCGATTTCTTTTTTCAAGCAGAATTTCCTTGTTTTTTCCCGGCCTTACAAGGGAAGGTTGGTTTGGAAGAACTGCAAGTGTTGCGTATTCAGCCCAGCTCAAACTGTCTGAAGGTCTGTTGTAATATCTCCAGCTTGCAGCTTCAAGTCCTATAACATTTCCCCCAAATGGAGCTGAAGAAGCATAAATTGAAATTATCTGTTTTTTTGAATATTTCATCTCAATGCAAGTTGCAACAAATATTTCGTAAAATTTCTGCAGGTAAGTTCTTTTCTTGTTGCCAAGGAGAATTCTTGCTGTCTGCATTGTTAAAGTTGAACCACCTGAGACAATTTTTCCAGCCTTCTTATTTTGAACAAAGGCTCTTGCAAGGGCAATGGGGTCTATCCCAAAATGAAAATAAAATCTTGAGTCTTCATAATTCAAAATACTTTTTTCAAATTTTTCGGGTACTTTGGAATTTTCAAAGTGCCACTGACCGTCAACAGATGTGCTTGCCCCAAGAAGTAATCCGTTTTTATCGTAGAGAACTGTTGAGTATTCAAACTGTTTTGGCGGAAAAACAAAGGAAAGGGCAGCCGTAATCGTGTAGGCAAGAGAAAGTATGAAAACTGCCCTGTATGCTTTATTTATCTTTTCTTGTATCAGCATAGAATCCACTGATGACGGCACACTTTGAATTGTCGTACATGGCTTCTGCACTTACTGCTGGAATCCAATATGCACCGGAATAGGCACAGTTTGCATTGAAACTGAATGAAACCTTTTCTTTTGTTTCATCAAGATCAAAGTATACAAGTATCTTGTCATCTTTAATGTCCATATAGGTGTACTTTGTATCTGAGTTTTCTTCTCCGCCGATTCTGTCATTGCTGAATTCCCATCCTGTTGGAATTGGAATTGTAAGGGCTATGTTTTCAATCTTGTCATTTGTCTTGTTTTTTAAGGTGACAGTCATGACAAAATTTTCTCCATGCTTGATGTCCTTAGGTTTTATGGAAGAACCGTTGTCATTAATGTATTTAACGTCAAGTGAAATGCCGTTTGAACATTCCATTTCGCTTCCAGGTTTTAATGTTCCTGTAGAAGTCAAAGTTCCGTAGAGCATTTTATTTCCTGTGTTTTTAACTTTGATGTTCTGAATTTTTCCTGCATTAGCTTCAAGATCCATAAAGTCAAAACACTTTGTAAAAGAAGATTTTTTTTCAGTCTGATCTTTGAGTACAGTATAGCTGTTTTCCTGACTTTCTTTTTTTCCATATAGAGCGAAAAGTGAAAGTAAAGACCATGCAGTTTCCTGAGTGCTCATCCATTCTCTTGATGCAAGATTTTCCGAAACTTTTTTTGAGTATTTTGTACAAAGCATTGAGTTTTCAAGATTCACTGCAGCAAGAAGCCTTAAACTATCATCTCTCATAGAAGAAGAAAAAATTTCTCCCGTTGTCCTAAAGAATGGAATGACAGATACAATTTTCTTTAGGAGTTTTTCTGCCCTCTGTTTATTTCCTGTTAGTGAATAGGCGGATGAAAGAAGGGCAACAGATGAATCATTAAGGTCTTTTGAATCAAAGATTCTGTTCATGGTTCCAAGATCCGCCTTTCCTGCAAGAGCAAGAACGTAAAGTCTGTAAGTTTCTAGTTCCGGGTTTTCTTTTTCGGAATTTGTCCAATTAATGGATCTTTCATATACATAATCAAGGGCTGGTTTGTAGATGTTCTCAGGAACACTCCATCCCTTGCGTTTTGCTTCTGTCATAAAGTGAAGGGCATAGCAGGTTCCCCATTCATTGGGACGGGAGTTTCCAGGCCAGTATCCGAATGCTCCCTTTGCGTTCTGGTAATTTAAGTACCTTTTGAAAGTACTTGAAACATTGTGCTGGATTTCAGACACCTTGTCTTTTGAAAGATCAAGGAAGTCTGGGAGATAGATCTGAGGAAATGCTCCTGATGTAATCTGTTCAATACAGCCATGAGGATAACTAATGAGATAGTTAAGTCTTTTTTCCAGGTTAAAGGAAGGAACTGTTGCCATTTCCATAGATAGTTTTGATGTATTTTCTTCAAATGGACTTTCTACAGAAATATTTTCTGATGAATTGCCTTTGACTATAAAATCCTTTGTGTAGGTGAAAGTACTTCCCCTAGAGTTTATTGAAATGTCGTAAGACTGGAATGCATTTTTGTTTCCGCTTCCTTTAGCTTTGAATGTGAATTCAGCAGTTCCTGTAGTTTTGGTTTCAACGGTAAAATAGACAAGGCCATCGCTGTTTGGCTCAAGTGTTATTTCTTTTAAGCCTTTTGTTTCCACTGCACCCTTTGAGGTAAATTCAACGGTAATCCTTTCCTTTTTGTCTGTTCCGTTGAAAATTGTGACTGGTACATCTATGGTTTCATTGGCTCCAAGGGTTTTAGGGAGAGAACTCTGAAGCATGAGGTCTGATTTTACCACTGTAGTTTTTTCAGCAACTCCGTATGCTCCGTCTTTACCTGCAATGACAAAGGTTCTGACTGCCCCAATGTACTGAGGCATTTTAAAGGTTGTTGATTTCTTTTCGCCTGCTTTAAGCTCAAAAGGTCCAAAGAATTTTACAACAGGTGCAAATCTGTTAGTCTTTCCTTCGTTTCCTGCACTTATGTCATCGCCTCCACCTACAGCAAGAAGGGTTTCAAGATTTCCTGTGTAAGCATTGATTACATAAGAATAAATGTCCCAAGATTTAAGCTGGGATGCTTCTTTCTTGTAGAATTCGTCATGAGGATTTGGAGCCTTGAATGAAGTAAGTCCCAAAAGACCTTCGTCAACTACTGCCAGGGTATAGGTCATTGGTTTTCCATTTTTTTCTGAAACGGAAATCACTGTGTCTTTTGCCGGTTCAAACTGATTTGCACTGGTAATTACGGGTTCAAGGATCGATTCAGGATTTTCAACTTTTAATGGAACAATTCCATAAAGTCTTATAGGGAGACTGTTCGCAGTCTGAAGGTGAGGCTGAATTAAAGTAACATGAACATAAATGTTTGGAGCCATTTCTGGAGTTATTTTGACCTTGTATATTGTTGTTTCACTTGATGTTTCAATCCATTCTTGTTTCTGAATGATGCCGTTCTTTTCGATGGTAACAAGAGATCTTGCACCCTTTGAAGATGAGAAGGAAATTGAAGCGGTTTCTCCTGGTATATAGGATTTTTTATCAGTTGAAAGGGCAACCATAGAGGTGCTTCCGCTGCCGCCTTCAGTGCTTCTTCCTGCCCAGTTTGGCCAGTCGATGTAAGTAATTTTTCCTGCACTATGACCATTTTTGCCGTCGGATACAACAATGAGGTAACGTCCCCATGAAGGATATTTAACTTCAAATTCAAATTTTCCCTTGCCGTTGGAAATGTCAATGACGCCGGAAGCAATTGAATTGTAGTATACATCTTCAACATAGCCGGCATTTGTGTAAGCGTCCTTCTCCCACCACCATTTCCACTCAATTTTGTAAAGATTCCATTGTAAGTGAGCATCTGTAGTAGGTGATCCGTCCGATTCAAAACATACAACATCAGCCGTATGTTTTTTATCTGTCAAAAGCATGTTTCTGGCAGCATCTCCATTTGGAAGCCTGAGACCAACATAGCGTTGGTATGGACTGAATTTCATAGTTGAATATTCTGTAGAAAATGCCCCAGAAGGTTCATATATTCTTGAAACGAAATTTGCATCCATGAATCCAGGTGCTTTTGATTCTGTTTCCAGGTATGCATTGATGTCGCAATAAGAAGAAGCGTTTAATTTTCCTTCAAAAATCTGTTCTCTTTTTCCGGAAGTTTTATTGAGAGGATTTACAAAAGAATAATCATCAGAAACCTTAAAAGTGGTTTTGGCAGAAGTGTAGGATACGGCTACATCAGCCTTGTATCCTGCTGCAGTTGCACCATGAAGCCATGCACCTTCAAGTTTAAGAGTGTTCATTCCGCTTGAAAGAATCTTTTTACTTGAAGTAAGTTTTACGCTCAGTTTGTTTGGAGCAATGGATTCTACGCGAAGACCTTTTGTCCAGGTGTTTCCTCCGATGGAAACTTTTGCCGTATATAAACCTGTTGTTCCTCCGGCAGATGTACTGGCTTCAAAAGGATAAAAACCGTCTATGTTGTCTGTGAGAATTCTTCTTTCAATTGTATTTCCAAGAGGATCAAGAAGTTCAAAGTTTACAGGAATGTCAGGCGGCAAAGTTTTATTAATATCCTGCATTATAAAGGTCAGGTACATTGTGTCACCTGGTCTCCATATACCTCTTTCACCGTAAATGAATCCCTTGATGCCTTCCTTCGATAATTCTCCGCCAGTTTCAAAATGACTGATGCTTAATTCTGTACCGCTTGAAAGTTTAAGGTATGTAGTCTGTCCATTATATGATCCTGTAAGATACTCTATGTTTTCAGAAAAATCGAAAATTGCATTTCCCTCAGTGTCAGTCTTTCCTTCAAAGAGTTTTTTCCCAATGAAATTATACAAAATGATTGAGGCATTTTTTACGGGCTGTGTATCTTTCAAATTTGATGCCGATATATATAGTTTCCCGTTATTGTCTTTTTTTGCAGTAAGGGCAAGGTCGCTTACAATAATGTTCTGTCTTGCCGTAATTTCTGAATGATAGTTTTCCATGTAGAAGGCTGGATGACACGGATCGTTGTTGTAGTTCCAGTAAGTGCTTCTTTCTTCCCAAGGTAAATCATTTGTAAAATCCCAGAAACTGCTTTCGCGTTTCCTTGTGTCATCGGCAATCTTATCCTCTACGGATGGAAGGTTGCTGAAATCCTTGTGTCCACTTGTACAGAGATATTTTATGTCCTTTTTCCTAAAGGAAAGCCTTACCTGATACATTCCATAGCTGTTTTTCTTTGTAAGGTCGCTAATGTCGATTCCATGGTAGACAAACTTGTTCTGCATACTGTCATCCCAGGAAAGACTTACTCTTTTTTCAAAGACTGGTTCTCCAACACGATAAAGGTTTTTTTTGCTGTCGATTTCAGACTCTTGAAGAAAATGATACATGGTTCTTTCTGGTACTGCATAAACCTGAAGCAAAAGTCCTGTAAGATTTTTTGTCTTAACTATTACCTGAGTTCCCTGTGTTGTAGGAAGAATTACACCTGAGTTTGCAAACTGCACTTCTGGAATTTCCCAGTTTCCTGAAAGGGAAATATTTGAAGTATTTCCAAGATGAAATCCATCTTCCGATCTTATGCCTTCGGAAATTTCAACGGATTCAATTTCATCAAAATTATTATCACTGAAAACTGTAAGTATGTTTCCTCTTATTGATGCGTTTGTAATTGGAATTCTTTGTCCTGATTTTCCAAAGGCTTTTACATATCCTGAAAGGTTCTGTGTCTTGTCCAGAATTTTTGAAAAACTGATTAGTATAGAATTCTTCTTTGAAGTATTTATATCGATTACATCAAGAATGTCACCTGCTGGAATTCTAAAGGTTTTTGAACCGCAAAGTTCTGCATCAAGTTTTTTTGAAAAACCAATTGGTTTTCCGTTCCATTTGATTTTAAGGTTACGGTTTTTGTCGGAAACTTTGATTCCTTCAATAGTAAAATTAAAATCGTCGGAAACTTCATTGTTATCGTTCCATGTGATTCTAACTTTGTTACCTGAATATTCAGTACTTATGATTTTTTTTGCATTTTTTAATGATACTGGAATGTCTGTTTCCAATGATCCTGCAAGAGAAAATTCATTTGAATCAGGGTTTAGGTTCAATTCATGAAAATTGATTTTATACCAGCCTTTGTCGGCAATAAAAGGATGTTTGAAGGTTCCAGTCTCTGTCCCCTTGAATAGTTTCTGGCAGTCGGCAACGAGGGTAAACTGACTGTTCTGTTTGAAAGCATTCAGTGGTGTAAATATGAAAGTTCTCTTGTCTTCAAGAACCTGCCACGAACCTTTCTGCTTTGGAGAAAAAAACATTGCCTCTTCTGCATTGCAGGAAGTTTCCCTTGAAAAAACTATTTTGATTTCTGAATTGCGAGGAATGAAAGTAGGAGAGATTTCTTCAACAAGGCTGTCATTTTCCGTGTTGTAACTGAGTGTCTTGTTCTTTGAACATCCTGAAAATAATGATAGAATAAAAATTAATAAAACAAATATTTTGAAGTTTTTCATTTAATTATTTTATTGAATTTTATGATGTATTACAATAAAGTACAAATATAGAGGAATTGCATAATGAATAGCATGACAGGTTATGGTTTTAAAGAAGAAGTCATTGACAACACACAGATCAGCGTAGAAATTAAATCTGTAAATTCAAGGTTCCTTGATCTTTACATCAATCTTCCTTCTTTTCTGAATCCAATAGAATCTAAGTTACGAAAACTTGTTTCGGAAAAAATTGTACGAGGTAAAATTGAACTCACTGTTCGCGTTAAGGACAACAATTGTAATTCAACTGTTTCCGTAGATACTGCTGCTGCAAAGATGTACAGCGATGCAATTCTTTCTGTTGCAAAGGCTTTGGGTAAATCTGAATATGACATACCTCTTTCATTGATAATTAATCAGGAAGGTGTCCTTAACATTTCCCACCAATATGATGCTGAAGAATATTGGAAGAAAATTGAAGTTGTATTTTATCCGGTTTTTGATCAGTTTGTAGAAGACAGGAAAAGGGAAGGCGAAAACCTGAAGGAAGACCTTCTTGAAAAGATTTCCGTTCTTGAAGAATGTGCCGATTTCTTTAAGGAATGGCAGCCAAAAATGGAACAGAAATTCCGGGACCAGCTTTATGCAAGATTCAAGGAACTCCTGGATGACAATGTTGATGAAAACCGCATCATGACTGAAACTGCAGCAATGCTAGTGAAATACACAATCAATGAAGAAATCATCCGCTTGCACAGCCACCTTAAAGCTATGAAGGATGAAATCGAGAACAATCCGATTCCAGGTAAAAAACTAGATTTCATCTGCCAGGAAGCAAACCGTGAAATCAATACCATCGGAAGTAAAAATCAGTTTACTGAAGTTGGGGCAAAAGTTATTGCTGCAAAGGACGCTCTGGAAAATATCCGTGAGCAGTCAAAGAATGTTGAATGATTATTTTTGAGGTATATTTATGAAAATTTTAAAAGATGTTCGCGTTGCAATTTCCGGTAAATCTGGTTGCGGTAATACAACTGTAAGCACTTTGCTTTCACAGAAACTTGGTGTAAAACTCATCAACTTTACATTCCGTCAGCTTGCAGCAGAAAAGGGAATGACTCTTGCTGAAGTAATTGAAAATGCAAAAACAGACGATAGTTATGACAAGGCAGTTGATACCCGTCAGGTAGAAATGGCCAGGGCAGAACCTTGTGTTTTGGGAAGCCGTCTTGCCGTATGGATGCTTAAGGAAGCTGATTTGAAAGTTTACCTTAAGTTAGATGATGACATCCGTGCAAAAAGAATTTTCAATCGTGAAGGCGGAGACATTGAGCAGATCAAGAGCTTTACAGCCATGCGCGACAGTGAAGACAGCCGCCGTTACATGAAACTTTACGGCATCGATAACAACGACTACGGTTTTGTTGATCTTGTAATTGATGCAACAGCAACTCCTGATGAAATTGTAGAAAAAATCATCAGTAAGCTTGCTGACCGCGGTTTTGTTGAATTCTAATATTCAATATAGGTTAAATCCTTCCAATCAAGATCTTCTATGGAAGCTGCTTCTTTTGCAAGAGGCAGCTTTTTGTTTTTTCTGAGGAATATGCAGATTTCATCAAGATTGCAATGAATGTAATTATGTCCGGCTCCCATTAATTCTTCTTCAATAATCTCTGATCCCTTAAAGCGGATTAGTTTCATCTCTTCCGGAAGATAAACATGCCTTCCAGTTGCATTCTGTTCATATACAGGTGCAATCATTATTGAATCACCAATCAAGAGCTGGTCTTCGCATCTTTTTGCATCTTCATCATCTGTCCATACAAAACCAAGGGGTGACCCATACATTTCATTGTTTTTTACGGAATCAATGAAAGTTTCATAAAGGTACGGTAGAAGTCTGTAGCGGAGATTTAGAAGTCCACGGAATTTATCCACTGCCTTAAACTGGTATGGTTCCTGTTCACGGCTTCCAAGACAGCTGTGGTTTCTGAATAGAGGAAGGAAAACTCCTAACGCATACCAGCGTAGAAGAAGGTCTTCAGTTGTGTCGCTTCCAAATCCTCCAAGGTCAGCTCCTGTATATATGAAACCGCACATATTAAGTGAAGGCAGCATTTTAAGGTTTAAGAGTATGTGGGACCACCAGGACTTGTTGTCTCCCATCCAGATTCCTGATGAACGGTGCATTCCAATGTAGGACGCTCTTGAAAACAAAAGATATTTTTCTTTTCCGAGTATTCTTTCGAGTGAATCTGATGCAGATTTTGTCATTTTGTATCCATAAAGGTTGTGGACATCTGCATGACAGATTTTGCCCTTGTCTGTTTCGTGATAGAAACTTTTGTAGTCTTTCAAATTGTTTGCCATGAGGTTTACTGCATCCTTCATGGCAAAATTGGCGTATAACCCAACGTTGGTATCCTTGTATTCAGCCAGATGTTCGAAAACTTCCTGTTTGTTTTTTTCTGAATAGAACAGGGCTGGTTCGTTCATGTCATTCCAGAATCCTTCAATTCCCATGTCTGTCAGAACCTTGTATTTATCTCCAAACCAGCGTGCAGCAGCCTTGTTTAGGAAGTCCGGAAGAACACTTTTTCCTGGCCAAACGCCAACTATAAACTCCTTGCCTTCTTTATCCTTACAAAAGAATCCGTTTTTTATTCCTTCATCGTAAACACTGTAACCGTCTTCTACTTTTACACCTGCATCTATGATTGGAATTACGCGAATTTTATCTTCCTTGAGTTTTGAAATGGTTGATTTGAAATCCCTGTATTTATTAGAATCAACCGTAAAGTCTTTGAAATTATCCATGTAGTCGATGTCTAGATAAATCATGTCAACAGGAAGATTGTTTTTCCTGTATCCTTCCTGAACTTTAAGCAAATCTTCTTCACTTCCGTACCCCCAACGGGACTGACCAATCCCAAAAGCCCACTTTGGAGGTATATAGCTTGTGCCAATGAGCTGGCGAAATTCTTTAACTATTGAAATGACTGATGAACCTTCTAGAAGGTAGATTTCGAAACCGGAATTTTCAATTGTAATGTAGAGTTTACTGTATTCTGTATCTCCTATATCAAAATCAACGCGACCTGGGCAATCTACAAAAAAACCAAGCTTTGTTTTTCCGTCAATTATAAAAAAATTGTGGGCCCCGTAGAGACTTTGCTTTTCTTCCGAATGTTCAAACTCATCTGAACACCAGCTGGTATATTTGTGCCCGCGCTTATTCATTCCACGAACATTTTCACCAAGCCCCCAGACAATGTCTTTATCATCCATTTCATAAGAGAAGGTGTTGCCATTCTTTTCAAAGTAAGGAATGTTTCCTTCTTCTTGTTTAGGTTTATTAATTATAGCTTCTGTATCAAATGGTTTACCGAATACGAATCTCTTGATCATTTTGTTTTCTCCTGTATCTTGGTTTAGTAGATAACGCAGATTTTTTGTGCAGGGATTTTCCCTTTAATTAAACCTTTGTTTACCTTGAATTTTATTCCCCAAGCTCTGTCTGAATATTTTTTTTCAGGCAAGGAGCTTTTGAATTCTACATTCAATTCTTTTTCCTTTGGATTGATAATTACGAGTCCTTTGTTGCCTCTTCTGATGTAAAGGATGCCGTTTTCGTCGTTAAAGAACATGTTCATTTCATCTTTCATTTCAAGACGAAACCGGTTAAGGGCTTTGATTTCTGGGTTGAAAAACTCATCGTTGCCGGCATCACCGATTTTGCTTTCCCCGGGAAATTGAATGGCTTCCTTGCCTTTGGGCCTACTGAAGAATAATGGTGTTCCTTCTTTTCTTGCAGCAATAACAGCCCAGGCACTTCTGATTTCAAAATCTGTAAGACAAGCAGATTCTCCCTTGTTGGCATAAGTGTCATGGCTTTCAACCCAAGTAACAAGATTGGGACTTGCCTTGTTCTGAAAATTTACGATTCCTTTGGCCGGAAACTTTTTATTTTTTGCCGCACTTCTCAAAAGTTTTCCGTAATTTGAAGCAGTGACTGAAATGTATTTCCCGTATTCTTCTTCGCGGCTGTTTGCATCTTGAAGAACTTCACCGTAAACAAACATGTTTCTGTTTCTGGTAATAAAACTGTAAAAATTGTTAGGCAGTTTTTCGTCATCTTTTGGATCATCTGGCAAGGCTATGTGTTTTGCACAGTCAATTCTAAATCCGTCAGCTCCACAGTATTCCAGGTCCTTTAAGAAGTTGCCGAGGTATTCTTGAAATTTTGGATTTTCAGTGTTGATGTCCGGCAATCCACCTACTTTTGAATTTATAATGGAAGAGCGTATTCCCTGATTCTTTCCCTTATGGTAGAAATTCTCCAGTCCACCGCAATATTCAATCATTTCTTTTGAAACTTTATCAATCATTGGAGTAGTGTGGTTAGGAACAATGTCCACTATTACTGCAATATTGTTTTCTTTGGCAGCTTTGCACATTGAAATGAATTCATCCCTTGTTCCAAGCTGATAGTTACCGATTGTAAAATCTGTAGGCTGATAATGATAATACCATTTTCCGTTGGAAGAACTCATTAGTTCCATACCGCCATTATCTCCGATTAAACAGGCATTTACAGGACTCGTCTGGATTGCAGTAAATCCTGCGTCTTTTATCCTTTCAATGTTTGCCTTTATGGTTTTGAAAGACCAGCACCAGCAATGAAGAATGGAACCTGACTTGATGTTTGCCTTGGTGTCAGCAAAGGAGAACATTGAGGAATATAAAAGAAAAAGGGCAGCGTAAACCATTTTTTTCATTATGTTTTAAATGTAGAACTGCACAGTGTAAAAGTCAATATTTTTATAAAAAGTGTGTTGAATTTAGTAGATTGTAATAATAAAAAGATACTTTTGTTTTATTTGTGAAAAATCAGCAGGAGATGTTTAGTGCAGAAAAAAACAGTTGGCAAGTAAATATTGGTATTAAATAAAAAAGGCCTCCAGTTTGTCTGGAAGCCTTTCGTTTAATCTAGTATAATCCTAGTATTTCTTGTCAGCGTATCCAATCCAGCCTTCGTTTTCGATGAGGGCCTTTTCGAATCCTTCAAGCTTGAATACATAGCTCTTTGAAAGGGAACCGGCAATAAGCTTTACCTTCCATGTGCCGTCTTCCTTTTCTTCAATCTTGCATTCAGTATCCTTGTCGGCGAATGTGTGGAACATGTCGTCGATGTCCTTTCTGTTCATGTCCAAAGCAAGGAGACCGCAGTTGTACATGTTCTGACGGAAAATGCGTGCAAAGTTCACTGCAATTACACAGTAGATTCCGTTAACTTCAAGTGCCCATGGAGCGTGTTCGCGGCTTGATCCACAACCGAAGTTTTCGCGTGTAATGATTACCTTCTTGCCGGCGATATCGCGCTTAGGATTGAATCCGTCAAGTTTAAGGTCTTCAAGAAGATATGGCTGAAGAGCCTGTTTTGTATTTTCTGTAAGGTATTTTGCTGGAATGATTTCGTCAGTATTGATATCACTGCGATCCAAAAACAAAACCTGGCCACCAAACTGTTTCATAATTGTCCCCTTATTACTTTATGAAGCTTTTGCTCTAGCATCAGCTACTATAATATAATTCAATTTAAATAAAAATGTTACTGAAAGAGACGAATTTTTATAAAAATTCATCCCTTTAGTTTTTAGCCCTTGTAAAGCTCAGAGTTAACGATAGTACCAGCAATTGCTGTAGCTGCCGCACTTGCAGGACTCATAAGGTGAACCATTCCGCCTTTACCCATGCGTCCGTTGAAGTTGCGGTTTGTTGTAGATGCACAAACTTCACCTTCTGCAAGAACCCCGTTAGACATGCCAAGACATGCTCCACAAGTTGGGTTTGTAACACAGAATCCAGCATCCATGAAAATGCTGATAAGTCCCTCGTCAAGAGCCATCTTGTAGATTAAAGGTGTTGCAGGACTTACGATTCCGCGAACTCCTTCTGCAATCTTATGTCCCTTGAGAATCTGTGCTGCAACGCGAAGGTCAGAAATACGTCCGTTTGTGCATGAACCGATATAAACCTGGTTAACTTTTGTTCCCTTCATTTCAGAGACTTTCTTGATCTGGTCCGGTTTGTATTCTACAGTACAAACAGGTTCAAGAGTTGAAAGGTCATAAGTGTATACCTTTTCGTATTCAGCATCAGGATCAGAAACCCACTTTGAGTATTCCTTGAGGGCATCTTCCTTGCTTGCGAATTCATCCTTGATGAAAGGCCAGAGGTATTCAACTGTAGTCATGTCTGGGAAACAGATGCCGCTTGTTGCACCAGCTTCAACAGCCATGTTGCAGATTGTCATGCGTTCTTCCATGGACATTGCATCTACTACAGGACCTGTAAATTCAGTTACACAGTTTGTAGCACCGTTGACACCGATCTGACCGATGAGGAAGAGGAT
>JAHAZL010000103.1 GCA_018384055.1 Treponema sp.
AAAATACACCATTTCTGCGCAAGGAAGCCCTTACAGAAAGCATAATTTCAAAAATCAATGGACTCAATAAAATTGCCGAATCAAGGGGACAGACCCTTGCTCAGATGGCCTTAAGCTGGATTCTAAAGGATGATGCAATCACAAGTGTCCTTATCGGCGCAAGCAAACCAAGCCAGATAACCGACTGCATAAAGTGCATTGAAAAAACAAGCTTTACTGCTGAAGAACTAAAACAGATTGACAGACTTTCAAAATAATTTTCAGGAGATATTAAATGGAAAATTTCAATTTTTATGCACCTACTTACTTTGCCTTCGGCAAGGACAGGGAAAATGATGCAGGACAGCTGGTAAAAAGATTCGGAGGATCAAAGGTCCTCGTACACTTTGGAGGCGGTTCAGTAATCCGTTCAGGACTTTTAGACAGGGTAAAAAAATCCCTTGAAAAGGAAGCCATTCCTTATGTTGAACTTGGCGGTGTACAGCCAAATCCAAGGAGCGGTCTTGTTTACCAAGGAATCGACCTTTGCAAAAAAGAAAAAATCGATTTTATTCTTGCCGTTGGTGGTGGAAGCGTTATTGACTCTTCAAAAGCAATAGCCGCCGGTTCTGTTTATGACGGAGACTTCTGGGACTTCTATGAAGGCAAGCCTGTTGAAAAGGCTCTTCCAATCGGAACAGTACTTACAATTTCTGCAGCAGGTTCTGAAGGTTCTCCTGATTCCGTAATCACAAAAGAAGACGGAATGCTTAAACGCGGTGCAAGCGGAGAAGCATACAGACCAAAGTTTTCAATCCTTAACCCAGCCCTTACTCAGACCCTTCCAGCATATCAGACTGCCTGCGGAATTACTGACATCATGGCCCACCTTTACGAGCGTTATCTTACAAACACAAGCAATGTAGAGACTACAGACAGAATGATAGAAGCACTTTTGCTTGCCATGAAAACGGAAGGTCCTAAGGCTGTTGCTGACTCCAGCGACTATGAATCAAGAGCCAACATCATGTGGGCCGGAATGATGGCCCATAACAATTCATGCGGTGTAGGAAGAAGCCAGGACTGGACAAGCCACAGCATAGAACATGAACTTTCTGCCCTCTATGACTGTGCTCACGGTGCAGGTCTTGCAGTAACAATGCCTGCAGTTTTCACTTACACTATGAAGCACGATGTAATGCGTTTTGCCAAGGTCGCAGTGCGCGTATGGGGATGCCAGATGAACTTTGATAATCCTGAAAACACGGCGAAGGAAGGAATAAAAACTCTTCAGAATTTCCTTGTTTCAATCGGCATGCCAAAAAACTTTGCAGAACTCGGTGCAAAACCTGAAGACATTGAAAAACTTGCTCACACCTGCTGCTACGGCAATGGAGGCTCAGGAGAAATCCAGGGCTTTACAAAACTTAACCAGAAGGATGTGGAAAACATCTACAGGCTGATGGTATAAAAAAAGGGGCTGTCAAATAAGTATGAGTCATTGCCGTGCTCGACACGGCAATCACTTGTATTGCAATTAAATGGATTTTCGGAGCCCGAAAATGACACTTTTTGAACTTATTGGTCATCCCCTTCATTGTTTATTCAGCAAGAATCACTTACTTTGCAAGGTCAATGTTTTCACCAACAAGGCCTACAAATGCACCCTGCTTTGCTTCGCTTGTTTCAGGATGAGCGATAAGCCACTTGTTGCGTGCCCAAAGAAGCTTGTCTTCAAAGTCAATTTCCTTGAGGGCTGGCTTTGCTGTATTTGTGTCCTTTGGAAGAACGATGATAACGCGAAAGCCTTCCTTGCTTACTACACCGTCTTTTACAGCATTACATGGAGCATAGTGGAGAGTTGTTTCATAAACCTGAACAACTGTTCCCTTAGGAGCGTAGAATGCTTCTACCTTTGATGTATCAAGCTTTCCGTCCTTTACATCGCTCAATGTTGCAAGCAAAAGAACCATGTCGTTTGCAGGAATGTTGAGTTCCGAGCCGCGGTGCCATTCAAGGCAGTTGAGCTTTGTGTTGTAGCCGTTGCAGTAACCGATCTGGATTGGCATTCCACCGTAAGCGTTTACAGAGAAAACTTCACCCATGATTGCTTCGAGGTCAGCATCACCTGGTTCGTAGATTACAGCATCTGCTGGCTTTGGAGTCTTTTCTTCAAGCTTTGCAAGAAGAGCATCTACATTGTATCCATTAAGTACCTTTCCGTACTTTGCAAAATCAGCATCAAATACAGATTTAATTGTCATTTTTATACCCCCTAAAAAATATGTGCGCTCTCACACGGAACGACGTCCTGCTCCGACGGTGCAGCTTGTCCCAGCAAGGCTTCCGCAGGTCGGCGCTGCAAGTCTACGCAGTCCATCAACCCGTGCTACGCGCACTTGCCTTTGCCAGTATAAAACTGACAAATTATATGGAGAGACTGAACTCTAGCGTTCCAAAACCTTGGCAAGGCATTCTGGTGTAAAGCCGAGAGCTTCTGCAACCTTGTTGGCAGGACCTGACATACCGAAGCGGTCGATTGTGAAGCAATCTTCCTTCTTTGCATATCCTTCCCAACCCTGGCGGCATCCAGCTTCTGCAACTACAACGCGCTTTGTGTTACCCATGATTTTTGCACGGAATGCATCGTCCTGAGCTTCAAAGAGGTTCTTGTCCATAACTGAAACAACGCGGATCTTCTTTCCTGGAACAAGAGCTGCTGCCTTGAGGGACATTTCAACTTCTGAACCAGAAGCAAGGATTGTGATGTCTGGAGAATCGCTTCCTTCCTGAACAACATAAGCACCCTTTCGTACTGTGTTTCTCCAGTCCTTGTCTGCCTTTTCGTAAACAGCAATTGCCTGGCGTGTGAATGTCATGAGTACAGGGTGATCCTTTGATGCAACAGCCATTTCCCATGCAATTGCAGATTCTTCTGCATCACCTGGACGGAGCATCTGAACATTTGGCATACAGCGAACTGAAGCAAGTGTTTCGATTGGCTGGTGTGTAGGACCGTCTTCACCAACATAGATTGAGTCGTGTGTAAGAACATAGATGTTAGGAATCTTTGCAAGAGCTGCTACGCGGAGTGATGGGCGGAAGTAGTCTGTAAATACGAAGAATGTTGCACCGAATGCACGCAAGCCCCCGTGGAGGTTGATACCGCTCATAACCTGAGACATTGCGAATTCACGGATACCGTATTCGATTGTGCGTCCCTTGCGGTTTGCAGGGCTGTATGTTCCGTCGTCCTTGTTTACCTTTGTCTTGTTTGGACCCTGGAGGTCAGCAGAACCACCAACGAGCCATTCGTAACGGTCAGCCATTGTGTTGAGGGCCTTTCCGGATGCATCGCGAGTAGCAAGCTTATCGCCAACCTTGTATTCTGGGAGAGCAGCTTCACCTGTCTGTTCCTGGTTCCAGTATGCCTTCCACTTCTTTGCAAGTTCAGGATTTTCTTCTGCCCATGCATCGAATGTCTTCTGCCAGTCAGCCTGAGCCTGTGCCCATTCCTTGCGCTTTTCTTCAAAGTACTTGTATGCTTCTGGAACAACATAGAACTGTTCGTTTTCTGGAAGTCCGAGAGCCTTCTTTGCTGTCTTGCATCCTTCTTCTCCAAGTGGAGCACCGTGAACATCAGCTGTACCAGCCTTTGGAGCACCCTTACCGATTGTAGACTTGAGGATAATGAGGGATGGCTTTGTTCCTTCGCGCTTTGCTGATTCTACAAGGTCAGCAATTTCCTTTACATTGTACATTGAACCGCGGAATACATTCCAACCGTATGAAAGGTAGCGCTGTTCGATGTTGTCCGTAAATGTAATGTCTGTGTTTCCGTCGATGGAAATCTTGTTTTCATCATAGAATACGATGAGCTTGTTCAGTTTCATGTTACCTGCAAGTGAACATGCTTCTGAAGAAACACCTTCTTCGAGACAACCTTCACCAACAAGGGCGTATGTGTAGTGGTCAACGATTGTGTGTTTTGGTGTGTTGAACTTTGCTGCGAGCATTGATTCTGCTACAGCCATACCAACAGCTGCTGCAACACCCTGTCCGAGTGGGCCAGATGTGCATTCTACACCGTCTGTATCGCCAAATTCCGGATGACCTGGACACTTTGAACCAACCTGGCGGAAGCTCTTGATGTCATCCATTGAAACCTTGTAACCGGCAAGGTGGAGAATTGAGTATGCAAGCATTGAACCGTGTCCTGCTGAAAGAACAAAACGATCGCGGTCAACCCACTTTGAATCTGCAGGGTTGTGCTTCATTACTTCTCCGTAGAGAACTGCAGCGAGTTCTGCGGCACCAAGTGGAAGTCCAGGATGTCCTGAATTTGCCTTCTGAATTGCATCCATAGAAAGACTTCTGATGGAAAGAGCTGTTGCTTCGATAGCCTTTGTGTCCATGATTTACTCCTAAAAATGGAAAAAATTTATGACCATATTTTAATACTTAAACAGTCATTTGGCAACCGGTTGCCATTATTATTCGAGGATATAATGAAAAAATATTTCTGGAAGGGAGAGAGAACAAACCGCACAAGAATGCAGGCCTATGCAGAGGTATGAAGGAAATCAGTTTGCAGCCTCACATTTCTGCATGAGCTTTACAAGTTCTGACTTGCCGGGTCTCGAAGGAAGAACCTTCTTGAATTCATCTTTTCTGAAGATGGCCGCAAGGGACGAAAGGGATTTTATATGAACCTGAGATGAAGCAGAAAGAAGAATGAACATGGCGTAGACTCTTTTTGCATCGGGAGCCTGCATATTGACTGGAGTTCTAAGGTATGCAACTATAATGCAGTTTTCATCATTATTGGAAACAAGTGGACGGCGCGGATGTGGAATGGCAATGCCATCACCAATAGCAGTACTCAAAACATTTTCCCTATCCATAAGTTCTTCAACAAGATTTTCAGGTGATATACCAGCAGGTAGTTTTGCCTGATTGCAAACTGATGTAAAGACTTCTTCAACTGTAATTCCTGAAACGTGAACTACATCCCCTTTTGCTACAAGTTCAGATGCAATGTAATTCTCTCCAAACATCGTTCTCTCCCTTTCTTTAATTGATGCTATTTTCTACTTTACAATTTTAAATTGGCTTCGCTGCTCCTGTGCCAGTGCCTTTTCAAGAACACCTGAAATCTCATCAAAGTTCCATTCCATTCCGTCAAGGGAAAGGAGATAGTTCTCTGCCAATTCTTCTGCCTGAGGTTCAGTTGCAAGGCCTTCCAGCATTTTCAAAATATGCTCGTGAAGCTGCAAAAGAATTACAAGCTCACTGGAAGGGAAATCCAGGAAAGTCTTACCGTTGTAATCAATCTTTCTTATAAGTCCTGAAATTTTAGCGTAAAGTTCCAGACACCGGCATCTGACTGGACCAAGAATTTGGTCTGCAAACCAATTATAATCTTGAGAAATTATAATTGTTCTATCTTTTAAATTCAAGGAAAGATCCCTATAGAAGGTATCCGAAGCAGAATAATCATCGTCGAATAGAAATGTCATGAAAGAAGAGGCAATATCCTTTTCCTTTTTAAAACAGGCATTCAATATGAACTGGTCTATAACTGATGGAGGAACAAAAGCAACGGAATATTCTTCAAAAGAAAGATCCTTTTTAGAATTACCCGTACAAATTGCCGATTCCTTGTTCCATTCTCCAAAAGCCGGAACATCCTCACCTTTATGCCATAATCTGGTTTCAACTCCATAGTGCTGGAAAGCAATTTTCTTTGCATACCTTGTAACAAACTCTTCAAGAGAGCCGCAATAAGGCACACAGAGTTTAGAACGGTTTCTGTAGATTACATCCACTATCTGATCCTCGATTGAACCGAGAGGACCAGAACGGTTAAAACTTTCAAGCATCTTCTTTTCCAAAAGAGCATACCATTCAAGACGCTTTTCACCTACAGCACCATTGTCAAAAGGACTGTCACTGGAATGAAGAACCATCACATTCAGAGTGCCTTTGTCCCAATCACTTACACAGCAAAGAAGCCTGTCTCCTTTTTTATAGTTGTAATTTTCTGCAAGGTAATCCAGACTGAGCCCCGTAAGCTTTACTGCATTGGGAAGTTCAAAATCCCTTTCCGCCATGTCAAGGTCAGAGTTGGCAGGATCTGCAGCAATATACTGAGGTGCATATTCTTCGCCAAAGAGCATAAACATGTCTATGGCAGTATCGCTGTCAAATTCACCGATTTTAGAAGGAATCTTTTTTCCATTAATATAAAATTTCAATGTGGAAGAAATTCTGTCAGATTCAACAAAAGGCATGCATCTATCACCTGCAACAAGAACCCCCTGCTCTGCTTCTGCAGAAGTTGGCATGATGCTGAATATTTCACCGGTAAAAGCACCCGCATGGGTAAGGTATTTGCCGTTTGTAAGTTTCATTACATTGGCACTGGAATCAAGATAATACTCAATGTCCTGAGGTTCAGCTTCAATGCCACAAGCCTCAAAGACCTTCTTCATTTCGGAAAGAGAAAATGGATGTCTGTATGTGCGAAGAAACTTGACAACAAGCCCTTCTTTTTTTGGTTCCATACTTTAAATATAATACTTTTTCTAATGAATTCTAAATTTTCAAATTTTTATTTAATAAATTTCAAATATTCTTTATTTAAACTTAAATTTACTAAAGAAATTGCAGATAAAACAAAAAAAGTTCAGTGTGACAATCTAATTCACACCGAACTTTTTTATTGCAGGCAGCGACTAGTTGCGGATTGCGTCTATGTTTGCCTTTCCACCAGGAACAAACGGAAGAACATTTTCATCGCGTTCAATGTTGAGGCGGACAAAGTGAGGTCCCTTAGCAAAGGCTGTTTTTGCCCAATCCTTGTCTTCATTTGCATTAACCGAATCAATTCCGAAACCTTCTGCAATCTTTAAAAGATCCGGACTCTTGATGAATTCACTGGCACTGTAGTTCTTCTTGAAAAGATATTCCTGCTGCTGGTGAACCATACCAAGAACTCCATTTTCAAGAACAATTACAGTTACATTGAGTTCGTGTTCTGCAAGGGTTGCAAGTTCCTGAACATTCATCAGTATGCTTCCGTCACCGCTGATGCAGACTACCCTTTTCTTTGGATTTGCAAGGGCAGCACCGATTGCAGCCGGCAAACCAAATCCCATTGTTCCAAGGGAACCGCTTGTAAGGAATGTGCGTGGAGCTTCTACAGGATAGTACTGGGCAGACCACATCTGGTGCTGTCCAACATCTGTAGTAACAATGATGTCTGAAGGCTTAAGGCCAGCTTTCCTTGCTTCTTCAGGAATCCGGTTGATGAAGAGCCTTGGGTTTGGAGAAGACTTTTTCTTTCCGCGGCCAAGTTCAAAGCTTTCTGTTTCTTCAAAAATCTTCTGAAGTTCTGAAAGCCATGACTTCTTTGACTTAGCCTTTAATCCGGAAAGTTTTTCTGTCAAAAGAGGAAGAGATTCTTCAACATCATAAGTAAGTGACAGATATGATGGAAGAATCTTGTTGATTTCTGCTGCATCAATATCAATATGGAGAATTTTTGCATTTGGGCAGAACTTCGCAATGGCACCTGTTGCTCTGTCATCAAAACGAACACCAAGGGCAAGTACAACATCGGCATCATGCATAGCCTTGTTTGCGGCAAAGGATCCGTGCATACCAACCATACCAAAATTGTTTTTATGTGAACGAGGAACTGCACCGATACCCATAAGGCTTGTTACGACTGCAGTTTCATAAATGTCCATGAATTTTCTGATGCTTTCAGAAGCAACTTTTGAATTGCATCCGCCACCAACATAGAGGACAGGTTTCTGGGCTGCGCACAAAACTTCTGACATTTCTGCAACAGTAGAAGCAAGGGTCTTTTTATCCGTAAAGAATTTTCTTGCAAGGGAAGAATTCTTTGCCTGCCTGATTGTATGAATCTGTGGCCATGCCTTGAATTCTACTTCCTTAAGCTGAACATCACGAGGAACATCGATGAGGACTGGACCTGGACGACCGGAAACTGCAATGTCAAAGGCAAGAGGAATTGCTTCAAGGAGTTCAAGGGGATCCTTTACCATCATGCTGTGCTTTGTGATTGGCATTGAAAGACCGAAAGTATCTGCTTCCTGGAATCCGTCTGTACCGATCATTGATGTATTTACCTGACCTGTAAAAGCGACGATAGGAATTGAATCGCAGCGGGCGTCTGCAATTGCTGTAAGAAGGTTCATGGCACCTGGACCGGAAGTTGCCATGCAGACGGCTGGGAGACCTGTAGAACGTGTCATTCCCTGGGCAATGAAGCCTGCAGCCTGTTCCTGGCGAACAAGAATATGCTTGATGGAACTCATGTTAAGTTCATCATATAAAGGAAGAATCTGTCCACCAGGAATTCCTGCAACAGTATTGATTCCTTCCAATTCAAGTAATTTCAAAATAATCTGAGAACCTGTAGCCTTAATCATTCCACGAGTTTATAGGTTATATGGAGAATTTTCAACAGATTTTTTTTACCTTTGGCGGTAAATCCAAACCATAAATTGCAAAAAAACAGGGGTCTGTCCCCTCTGTTTGCATCAAATCAAAAAAACAGGGGTCTGTCCCCTCTGTTTTTGAATCCGTACCACCATGATAGGAAAAAGGAAGAGAACCCTTGTTGACAGCCTGTCAGTTTCAATAGGCAGCGCATCTTCAACTGAAATCGAGGAATTATCCTTAGATAGACTTGATGATTTTATACACATTGCCGATATAAAATGTATGTAGTCAAAGCTCTGTTCTACAAGACTAAGGGAATTGAAAGACGGCACTGAAAAACTTCATTTCAAATAATTCCCTTTGAGTTTGATTTTTTGAGGCAATGTAAAAATGAAGGGAAAATATTTTTTCAAAGCCATCCCAAGATGGATTCCAACAGTCATCATCATTTCAATTTCCTGGTATCTTTCCAGTCAGGAACATGTAGAGCACATGCCTTCTTTCTGGAATGCGGATAAAGCAGTTCATTTCTTTTGCTTTGGAGGCTTGTGCTTCTGGATCAGTTTTGCCTGCAGGACAAAAACAATTTCACGAATCTGGATTCCAGTTTTTATCACAAGCTTTTACGGCTTCATCGATGAAATCCACCAGAGCTTTGTCCCTGGAAGAAGCTGTTCAGTATTTGACTGGATTGCCGACACAAGCGGAGCAATTTTTGGTGCTGTTCTCTTTGTTTTTATGGCTGCAAAACTTTCAAAGGCAAAAAAATAATTCAATCAAAGTGATGTCGAATTTTCACTGATGTGCTAATATATAGGCATGTCACTTAACTGCAACGAAATCAACGCAATACTTTCGGAATTTAACCTTGAAGGTTCATTCATTCAGGAAATCATACAGCCGGGTTTTGACACCCTGTGTTTTCGCGCCATCAACAAGGGAAACCTGGAAAACATTTTGATCTGCACTTCCCCACAGGCAACCAGAATCAACCTTACAAAATACAAGCCTCCAAAAAATGAAAAGCCTTTGCGCTTCAACCAGTTCCTTAAGTCACGCGTCCAGGGCATGAGAATCAATTCAATAGTTCAGCTTGGCCTTGATAGAATCGTTAAGTTGGATGTTTCCACATGGAAGGAAAAACTTTTCATCTACATCAGGCTCTGGTCAAATGCGGCAAATGTAATCGTTACGGATGAAAAGGGAACCATCCTTGACTGCATGTTCCGTCGCCCTAAAAAAGGTGAAGTTACTGGCGGAACTTTCATTCCGAAAGACAAGACTGTTACTGAAGAAGAAAAAACTGCCTCACTTGAAAGATTTCCAATCCGCGATTTTTCAGACCTTGAGTTGACCGAAGAGCAGAAGGACTTTAATTTCAATCAGAAAATTGACCTTTACTATTCCGAGCACGCAAGGGTTCTTTCCCGTGAAAGTCTTCTTGAGCAGGCGGAAAAATGGTACAACGTGCGTCACAGCAAGATGGAAGCCGCCCTTGAAAAACTTGAACAGAAGAAAAAGGACTTTGAAAATTCAGGCAACCTTAAACACACCGGCGATTTGATTTTGTCTTTTGGAAGCCAGGCGGAAGGCAATACCCTCACCTGCGTTGACTACGACACAGGAAAGGAAGTCCACATCAGAATTGACCCTAAAAAATCAGTTCAGGAAAATGCTGCCGTTTACTACGAACAGTACAAGAAAGCTGCCAGCGGCCTTGAAGCTCTGGAACACGACATTGAACTTTCAAAGAAGGCCATCGCGGCCCTTGATAAAGAATACAGCGACATGGTGTCGCAGAAAAATGTCCTCAAAATCGAACAGATGCTTCGCCATGACACGAAACCTAAACAGCAGGCAGAAAAAACTCACCCTGGACTCCACTATGAAATCGAAGGCTGGACTGTAATCGTCGGAAGAACAGCAACTGAAAACGATGAACTTTTACGCCACTATGTAAAGGGACAGGACATGTGGATGCATACAAGGGACTATGCCGGCGGTTATGTTTTCATAAAGGGAAAGAAAGACAAGACTGTTCCCCTTGAAATTCTTTTGTATGCAGGAAACCTTGCAGTCTACCATTCAAAGGCACGCAAAAACGGACAGGCTGACCTTTACTACACTCAGGTAAAGCATCTTCGCCGTGCCAAAAACGGGCCTAAGGGACTTGTTCTTCCAACACAGGAAAAAAATCTTCTGGTCAAAATCGACGATGCAAAGATGAGAAAGCTGGACGAATACCTTGTCCTGTAAGCTATAGCTTTATCCTATAACAACTTATATTTATATTGTTATTGGATATAAAATGATTTTCCTATAAAATCATTGCCATGACAATCAGAAACATTCTTGACAGCAAAAAGGTTTTGTTCTCGTTTGAAATTTTTCCTCCAAAAAAACAGGCAAATTTTGACAATGTAATTTCATGCACAAAGGAATTGAGTGCACTTGAGCCTGATTTCATGAGCATCACTTACGGTGCAGGCGGAACAACAAAGGTTAATACTGTAGAAATAGCACAGCAGATAATCCAGATGGGAACACCGGCCCTTGCCCACCTTACATGCGTTGGCAATACAAAAGAAACAATCAAATCTACAATAAAAGAAATGAAGACAGCGGGAATTGAAAATGTCCTTGCCCTCCGCGGTGATTACCCTCAGGATTTTGAAGGTGAAAAGGCCACTGCAGACGGACTGGACCACGCCTCTGACCTTGTCCCTCTTTTGAAGGAAGAAGGTCTTTGCGTTGGTGGTGCCTGTTATCCTGAATGCCATCCTGAAAGCGCCAACAGAATCGACGACATTGAAAACCTTAAGCACAAGGTTGATGCGGGGGTAGACTTCCTTACAACACAGATGTTCTTTGACAACAACATGCTCTACAGCTACCTGTACCGTCTCCAGTCAAAGGGAATCCATCTTCCTGTTCTTGCAGGCATCATGCCTATTACAAATTCAAGCCAGGTTGCAAGAATGGTTAAGTTGAGTTCAGCATACATTCCTGAAAAACTTCTTGCCATCTGCGACCGCTTTGAAAACAACCCCGCAGCAATGAGGCAGGCTGGCATTGCATACGCAACAGACCAGATCATCGATCTTATTTCCAACGGTATCCGCGGAATCCATATTTACAGCATGAACAAACCTGATGTTACAAAGGACATCATTGCTAATGTAAATGAAATCATCAAGGCAGTTAACGAGTAGACTATGGCAGACTTCAGAAAATTTTTGGCAGATTCAATTTCAAACCGCACCCCTGTTTTTTTTGACGGCGGAATGGGAACAATGATTCAGAAGACAGGAGTTATCGGTTATACAATTCCAGAGGACCTTAACTTCTATCATCCTGAAATCATCAAGGACATCCACCGTCAGTATCTTGAAGCAGAATCAAATGTTCTTACGGCTAATTCTTTCGGTGCAAATCCAATCAAGGTTGAAGGCGGAAAATTTTCTGCAGAACAATACATAAACGAGGCAATCAAACTACAGAAAGAAGTAATCGAAGAATTTGAAACGGCTCACCCTGAAACAAAGGGAACTCATTTCTGTTCTTGGGACAGCGGCCAGATAGGCAAACTTCTTGAACCAATGGGAACCATGACTTTTGACGAGGCATACGAGGCATACAAACTCTGTGCAGTTGCCGCAGAAAAAGCAGGTGCAGACCTTGCCATCATTGAAACCATGAGCGACCTTTATGAAGTAAAGGCTGCCATCCTTGCAGTCCAGGAAAACACAAAGCTTCCTGTAGTTTCTACAATGACTTTTCAGTCAAACCTCAGGACCCTTACTGGGGCAGATGTCCTTACCTGCGTTACATACCTTGAATCCCTCCATGTTGATGTCTTAGGCTTTAACTGCGGCGGAAGTCTTGATGAAGATGAAAAACTTGCAGAACAATTCTGTTCATACGCACACCTTCCAGTTCTTGCCCAGCCTAATGCAGGTCTTCCTGTTGTAGTAAACGGGAAGGATGTTTTCAAAGTTGAACCTGAAGAATTTTCAGAAAGCCAGCTGAGGAATTTTGCAAAGGGCATTACGCTTTTGGGCGGTTGCTGCGGAACAACACCGGGCCATATCAAGGCTGTTGCCGATAAAATCAAGGCAGGCGGCCTTAAACTTGCACAGTCTTCAAAAACAAACGAAAACAATACATACATCTGTTCATACAATCATGCCATCCAGGTTGGTGGAAGTGCCGGTCCAAAAATCATCGGTGAAAGAATCAACCCGACTGGAAAAAAGAAATGCAAGGAAGCACTTCAGAACAAGGACATGAACTTCATTCTCAGTGAAGCCGAAAGCCAGATTATTGGCGGTGCCCATATTCTTGATGTAAACACAGGCCTCCCTGGAATCGACGAAAGCGAAATGATGACTCTTGCCGTAAAGACAATTCAGGCTGCTTTCAATACACCGCTTCAGCTTGATTCAAGCGAAGACAAGGTTCTTGAACATGCCCTCCGCTATTACAACGGCAAGGCCCTTGTAAACAGCGTAAACGGTAAAAAGGAAGTAATGGACAAGGTTCTGCCTTTGATAAAGCATTACGGAGGTGCTCTTGTTGCCCTCTGTATTGATGAAGACGGAATAGCACCTACAGCAGAAGGACGTGTAAAAGTTGCAGAAAAAATCATTGCCGAAGCGTCAAAATACGGCATTCCTGTCCGCGACATTTTCATCGACACCCTAACCCTTACAGTCAGCAGCGAACAAAAAGCCGCCCTTGAAACCGTAAAGGCAATCCGCATTCTTAAAGAAAAATATGGAGCCCAGGGAATCCAGTTTGTCCTTGGCGTTTCAAACATTTCCTTTGGTCTTCCAAGACGCGATATAATCAACAGCCGTTTCTTTGAACTTGCCCTTGATGCAGGTTTGAGTGCAGCAATAATAAACCCTGCAAGTGCACCTATGATGGACAGCTACAGGGCTTACAGAGGTCTTGCCGGCTACGACGAAAACTGCCTTGAATACATTGAAACCTACACAGGAACAGTTGATCCGACAACAGCCAAGGCAAAGGAAAAAATCATCCTTGATGCCATCAGCGACGGGACAATTTCAATCTGTGTCAACGGATCTGCTGCGGCAGCTTCTGTTGTTGCGGGGAATCCCACGCAGGCCGTCTTAAACACAGAAAAACCTGAGGCAAAGGAAAGCGAAAAATCAGATTCTTCTAAATCTGCTGACAATGACGAAACTGTCCTCATTCAGATAATTGAAAAGGGCTTCAAAGATCAGGCAAAGGATGCCACAAGCAAACTCCTTGAAAAAAAGAAGCCTGTTGAAATCATCGACAACTGCATTGTTCCAGCTTTGGACAATGTAGGAAAAGATTTTGAAAAGGGAAAGAAATTCCTTCCCCAGCTTTTGCTCAGTGCTGAAACCGTAAGCAACTCCTTTGCAGAAATAAAGGATTCTATGGAAAAATCTGGACAGGCACAGGAAAGCAAGGGAACAGTTGTAATCGCAACAGTGTTCGGTGACATTCACGACATAGGAAAGAACATCGTAAAGGCCATGCTTGAAAACTACGGCTATGATGTAATCGACCTTGGCAAGAATGTTCCTGCAGATGAGGTTGTAAACACGGTTCTTGAAAACGACATAAAGCTGGTTGGATTAAGCGCCCTCATGACAACTACTGTTGCAAATATGGAAGAAACAATCAGTCAGCTTAGAAAAGCACTTGCAGAAAAAGGCAGAGAATGTAAAATTTGTGTCGGCGGTGCAGTTCTTACAGAAGACTATGCTGAAAAAATCGGGGCAGACTATTATTCAAAAGATGCCATGCAGACAGTTGCAATCGCCAGGGAAGTGTTTGGTAAATGAAAAATTTTGGAGATAGAAAATTAACATCATTCAATGTAATGAGGGCATATGCACATATCATTTTCAGTTTTAGGGGACTTTCATTTCTTCTGCCCTATCTTTGGGTCGTAATCTGGAAGTTTTTTTTACTCATGTACTTTGAAAAAATCCACATCCGTAGAATCAAAGTAACGAGCGTTGACCATGAATTGGACAACACCGTACCTTTCAGAGAAGACTGCTTTGGCATTTACATTGACTTCATCAACTACTGGATTCGTCCCCTTTCAATGATGCTGAAAAAATTCGGACACTTCAAGGGAATCAAATTATGTCAGGAATGGGGCAAAACAATTACTTATACCTATAACGAAGCTTACAAGGTATATTCCAAAAACCTTACTACTACCAGAAGACCTAAACCTGAAACTAAAGCCGTAAAAAATCTTCAGAAGGCAGACCCTCACTATTGCTGTGTACCTAGCCTTCATATTGCAATCATCGTTCTTACAATTTCCTTTTACAGAATGATTCTTGAAAGGGAAGATTTTACTGAAGAAGAAAAGACAAATTTTAATGGAGAAATTTATTCACACGGAATTGAAATTGCGGAATCTGTTCTTTACATGAAGCAGCACAGTGTAAACTGCATCCCTGCAGCCATCTACATGATGACAAAAATTACACCGGAAATCATGAATGTTGAAATTGCAGAAGAAATCATCGGAGATCTTTTTAAGAATGCAACCGATATAACAGAAGAAAACAAGAAAAAAATAAAAGCCCACATTCAGAAGTTCTATCACGAAATGCTTTCTGAAAGTGAGCTTTATGGTCACTGGTCAATTCCAGTTTTGAACTGGATTAAAAACTACACAGCCTACACAAAATAATCTTAAAGTCCTGTAAGTTCCTTAGCTTTTTCTACGATGGAAGACTTAAGGGCTTCAACATTATCCTTCTTTTCAGCAATGATGCGGACAAATACGGAACCTGCAACAACCGCTTCAACAGAACTTGCAAGGGCATGAGACTGTTCACCGTTGCTGATGCCGAATCCACCGTAAACTTTTGAACCTCCTGCACTAACCTTGTTGAGGAAGGCAATTGTCTTTTCATCGATGGTTGTCTTGCTTCCTGTAATTCCCGCACGCAATGCACAGTAAATGTATTTGAAACCAGCATTTGCAAGTTTTGAAAGGCGTTCGTCAGTCATGCTTGGTGCTGCAACAGGAATGTTTTCCATTCCATATTTTTTGCAGGCTTCAGTAAGTCCTTCATCATGATCAAACGGAAGATCAGGAATTATCATTCCCTTAACGCCGCATTCACTTGCTTTTTTACAGAAGGCATCAACGCCAGGTGTATAGATGAGGGAACCGTAGCTCATGATGTATATTGTTGTTTCTGGAAATTCTTCGTGAATCTGCTTGATGAAGGCAAGGCCGTCGGCAGTTTTGTAGTTTCTTGCAAGTACCTCAGTACATGCAGTCTGAATTGCAGGACCGTCTGCACTTGGGTCGCTGAAAGGAAGCTGAACTTCAAGAATGTCTGCACCGCCCTTTACGAGGGAACGGGCAACATCAAGAGATATAGCGTTTGTAGGATAGCCTGCAACGAGGTGGCTCATTAACTTTATCTTTTCCATTTCTATTTTCCCCTTACTTATTGAACATTGAAGCGGCATCGTGGATGTCAGTGCTGTTCTTTACGCGTTCAAGTTCAGCACCAAGGAAGTCAATCCATTTTTCCTTTCGGAATACAGGATTTGTAATGAAGAGGTCCTTGTCTCCGCGTCCACTCATGTTGATGATGATTGCCTTGTCCTTTGGAAGAGTTGGAGCAAGTTTCATTGCTGCAGCACCTGCGTGGGCACTTTCCATTGCAAAAAGAATTCCTTCGTTTCTTGCAAAGAAGTTGATTGCATCAAGGGCTTCCTTATCAAGGATTGCTGTAAATTCGATTCTTCCGCTCATGCCAAGTTCAGCAAGCTGAGGCCCGATTCCCATGTAATCAAGGCCTGCAGAAATTGAACGGGTTGGAAGGCTCTGTCCGTCCTCATCAAGAAGGAAGCGGCTCTTGAATCCCTGAACGATACCTTCACGGCTGGCATTTCCCGTCATGCGGCTTGCGTTTTCGCCAACACCAGGACCAATACCACCGGCTTCTGCACCAATAAGGCGGGGAGACTTTTCATTGATGAAAGGTTCAAAGAATCCGATGGAATTGCTTCCGCCACCAACACAGGCAACCATGGCAGCAATGTCTACATTTCTTTCTGCACACTGCCTTTTTACTTCACGTCCGATAACGCTCTGGAATTCGCGTACAATATCAGGAAAAGGAGCAGGACCAAGGGCACTACCTAGAACATAGTGGGTAGTTTCAAAATTTGTTGCCCAGTCACGCATTGCTTCGTTTACGGCATCCTTAAGGGTACGGCTTCCGCTTGTAACCGGAACAACCTTTGCACCGTAGAGTTCCATTGTTGCAACATTAGGCTGCTGTCTTCTTACATCGACTTCACCCATGTAAACTACGCATTCAAGACCAAGCTTTGCACATGCTGCGGCTGTTGCTACTCCGTGCTGGCCTGCACCTGTTTCTGCAATGATTCTTGTCTTTCCCATGCGCTTTGCAAGAAGACACTGACCGATGGCATTGTTGATTTTATGGGCACCTGTGTTTGCAAGACCTTCAAGTTTAATGTAGATCTGTGCACCACCAAGAAGTTTTGTTGCTGTTGGAGCAAAATATAAAGGTGTTTCGCGGCCGATGTAGTCGCGTCTGATTGTATCAAGTTCTTCAAGGAAATCCTTGTCTTTCATGTAGAAATCAAAAGCCTCTTTAAGTTCATCAAGAGGACGCCTCATGATTTCTGCAACATATTTTCCACCGTATTTTCCAAAGAATCCGTCATCAGACATATTAACCGCCTTGTTTCTATTGATAGTAACAATGTTACTATCAATAGAAACATCTGTCAAGGGGTTTATCCACTTTTTTAGGACTCACGATTTGATACGAATTCCCTGAAAATGATGCAGCCAAGAATCATGACACCACCAATAACACAGAGTAGTCCAGGAACTTCGCCGGCAAAAATCATAACCCAAACAGGATTCATCAAAGGTTCAATCATCGTTATAATGCTTGCACTCAGAGCCGTTACGCTTCCGATTCCCTTTGAAAAAAGAAGGTTTGCAAAGGCCATCTGGCAGATACCAAGGGCAAAAATACAGATGATGCTTGTCCAGTCTCCGGCTGCAATGCCATTTGTAAAGTAGAATGGAATGCAGGCAACTGCTGTTATGAAATGGGAAAGCATGAAGGAAGTTGCAGATGCTTCACTCCTTTGCTTTCTCATGAAGATTGTAGTTCCCGCAAAAGTAAGGCCGGAAAGGGCTGCAAGAATGTTTCCCAAAAGTTTTCCCGCATCAAGATCGCTGTAAAAGAAAAGAACGACGCCGACCAGAACACCAATGACAGTAACAAAATCCGATTTCCTGTTCTTTTCTCCAAGAATTACAGGTCCAAAAAGAATGACCCATATTGGATATGAATACTGAAGGAGAACAGCATTGGCAGAAGTGGTCATCTTGTTTGCCGCACAGAACAAAATCATGGTTGCACTGTAACTGATAGCGCCGATCCATAAATAGAAAGTTGAACTTCTGTCAGTTTTTCCTTCTTCATTCTTTATTCTGAAAACAGGAAATTTTCTTAGGGCAACAATAAATGTGACAAGGGCAATGAGGCTTCTGTAGCCTGCAATGGTAAAAGAAGAGGCATTTACATTTTTAATGAAGATGCCCGCAGTACTCCAGAAAAGTCCACAGAGGGCAAGTGCCAGTACACCACCGAATTTATTCATAGTAAGAGAATAATATCATTTGGACATAAAAAATCAATTGATTCTAAATAACAGTAAAGTATGCATTAAGCTTGGCATGGTCTTTTACGCCTTTGCTTGCTTCAAGTCCGCTGGAAGCATCCATAAGTTCAGGAGTGAATTCATTCAGGATGTCTCCTGCATTTTCAGGATTCAATCCGCCTGCAAGCCAGAGCTTTGTCATTCTAGAAACTTCGTTAACAAGTTCTTCAGAAATTGAAGTTCCTGTTCCGCCGATGGCATCCCCTACTTTTGCATCAACTAAAATTCTTGGTTCACCGTAACGCTGCAAAAGCTCAATCTTTTCAAGGTCCTCTTTTGAAGATACATTGACTGCAAAATAGTGAGGAAGATTTTTATATTCAGTTCTGAAAAACCCCTCAATATTTTCTTTGCTGAAACCGTGAAGCTGAATTGCATCGATCTTCTTATCTTTTAAAAGTAATACTGCCTTTTGAAATTCTTCGGTAACAAAATCAACGACAACACCAACTTTCAAAGCCTTTGTTTCCTTTTCAAAGGCTTCAAGATTATATGCGTTGCGCGGAGACTTGTTCCAGAAAATGAATCCAAGCAGGTCAGCGCCAAGTTCTTCACATTTTTCAAGATCTGCATCATTTGTAATGCCGCAGATTTTAACAAGTGGCTTACCTGACTTTTCCTTTTCGTTAAGGCTGACAGAAACTTTTTTCCAGAAATCAAATTTAATGGTTTCATTTCTTTTAGTTTCTGCACCTTTAAGGAAAGCCCTTACATAGTTGCCTGCATTTACAGGATCCCTTGCAACGGCTTCTCCCATTAGGATTCCGTCAAAGCCAAGGTTACCTGTAAATTCAGAAGCCTGAACAGAAAGGATTCCGCTTTCGGAAATTACACGCACATTCTGTGGCCTTTCATTTTCAGGAAGGGCTTCAAGTTTCTTTTCTATCATTGATTTTATTTTCAATGGAATGAGCATGTCGATGGTAAAAGTCTTAAGGTCACGGGCATTTACTCCAAGAACAACCTTGTCAAAGGAATTCATTTTGCCTGCAAGCTTAAGTACCTCGAAGGCCTTTTCCACCGCTTCTTCGTCTCGAAGTTCAAGGAGAATGGAAATGCCTAGTGTAAAAGCCTTAGCTGCCATCTGCAAAAGTTTTGGAGTATCAAGAATCCTTGCAATTAAAAGAACGGCATCGGCACCGCACCTGTAGGCAATTTCTATTTCTTCAGGTTCTAGAAGGAAATCCTTTCGGAGAACTGCAACCTTGTTTCCAAGACTGTCTGCAAGAGAAGCAACTTTCTTAAGGTCATCAAGTGTTCCCTTAAAATAATTTTCTTCAGTAAGAACGGAGATGGCAGAAGTTCCAGCCTCGATGTAACTCTTTGCAGTTGCAGCACTGTCCAAACCAGGAGCAATATCTCCCTTGCTTGGGGATGCCCTCTTTACTTCAAGGATTGTTCCAGGCTTTGGAAGGAAAGGAACAACAGGTCTCGTTCTTTCCGCTGGAATTTCATGACCGTAAGAGTAACCGAGTTTTTCTATGTCCTGCAATCTTCTGTCGCAGATTTCCTTCAAGATGTTACGCATTGTTTACCCTGCATTTAGGAGTTTTTTGAAAATTCAACAATCTCCTTGAGCTTGGCAAGGGCCTTTCCGCTGTTGATGGAATCCATTGCCATATCATAGCCTTCCTTAATTGTCTTAGCCTTTCCGCTGATGTAAAGGACAGCACCTGTATTCAAGCATACTGCATATTTGATTGTCTTTCTTCCCTTCCCGTTAAGAAGATCCAGTGCAAGGGCTGCATTTTCAGCACCGCTGCCACCCATGAGTTCCCCTTCATCGGCATCAGTGATTCCATATTTTGCAGGGTCGATTGAATACTTGTATTCTTTTCCGTCTTCATTTATCTGGAAACAGTGAGTTACTGCACAAGGAGAAATTTCGTCATAGCCGTCATCACTTGTAATTACGAGAACCCTCTTTGCACCAAGTTTCTTTGCAGCGTGTGCATAAGTTTCAAGAAGATCCTTTGAGTAAACACCGAGGACTTCATATTCAGCAGAAGCAGGATTAAGGAGAGGTCCCATAATGTTCATGACTGTCTTGATTCCCAAAGCCTTGCGGACAGGAGCTGCAAAACGCATTGCACTGTGGTATACGGTTGCCATAAGGAAACCGAAGCCTGTCTTTTCAATCAAAGAACAAGTCTTTGAAGGATCAGCCATGATGTTGATTCCAAGATTTTCAAAGAAATCAGCAGCGCCTGATTTAGAACTTACGGCTCTGTTTCCGTGCTTTGTAACTGTCTGACCACAGCTTGCGGAAACAATGGCAGACAAAGAAGAAATGTTGAAGCTTCCCTTTCCGTCTCCTCCGGTACCAACTATTTCTGCGTGGTTATGGAATTCAACCGGCAATGGCTTCTTTACTTTCATGAGGCCACGGGCAAAACCTACGATTTCACTTACGGAAGGTCCCTTTGCGTCAAGGCCAACGAGAACACCTGCTGTTACGCAAGGATCAAGGGTCCCGTCTGCAAGGTTTTCCATAAAGAGGCAAGATTGATCTTCCGTAAGGTCTTTCTTTTCAATAATCTGATTGAGGATTTCTGAAACGGGGAGATTTTCCCTGCGGTAGTTGAGGAAGGCACGGAAAATATCATCGCCAGCCTGGCTTGCAATTGATTCAGGATGGAACTGAACACCTTCAATCATCATTGTCTTGTGACGGATACCCATGATGTCGCCGTCAGCCGCACGGGCTGTAACTTCAAATTCAGGAGGCAAAGTAGCCTCGTCAATTACCAATGAATGGTAGCGGGTAAATGTAGATTTTTTTCCGACAATTCTGAAAAGGCCCCTTCCGTCTGTAGTCATTTCTTCAACAACACCGTGACAGATTCTCTTGGCCTGAACAATTGTTGCACCAAAAGCTTCGCCTATTGCCTGATGACCAAGACATACACCGAGAATTGGAATCTTGCCTGCAAAATACTTGATTGCATCTTCTGAAACGCCAGCTTCCGATGGAGTTCCAGGACCTGGAGAAACTACAAGGCGGCTTGGTGCAAGCTTTTCAATTTCTTCCACTGTAATTTCTTTTGAGCGAACAACCTTAACTTCTTCATTGCCAAGGCGCTGCAAAGCCTGAACCACATTGTATGTAAAACTGTCATAGTTATCGATTACAAGAATCATATAATTTCTCCTGTCTTTCTTGTTTCTATTGATAGTAACAATGTTACTATCAATAGAAACAACTGTCAAGAAGAAATTATGAAAAAAAACTGCTGATTTTAATTCAGCAGTTCTACAATAGTACGATAAAATTTTTGCTCAAGGTATTTCAGCTTTTTGCTTTCTTAAAAGATCAAGATAAGTATTCATAGGAAGAGGCTTTGAGTAGAGGAAGCCCTGAATGAAATCTACACCTGCATCCTTAACAAGCTCATCCTGCTTTTCAGTTTCAACACCTTCAACTAGAATCTTAAGGTTGGAATCCTTGAAAGTAGAAATGAGATTCTTTACAAGCTTAAGCATCTCTACATCTTTTTCCATCATGAGGACAAAGGAACGGTCAATCTTGATAGTATAGAATGGCAGTCGAATGACATTGGCAAAGTTTGAAAAACCTGTTCCAAAATCATCAAGGTAGAAAACAATTCCCTTCTTAACGAATTCTTCCATTCTTTCACGGATAACTTCAAAGTCATCGATAAGAATGCTTTCCGTAATTTCCATGATGATGTTTTCAGGCTTGATGCCGTATTTTTCAATGGTACCAAAGACAAAATCCTCTATTTCAGGATTGAGCATCTGATAAACGGAAAAGTTTACGGACACGGCTTTTACAACATCAGAGTTCTTGCTTATGAATTCACATACTTTTTCAAAATTTACTTTTCCAAGTTTTTCAATGAGGCCATTGCTCTCTGCAATCGGAATGAATTCACCAGGACTGATGTTACCGATTTCTGTGTCCATAAGGCGCGAAAGAGCCTCAGCATAAACAAATTTATTGTTGACCATTGAAACAATAGGCTGAAAATAAACCTGATACTGTGTAGACGACGGATTGAGCTCCCTTTCAAGAATTTTAATGATGGCCTTTTTTCTTTTGAATGCATTTATGAAGGCATCATTACTGTGAACTACGCAGCAAGTCTTTTCTTTCCTTGCATTATCCACAAGGCTTTTCAAAATTTCAACTGCATCAGAGTAAGTAGTTGCTTCTTCAGGTACATTTACGCTGGCAGCAAGATATTCAAAACTGTAGTTCTTTCCCTTTTTTGAAAGGAAGTTCCTGTACTTTGCAAAAGATGCGTTAATCTGCTTTTCAAGAACATCAACAAGTCCATGAGGAGAAACAACAATGAACTTAGAACCGCTTCTGTAGAAATGCCCCCTGATGTTCAGTCTGAAAGATCTAACGAGATTGTATACAAGATTATCAACTTCCGTAGAACCAAAATTTTCCTGCAGCACTCCAAGGTTTTCAAGGGATATCATTGAAAGGGTACATGGACGCATTTTCTTTGTCATGATTCTATCGAGGAACTGTTCAGTCCTTAACCCGGATTTATAATCAATTTCAATTCGGTCAGACTGAATGGCAAGATACATGATAATTATAGTGACCGTTCCCGAGCATCCAGTCATAAGCCAGTATTCATTGAAAATCTGGAATGACAATACGATTGCACTTAAAACAGGATAGAGGATAAAGACAGTGAACATTCTTGACGACAAAACCTGCCTGTGTTTGAGAACGGCTACTTCCGTAACTACAACCTGAATGCCCGTAATGATGAAAGTACAGTATTTAAGGGATCCCCTTACATAGCCTTTTACAGGATCAAAAGTATAAATCCATCCAGTCCAAAGATTTGCAATTACAAGGAACAGATATACAGCATAAATAAGGATCAGTATACCATGGTAAATCTTTGAAAATTTATGCACGGCAGAAATCGATGCGTAACAATAAAGGCAGCATATGAAAGGAAGAGTACACAGAGACAGGAAGAATGCGGTCGATGTCAGGTTGCAAAACCACATCGGGTATTTAGGGAATTCTGTAATGCAAACACAGGAAAGAATATCCGAAAGACATGCCAGAATAAGGATTACATCGCAAAGGAAAAAAAGTAAATTCCTTCTTTCCCTCAAGTAGAAAGAAGTAATGATGAAGAAGCAGAAAACTAGTGCAATAAGCAGGGAGTAGAACTCACCCAAAATGTTATACATCGTAGGATAATTATATCACGATTTGGACATATAACAACATATTTGGATAAAGAAGTTCTGCTCTTGTGAATTACATTGTCAGATGCTACTATTTTTTTGTATTGTCCAAAACGGCACGGAGAGCACCAAGCTTTTCGTTTGTTTCTTCCCACTCACGGTCCGGATTGCTGTCATAAACAATTCCGCCACCGGCCTGAAGGGTCCATGTGCTTTCCTGTTTCAACGCACAGCGAATTCCGATGCAGAAATCAAGGTCACCGCTTGCCTGAAGATAACCGATGGCACCTGCATAGAAACGTCTCTTGATTTTTTCAAGGCGGCTCAAGATTTCAATGGCACTGATTTTTGGGCTACCGCTTACAGTACCTGCAGGGAATGCTGAACGGAGAACCTGAATCTGCTTCATGCCAGCCTTTACTTTTCCCTGAACATCACTTACAAGATGCATAACATGGCTGAAATATTCACAGTCCATGTATCTTGTAACTTCAACGCTTCCGCTTTCGCAAACTCTTCCAAGATCATTTCTTGCAAGGTCAACCAGCATAAGGTGCTCGCTCTTTTCCTTTGGATCTGCAAGGAGATTTGCCTTCAATGCTTCGTCTTCTGCAGCATCCTTTCCGCGTCTTCTTGTTCCCGCAATGGGCCTGATGGAAGCAATGCCTTCGCGAACACGAACAAGGCTTTCTGGACTTGAACCCACCAGCTGCCTGTCACCAAAGTCAATGTACACAAGATATGGACTTGGATTTACAGAACGGAGACGGCGGTAGATTTCCATGGCGCTGTTTTCATTTTCAATCTGAAGGCGGCGGCTTGGAACTGCCTGAAAAATGTTACCTGCAATAATTTCCTTCTTGAGGGCAACAACCTTTTCCTTGTATTCCCTTTCGCTCTGTTCAAGATCTGTAATCGTGCGGCAAGGAAGAGGTTCTTCCGGAGGAGCAAGATATGAGAAGTCCAAATCGTTAAGGCGCTTCTTAAGGTTGTCCACAGCCTTCTGAAGATCTATCTGATGTTCATTGTAGTTGAAGGCAAATACATGGAGCATTTCTGTAAAGTGATCGAAAACAATGTAAAGGTGTCCTGCAACGAATTCGCTTTCAGGGATTTTAAGTTCATCTTTCTGCGGTGCAAGGTTGATGGTATCGCAGCGGGCACAGAATTCATAGCTCAAGTAACCTACTCCACTAGCAGGAACCGGGATTCCCTTTGCAGGAAGTTCATTTTCCTGAGCAACATAAAGAAGGGCATCAAGAACATCAACTTCATGCTTTACTGTAGAACCTGGAGCAATCTTTTCATCATCGGAAAGCCCTGCTGTCTGTGCCGTAAAAGGAACACGACGGCCGTCAATGATGAATGCAATGCCTTCATCATCCTGGACAATGTGGAAAGCTTCTTCTGCCATGAGAATTGAATAGCGTTCTTTTCCCATGTTGAACCTTGCGCTTTCAAGGATTGCCTTAGCACCGATTTTTTTTGCAAGGCTGAAGGGTGTATATCTGTCGCTTGGTAAAGTCAAATAAATGCCGTCTGTTCTTTTAGCCATGATGGACCTCTTTTTCTTGTTTCTATTGATAGTAACAATGTTACTATCAATAGAAACACATGTCAAGCATTTTATTTATCCATTTTTCCGATTTTTACTTTTTACAAGATATTATAGACACTCTTTATTGACGGTTGTTCACCACAATAGTAAAGTCGAATCATGAAAAAATTAACTGAAGGAAACATTACAAAGCAGATAATTTCGTTCTCCATCCCATTGCTTGCAGGAACCGCCCTCCTTAGGCTTTACACCCTCGTTGATACAATGATGGTCGGAAGGTTCCTTGGAACAGATCCACTTGCAGCCGTAGGTGCAACGGCGAACATAGCAAACCTTTTCAGTTTCATCTGCTGGGGTTTTGCATCGGGATTCTCCATCATCATCGGACAGGCTTACGGCGAAGAAAACGAAGGCAAGCTTAAGAAAACAATTGCACATACATATCTTCTTTCCGTAATTCTTGTAGCAATTCTTACGGTCATCGGATTAATACTGAAGGAAAAAATTCTTTTCTGGACTCAGATTCCGGAAGAACTTCACGGCATTGCATCAACATATTTGACTATCTCAGTTCTTGGGCTATCAACATCTATGCTCTACAATGTGATTTCAAATGTCCTTAGAGCCCTTGGAGACAGTTTCATTCCACTGGTATTCCAGACTGTCAGCGTAATACTCAACATCATCCTGGACTATGTTTTCATTGCAATCCTTGGTAAAGGCGTTGCGGGGGCCGCAGTTGCAACTGTAATTTCCCAGCTGGTTTCAGGAATTGCAAGCTTGATTTACTGCCTTTTCAAGAGAAGAACTTTAATCGTCTCGCTGAAAGATTTCAGCATGAAGGAAAATTATCTTTCCCTCATGATTCCACAGGGCATTTCCATGAGCATGATGATTTCCGTTGTTACAACTGGAACCGTAATCCTTCAGACTGGAATAAACAGCCTTGGTGCAGACATTATTGCAGGCTATACGGCGGGAAGAAAATATGTCGAACTTTTCTTTATGCCGGGCGGAGCACTGTCTTCAACTGCAGCGGCCTTTACAAGCCAGAACTACGGTGCAAAGCAGTTTGACAGAATAAGAAAAGCCACAAGGCAAATCATCCTCATTGCATGGATAATCAACGTCCTTGAATGGATAGCAGTAATTTTCTTTGCAGAAGGAATGGTAAAGTCCATTACCGGAAACAACGTAGATGCAGGCATCATCAATGCAGGAAAATTCTACATGATTACAAACCTTCCGTTCTACGCTTTTGTAAGTGTACTTGTAATCGTCAGAAGTGCCCTTCAGGGCATGAACAAAAAGAAGACACCTGTAATTGCTAGCATCATGGAAATGATCGTAAAGATCATTGCAGTTGCGGTCTTTGTTCCATGCCTTGGATTTACGGGAATCGTAATTACAGAACCTTTGATCTGGATTTTGGGGGCTGCCTGGGTCTGGATAATATACAGCAGGACTTTGAAAATAAAAATGAAGGAAAATTCATTGATTTCATGATGTAAAAAAACAGCTGGTCTCAATTTTGAAACCAGCCGCTTTCATTTTAAAGGATTGCAAGCCAGGCAATGGTTGCGGCATCCTTTGCAATGTTTTCTATGATGCAGTATTCGTTAGGCTGATGGGCAAGTTCATCCATGGTAGACCAGACTACCGCATCGATACCCATGTTGCGGAGCTCAGCGGCAACAGTACCACCACCAATGCCTATGAACTTTGGTTCCACATTATGGACCGCCTTGATGGCAGAAGCAAGTTCCTTTGCCACAGGGGAATCCTTTGAAGTTGCAGGACTCTGAGCAGACTGAGGTTCACTTACTTCAATCTTTACGCCGTATTTTTTTTCAACATCAGAAACAACCTTTGCAACTTCTGCACGCACTTCATCAAGGGTATAGCAAGGAAGGATCCTGCAGTCAAAGCAAAGGACATCATCACCTGGAATGATGTTGACTCCGCTTACATTTGCGTTCTGCATGGTTGGCTGGAAAGTTGAATGATCCGGTTCAAACATGGGATCTTTCTTTCCAAATTTGTTTTCAAAATCGTTGATGCGCATGGCAAGATCGCAGGCAGCAAGCTTTGCATTGCATCCCTGGTCAGGACGACTGCCATGAGACTGCTTTCCGACTGTATGGAACTTGAGCCAGAGAAGATTTTTTTCTGCAATCTCGATTGTCTTTCCTTCAGGGTCTCCTCCATCAGGAATAATGATTCTGTCGTTTTTTCCAAAAAGTTCCGGATGATTTTTGCAGAGCCAGAGCATTCCATAAGTAGAACCAACTTCTTCGTCTGCCATGAACAAAAGTTTGATGGTATGTTCAGGAATGATATGCTGCTTTACAAAACTCAAGGCCGCAAGGACACCGGAACAAAGCCCCTGCTGGTTGTCTTCCACGCCACGGCCATAGATTTTTCCGTCTTTTACAACAGTCTGCCATGGATCCGTATTCCAGAGGGAAAGTTCTCCAACAGGAACAACATCCATGTGGGCACAAACCCAGATGCTGTAGTCATCAAGATTACCTGGAATTGTTGCAACAAGATTTGGTCGCACGCCAGAAGACACGCGGCTGTCAGGAGCATCAAAATGTTCAAGATTTTTTATTCCGTTTGCAATAAGCCACTGCTCAAGAGCTGCACACTTCTTGCTTTCCCCGTCCCCGCCGTTTTCAGGAGCAAGGGCTGGTACGGCTGTAATTGACCTTTCAAGGTCTACTGCCATTTCAGTATTTTCATAGATAAAGTCTTTGAGCTGATTGAATTCTTCGTTGTTCATGATTCAATTATAGAGAGTAAAATAATTTAAGTCAAAAAAAGAGCCGATCCTTTTGACCGGCTTTTATTTTAACTACATCTTATAGAACTTTTTATATGCACTGTACGTTGAACCGATGAGAGTATCAACATCGCTGTACTTTGCTTCCCAACCGAGCTTTTCCTTTGCAAGGTCAGATTTGGCAGTAAGCTGGGCTGGATCACCTGGACGGCGTTCAACATACTCGGCTTTAATTTCCTTTCCCGTAATACGGCGGGCTGCATCAACCATTTCTGTAACTGTAATTCCGTTACCTGTACCAAGATTAAGGGTAAGGCTTTCCTTCCTGCTTGAAATGTATTCAAGGGCAAGAACATGAGCAGACGCAAGATCCGTTACATGGATGTAATCGCGAATGCAGGTACCGTCACGGGTTGGATAGTCATTGCCGAAAATCTTCATTTTGTCGCGCTTACCGCAGGCAACTTCCATTACGATAGGAAGAAGATTTGCAGGATTCTTTTCAAGACCGTAAAGAACACCTTCAGGATCATAACCTGCCGCATTGAAATAACGGAGGGCTGCAAACTTAAGTCCCTTGAGTTTTTCATACCAGGCCATGAATTCTTCAATCTTTAACTTTGTAAATCCATAGTAGTTTTCCGGATTCTTTGGATGATTTTCATCGATTGGAACATACTGTGGTTCGCCGAAAGTTGCGGCACTTGAACTGAACACCATGTTGAGGCATTTAAATTTTACTGCGGCATTAAGGATGTTCAATGTACCTGTAATGTTGTTGATGGAATATTTTTCAGGGCAAACCATAGATTCACCGGCAGCCTTGAATGCGGCAAGGTGAACGAAGGCATCGAATCCCTTGCCAAAGGCCTTTTCAAGATCCTTAACCTTGAGGATGTCACCCTTGATGAATCCGTTTTCCTTAAAAAGATTCTGCTTGAGTCCGCTTGAAAGATTGTCAAAAACAGTTACCTTGTGACCCTTTGCCATAAGTTCCTTTACAACATGACTTCCAATATAACCTGCACCACCAATAACAAGTACCTTCATAACCTGCTCCTTAATTATTTGTTACCTGTATTATTTCACAAAGAAAGCCGATTTTCAATTTAGGGAATGTACCTCTGAGCAAACAGTTGCTCAAGACTCTAAAAATACAGGCACGGTATAAAACCATCTTCCTCTTCATTTTACGGTACCTGATATGCCGTAATGATAAAGATCTTCTGCAACGCACAATCTACTATAGTTGATGATGTCAGATGCTTCCGACTGACACGAATCTGCGGTGAGAATAAAAAAATTTATCTTGATAGAATTTGTTTCTTCTATGATATAAATAAATATTTCATATATAATGATTGCAAATCAATTTTACGGAGCACAAGAAATGAACTTTATTAAGGAAAACTTCAAGGGCATCGGACTTTGTCTTCTCATTGCCATTCCATCATGGATTATTGGAAAACTTTTTCCGATTATTGGAGGTGCTGTAATAGCTATCCTGCTGGGCATGGTTATTGGACTTTTCATCAAGGACAAAACCCCTGTAGAAAAAGGAATCAAATTTACATCAAAGAAAATCCTTCAGTGGGCTGTCATTTTACTTGGATTCGGCTTGAACCTGAATGTAATCCTTGAAACAGGAAAACAGTCATTGCCAATCATCGTAAGCACCATTGCAACTTCCCTCATAATCGCTTTCTTTTTGTGCAGGCTTCTTAAAATCCCGGAAAGAATTTCTACCCTCGTAGGCGTTGGTTCTTCAATCTGCGGAGGATCTGCCATTGCAGCTACAGCTCCTGTAATCGACGCCGACGATGAAGAAGTTGCCCAGGCAATTTCAGTCATCTTCTTTTTCAATGTTCTTGCAGCCCTCATCTTCCCAAGCTTTGGAAAACTCATCGGTTTCAACACCCTTTCAGGGGAAGCATTCGGTATTTTTTCTGGAACTGCAGTTAACGACACTTCATCTGTTACTGCCTGCGCTTCAACCTGGGACAGCATGTTCAACCTTGGTACTGAAACTTTGGACACTGCCGTTACAGTTAAACTTACAAGAACCCTTGCAATCATCCCGATTACCTTCGTCCTTGCTTTAATCAGGACACATAAGGAAAAGAAAAACGGTCAACAGGGAACAAAAGTTTCCTTAAAGAAAATCTTCCCCTTCTTCATTTTGTATTTCATTGCAGCATCAGTAATTACAACTGTATTGGTTCACTTTGGAGTTGACGGTTCAATCTTTAAGCCAGTAAAGACCTTGAGCAAGTTCTTCATCGTTCTTGCCATGGCTGCCATCGGACTGAACACAAACATCGTGAAGCTTGTAAAGACTGGAGGTAAACCTTTAATCATGGGATTCTGCTGCTGGATTGGCATTACAGGCGTAAGTCTTCTTATGCAGCACCTTCTTGGCCTTTTCTAAAAAAAGACACATACTCCACAGCCTCATTGCAAAAACGGGGCTGTTTTATTATATTTTCCCTAAAAAAAATTAACAGCTTTTTCTTCAAATCTAATTGCCCATACCCCCAATATACTATAGACTGAGCGGACTTACAGTTTAACTGTTGAGAATACCAATAAGTAATGGAGAAAGTCCATGTCGGAAAAAGACTTGAATCAGTATTACATTACCAGACAGGATTCCACAGAATCTAATGCCTGTAGCTATCCGCGATAATTTCCATTCACGCTCGCTAAAGCCAAAGGCTCATGGGTTGAGGACGTAGAAGGAAACAAATATCTGTATTTTTTGTGTGGAGCAGGAACTTTAGCTCTGGGTCACAATGACGACGAAGTAAATCAGGCAATGATTGAGATGATCACAAAGGATGCACCTCTCCACACTCTTGATTTAACTACACCTGTAAAAGACAATTTTGTCCATACTCTTTTGTCTTTGCTTCCACCAGAACTTGGGAACAACGCAAAAATTCAGTTCTGTTCACCTAGCGGAACGGATGCAACTGATGCAGCCATCAAGCTTTGTAAAACAGCTACAGGCCGCTCAAGCGTAATTTCCTTTGCCGGCGGATACCACGGAATGGGACAGGGACCTCTTGCATGCATGGGCAATCTTCATGCAAAGACAAGCGTAAACGGACTTATGCCGGATGTACACAGTTTCCCTTATCCATACCCATATCGCGATCCATTTGGATTAGGTGGTGATGCCACAGTAAAGGCTGCATGCAACTTCTTTGAAAGAACTTTGAAAGATCCAGAAAACGGAATTACAAAACCAGCCTGCGTCATTCTCGAAGCAATTCAGGGTGAAGGCGGAGTCATTCCGGCTCCAGTTGAATTTCTCCAGACTGTAAGAAGAGTTACAAAAGAACTTGGCATTCCTCTTATTCTTGATGAAATCCAGTGCGGAATGGGACGCAGCGGAAAACTTTTTGCTTTTCAGTATGCAGACATCATCCCTGATGTTGTACTCATTTCAAAGGCTATCGGTGGTTCACAGCCATTGGCAGTGGTCGTATACAACAAGGAACTTGATGTATGGACTCCTGGCGCACACGCAGGAACTTTCCGCGGAAACCAGCTTGCAATGAAGGCAGGAACAATTGTCCTCAACAGGGTTTCAAAGCCAGAATTCCTTGCTGATGTTGTACGCAAAGGTGACCTTATCAGGGAAAAATTAAATGACCTTAAGAAACGCATTTCCATCATAGGTGACATTCGCGGTATAGGACTCATGATCGGTACAGAATTTGTTGATCCAAAAGCTCAGAAAGACAGCATCGGTTCATTGCCTGCAAGCGGAGAAATTGCTGGAAAGGTTCAGAAGCTTTGCTTTAGCAACGGCCTCATCGTAGAAAAAGGCGGAAGAAACGGCTCTGTAATGCGCTGTCTCTGCGCCCTTAACATTACTGACGAAGACCTTTCTAAGGCATGGGCTATTTTTGAAAAGTGCGTTCTTGAAGTAGATAAAGAATACAAATAATCCATAACCTTTTAATAAGTCGAAAATGTCTTACAAGCATTGATGCCTGACATTCTGAACCAGTTTCAGAATCAAAAAGCATTACAAAATTGATATGACGTTTCCGGCATTTTTTTGGACAAAGCATGAAAACAATTTTTCTTACAGACAGTAAAACTGACAAAGATGAATTCAAGAAAATCAGCCTTGAAGTATCTGAAGTCATAGCAGATGCTTTTTCCGACGACAGGGCATACTCAGGTCCTACTTCACAGGAACTCAAGGAAATAATCAGGCAGGATACAATTCTTCCTGAGGAAGGCCTTGGCTGGGAAAAAACCTTTGAACTTGCAAGAAAAAAATCCTTCCGAATCTCCTTAGGACTCCATCAACGGATTACATGGCTCACCTTCACGGTCCTTCCCTTGTTGAAACTCTTGCAGCAGAACAGATCATTTCTACTTTCAACCAGTCAATGGACAGCTGTGACCAGTCTCCGGTTGCAACGGAAATTGAAGTTGAAGTAATCAATCATCTTTGCAATCTCTACGGCTATTCAAAGGAAGCAGACGGCATATTTACAAGCGGCGGAAGCCAGTCAAATCAGACTGCCATCATTCTTGCCCGCGACTGGTTCTGCAATGAAATCCTCAAATATGACGTAAAGAAATTCGGAATCAACGACAGATGCCTCAGACTCAGAATGTATACATCGGAAATTTCCCACTTTTCCATGGAAAAATCCGCACACATCCTCGGCCTTGGATATCAGTCAGTTGTAAAGGTTCCTGTTGACGAAAAGAAAAGGATGGACATAAAGGCTCTCCGTTCCCTCATAGAGGAAGACAAGAAAGCCGGCAACATTCCTTTCCTTGTTGTTGGAACAGTTGGAACTACAGACTTCGGTTCCATAGACTCCCTCAAGGAACTTTCTGAAATCGCAAGGGAAAACAACATGTGGCTTCACGCTGATGCTGCATACGGTTCAGGCGTAATCATGTCAGACAAATATGCAGACCGGGTTAGGGACATAAATCTTTGCAATTCAATTACCGTTGATTTCCACAAGATGTTCCTCATGCCTATTTCATGCTCTGCAGTTTTGATAAAGGACGGGAAAAATTTCAATGCCCTTACAATCCACGCTGATTACCTAAACCGCGAGGAAGACGAAGAAGACGGATATACAAATCTTGTGGACAAGTCCCTTCAGACAACCCGCCGTTTTGATGCCCTTAAAGTCTGGATGAGTTTCCAGGTCCGCGGAAAAAAAAAGCTGGTCAAATCTAATCAACACAAGCATGGGAAATGCTCAGTACCTTTACAGCAAGCTTAAGGAAGACAAAGACTTTGAAGTAATTACTGAACCTGAAATCAGTTCAGTTGTTTTTCGTTATGTGGCTTCGGAAAACGCAGACGAAGTGAACAAAAAGCTTCGACGCCAGCTGATTCACCAGCATGGAGTTGTAATCGGACAAACTGTAAGCAACGGACATGTGTGCCTGAAATTCACTTTGCTTAACCCACTCATAACCCACGAAAAGCTTGATGAACTTAAAGCACTGATTAAAAAACTTGCACAGTAATACCTAGGGCATTCCTAAGTCTTTAGGTATGCCCTTTTCTATATTTACACGATAAATGCTGTTTTACTAATCCCCTAAATTATGTATACTTAGTCAAAATAAAATTTTTTAGAGGTAAAATTATGTATATTACATGTCTTGATCTTGAAGGCGTTCTTGTTCCAGAAATCTGGATTGAATTTGCAAAGGTTTCCGGCATTCCAGAACTTACACGCACAACTCGCGATGAACCTGACTATGACAAGCTTATGAAATGGAGAATCGGAATCCTCAAGGAACACGGTCTTGGCCTTAAGGAAATCCAGGATGTAATTTCAAAGATTGATCCTCTCCCAGGGGCAAAAGAATTCCTTGATACACTCCGCTCAAAGTGCCAGACAATCATCATCAGCGATACTTTCAGTCAGTTTGCAGGTCCATTGATGAAGAAACTGGGTATGCCAACAATTTTCTGCAACGAACTCGTAGTTGCACCAAACGGTGAAATCACAGACTTCAAGATGAGATGCCCACAGTCAAAGCTTACAACTGTAAAGGCACTTCAATCCTGCGGTTTTGAAACAGTGGCAAGCGGTGACAGCCACAATGATCTTGCAATGATCAAGGCAAGCAAGGCTGGTTTCCTTTTCCGCTCAACAGACCAGATCAAAAAGGACAATCCTGAACTTGAAGCTTTTGAAGAATACGATGATCTTCTTAAGGCAATCCTCAAGGTTGTAGAAGCATAACAGCCTGCAATAATAAAGAAGCCCCAAAGGATCTTTGATATCTCACGGAACCTTTGGGGCTTTTGTTTTCTTTAATTCATTCCTAGAACAATCCGCTGATTACACCGTTGTCATCAACATCGATGTTTTCTGCAGCAGGAACCTTTGGAAGACCTGGCATGTCAACGATGTCACCGGCAAATGCAACAACGAATCCTGCACCGCTGTAAAGCTGAACATCGCGAACAGGGAATGCATATCCTGATGGTGCGCCCAATTTAGACTTGTCGTGGCTGATGGAATTCTGAGTTTTTGCCATGCAGACTGGAAGGTTTCCGTATCCTGCCTTTTCATATTCAGAAAGCTTCTTCAATGCCTTTGGATCAAATTCAACCGAAGAAGCACCATAGATTTCCTTTGCAAGAGTTTCAATCTTTTCCTTGAAAGATTTATCCAATTCATAGATGTTCTTGAATGTAGATGGCTTTTCACAAAGTTCTGCAACCTTAGCCGCAAGTTCCTTTGCTCCGTCTCCACCTTTACCCCATCCTTCACAGAGAATAGCCTCGCTTCCACATTCCTTTGCAAGCTGCTGAACGAGAGCAACTTCTGCATCTGTATCTGTAATGAACTTGTTTACAGCAACAACACATGGAAGACCGAATTTCTTCATGTTGCTGATGTGAGCCTTAACATTTTCAAAACCAGCCTTGATTGCCTCAAGGTTTTCGTTTCCAAGGTCAGCCTTAAGAACACCACCGTGCATCTTGATTGCACGGCAAGTTGCAACGATTACTGCAGCATTTGGCTTAAGACCGTGCATGCGACACTTAATGTCAAAGAATTTTTCAGCACCAAGGTCAGCGGCAAAACCAGCTTCAGTTACAACATAGTCACCTGTAGCAAGGGCACAGAGAGTTGCATTGATAGAGTTGCATCCGTGTGCGATGTTTGCAAAAGGACCGCCGTGAATGAAGGCAGGATTCTTTTCCAAAGTCTGAACAAGGTTAGGTCTGATAGCATCCTTCAGGAGAGATGCAATAGCACCTGTACACTTAAGCTGACCGAAGGTAACATTTTCCTTTGCGTATGTCTGTCCGATGATGATGCGGCTGATTCTTTCCTTAAGTTCAGAGATGCTCTTTGAAAGACAAACGATTGCCATGATTTCAGAAGCAACTGAAATCTGAAAATGACTTTCGCGTGGAACACCGTCAATACGGCTGCCAAGACCAAGAATGACATTGCGGAGGGCGCGGTCATTAAGGTCAACACAGCGCTTCCATGAAATTGTTCTTGGGTCAATATTGAGAACATTGCCCTGCTGGAGGTGATTGTCAATCAAGGCAGCCATAAGGTTGTTTGCCGCTGTGATTGCGTGGATGTCGCCTGTAAAGTGAAGGTTGATGTCTTCCATTGGAACAACCTGTGCGTATCCACCGCCACAAGCTCCTCCTTTGATTCCAAAGCAAGGTCCAAGAGATGGTTCACGAAGTGCAATTACAGTCTTCTTTCCGATTTTATTGAGTCCATCACCGAGTGCGATGGTTACTGTTGATTTTCCTTCGCCTGCAGCTGTTGGTGTCATTGCTGTAACGAGAATAAGCTTGCCTTTCTTTTCCGAAGCCTGAAGGGAGTTTAACTTTTCATAATTGATTTTTGCCTTGTAGGATCCGTACAAGTCAAGATCTTTTTCTGTAAGACCGATTTTTGCTGCAACTTCTGTTACAGGAATCATTACATTTTTCTGTGCGATTTCAATGTCTGTCATCAATAAACTCCGTACTGATAAAAAAAGAATGGGGAACCGAAAAGCAATTTCTTGCCTTAACCGGTTCCCCATTATAGATGAAATACAGTTTTATTTCAATTTTAGATTATTCACATGCTGAATCTGCTGCAATCTTACCGTAGATACAGATGTCTGCAACTGCGTTTCCACCAAGACGATTTCCACCGTGGATTCCGCCAGTTACTTCTCCGGCGGCATAAAGTCCAGGAACAGGTTTTCCGTTTACATCAAGAACTTCTGCCCTTGTATTGATTACAATACCACCCATTGTGTGGTGAATTGCAGGCCCAATTTCACATGCATAGAATGGACCTTCTGTAAGAGGACGAGGCATTTCATTGTCCTTTCTTCCGAGAGGATCCTTTCCGCTTGCCTGAATCTTTGCATATTCTTCCATTGTTGCTTCAAAAGCATCTGCAGGAATGCTGAGCTTTTCTGCAAGTTCCTTCTTTGTTTCGCCGATTGTAAGGAGGCCATTCTTAACGTAGCCTTCAATAGCCTTGAGGGACTTGCGTACATCTTCGTCAAACACGATGAATGCAGTCTGTCCCTTCTGTTCAAGGATTGCCTTAGACATGACATCACGAGTTGCCATTTCCCCACAGAATCTCTTTCCGTCACGGTTAACGAGTATTGCACCGTTTCCGCGAACTGCTTCAGTAATCATTGTTCCGTTTCCTGGAACTACTGTTGGATGTGTCTGGATTTCATCCATCTGAGTAAGGGCAGCATTGAACTTCTTTACCATTTCAAATGCATCGCCTGTTGCACCCCTGTGGTTTGTTGTTCCGAATCCCTTGAGGTTTGCATTGTAAGAAACAATCATGTCTGGATTTGCACCGAAGCCACCTGCAGCTATGATTACAGCCTTAGCCTTGATTGTATAGTCGCCGTTCTTTGCGCTTACCTTTACACCGGAAGCACGACCATTTTCTTCGATAATGTCTGTTACCTTTGAGTTCAATCTGATTTCAGCACCTGCACTTTCTGCAGCCTTTACAAGAACAGGAACAAGGTGAGCGCCTACAGCAGCCCCACCCTGAGGTCTGTGAGTTCTCTTGTTTGAGCTGCCAGCCATCTTGCCTACGTCAGTAAGGTCAGCACCGATTGAAATGAGCCAGTCAACAGTTTCAGCAGACTTTTCTACCATATTGCGTACAAGTTCAGGATTGTTCTTGTTGTAACCGCCCTTCATTGTATCGTTGAAATAAGAATCATTGCTGTCTTCGATTCCAAGCTTTTTCTGAATCGAAGTTTCACTTGCATTGAGACCACCGGTAGCACTGATTGTGTTACCGCCGCAAGCACCCATCTTTTCAAGAACGATTACCTTCTTTCCTTTTGAGGCTGCTTCTGTAGCTGCAGAAAGACCTGCACCACCGGCACCGATGATTACAATGTCACATGAAGTATCCTTTGCCTTGGCAACCTTTTCAACCTTTCCCTGAGCTTCATTAACTGCAACCTTGAGGGCTTCTGAAACAGCCTTTGATGTAATTGTTGCCCCAGAAACTGAATCAAGTCCGGAAATCTTTCCACCGTTGCTTACGAACTGTGCAAGAATTTTTTCTTCTGCAGGCTTTGCAAAATCTGTTTCCTGTTCTTCAACAACTTTTGCAGCTGCAACCTTTCCTTCTGCAACTGTAATTTCTACTACAATCGGACCATTGCGACCTTCAGAAGTTCCTCTATAAGTTCCGTCTGTAAGGCTTGCTGACTTAGAATTGCATCCAATGAAAGCAAGTGCCAAAGCTGAAACAACTGCAAACACTAATGTCTTTACCAAGTTAAAATGTTTGTTCATATATCCTCCATATTTTAAATTACGAAATAAACTATCATTTTACAAGTTCTTTCAAACTGTAAATTTCCTCATCTGTAAGACTGCGGTATTCTCCGCGGCCAAGACTTTCATCAAGATGCAGAGTTCCCATCATCAGGCGCTTAAGGTAAACCACTTCGTTATCAAGGGCAATGAAGATTCTCTTTACTTCGTGAAACCTTCCTTCAGTTACTGTAATGGTACACTTATCATCTTCAAGGAATTCTATGTCGCAAGGCTTTGCATCACATTCAGGATCATTGGCCGCAGCAGGAATATGAAGACCTGCCTTCCCCTTTTCTGCATAGGTAATTTTATCTTCTGCAGAAACAGCATCCCTAAGGTGCACAAGATAAGTTTTCTTTACTTCATATTTTGGAAAAGTAAGCCTGTGATTTAGTTCACCGTCAGTAGTAAAAATCAAAAGGCCTTCCGTATCTGCATCAAGACGGCCAACTGTACTCAATGAGCCGCCAAGTCTTTTCTGATTGTCGGCTTCCGCAAGGAATTCATAGACCGTCTGGTGGCGGTCACTTTTTGTAGAACAGACAGCACCACTGGCTTTGTTCATCATGAAATATGAATGCTTTTCAATTTCCAGGGGTTCGCCATTGATGACAACTTCATCGTTATCAACATCAATATGGTATTCAGGATCACGGATTCTTTCACCGTTTACAAGAACTTCGCCAAAGCGAACAAGACGCTTTACATCGCGTCTTGAACCAAAACCGCTGTTGGCAAGAATTTTATCAAGTCTTTCCTTTTCTTTCATCATTGTGCAAAAGGCTCTTCCAAAACTATGCGGTCACCGATGTCAACCTTGTTGTTTCCATCCGGTGTGATATTTGAAAGATAATATTTTCCGTATTCTTTAAATTCTACGCGAGCAACGGCAACTTTTTGTCCTTCCCTGTAAAGCGTACAAGGGAATATTTTACCCCTGTTTGCTTCTCTGGTGAAAAAGTTGCGCCTGTTTTCGCTTACATAGACATTATATGCTTTTTCAGAAATCGAAGAAACCACAGCGTCAGGAGTAACAGTTCCGCATTTTTCCCTGCACATGGATTCAAGAATCTTGTTGAAGTTATACTGAATGTTGTTCTTGTCCTGAACAATTGAATTCTTTTCATCAATGATTCTGTTGACTTCATTTACGCTGGAAACATAGATTTCGTTTCCTGCTTTGCCCGCCAAAGATTTCATAGCATTTACATAAGTAATGATTGCCCTGTTTTCCTTGTGAGGGAACTGCTCGTATACAGAAGCCAAATAAGAAAGGTCATCATAATATTCCTTCTGGGATTTCAAGGACTTCTTGAAAAGTTCAGATGCACTTTCGTTTGGAACATACCCAACCCTGTCACTTGTACCCGCAACATACTCAAAACCAGCCGCAGACTTTACGATTTTCTTAGTCCTGCTGTCCTTTAACAAAGCTGGGTCATAGCTGTTGATAGTGTCAGCTACCCTGTTGTTTTCACGGACAAGATCCTCAGCCTTTGTATCCTCAAGCAACTTTGCTGCGGCTGCAAGACGATTTTCGTATTCGGTTTTCTGACGAAGAAGTTCTTCTTCATATTTTGTCTGCAAGTCATCCATTTCCCTTTTGTGGAGAATGTCCTTGTCCTTCAACTTTCCGTCATATTCAGCTTCAAGCTGAACCTTATCACTGTCAAACCTGTACCTGTCTTCCTTAAGTCTGTTGATGGTACTCAAGCAGTCGTTAATTTCCGTCTTGTAAAGACTCTTTGCCTGTGCAAGATCATTCTTATATTTATTGCGGCAGATAGCAAGAGAATCGTTGCGTTTCTTTTTCATGGCAGCAACAGATTCATTATATTTGGTTTTGTTTTTTTCAATGTCCTTAGTCTTGTTTCTTCCTTCCATCCAGCCGGTTGTCTTTTTTGCCTCAAGCTTCCTGGTTTCATTGTAATATTTTCTTTCAGCATCAGCCATGTTCTGGGAATAGTTTTTTTCAATCCTGTTCTTTTCGGCAGTGTATGCATCTTCAACCCTCTGGATTTCTTCAGAGCGTTTTGTTTCATATTCGGCCATTCTTGCTTCTGCGTCTTTAATCTGACTTTCGATTTTATCAACATCATCAAGAAGTTCCGTAAGCTTTACATTATCAAAACCCTTTACATTGACAGGAATTTTTTTATTGCTATGGTGAACAATGAGACTGAGAACTATTGTGATTGCAACAACAACCATTACACAAAGAAAAAGTCTGCTCCACATGTTCTTCCATGCAAAGCGTAGGCTGTTTTTCTTTGCCTTTGCATATTCAGTTTCCATGTCAAAAAACTTTTTTTGGTCGTCATTTGATATGCGCGTAAGTTCATTTTCAAGAAGAACGGAAACCTGTTTGTGAACAACATCCTGACCATAAACAACTGCAGGTAAATCTGATGCAGGTACGGCTTTTGTTTCTTTTGAAATAACTTCTTCTGCTGCAGCAAGAATGGATTCCTTAGCCTTCTGTTCTACCGATTTGCGAGGCTTTCTTACCTTTGTTTTTGCTTCAGAACCTTCTACTTTGTTGTCATTGTCCATATTCCACTCCATCCAGCCGGTGCCGATTTAAGTCCCATTCTTTCAAGGAAAACTTCTGCGCACGGCAATTCGCTCCTTTTGAATTCAGCACGGGCAGTTTTCCAGTTGCCATCGTAATATGCCTTCAAGCCCTTTTCAAATATTTCAAATTTTGGCTTGAGTATTTCATAGTTCCAGTCAGATGCAGGACAATCCTTGTCGATTGGAATGTAAATCTTAACGCCTTCTGTTTTTCCCTTAACCTGAACCGTATCAAGCTCAAAAAATTCATAGCGGATTTTTGCTTCTGGATCCTGCATTGCATCATCTCGAATATATTCGCTAACAATTACCGGAACCTTATAGATTCTTGTAAGGCCTTCAAGACGGGATGCAGAGTTTACATTGTCGCCGATTACAGTATTTGCCATTCGTTCAGAAGAACCGATGTTTCCATAGAAGACATTTCCGCCGTCAATGCCGACACCAACATCAAGCATTACAGCCTGATAAACTTTTTCTTCCGTTTCTGTAAGGGGCTTTTTCTGTTCCATTACCTGACGTCTAAGGGACATCTTGCGCCTGAGTTCTGCAGTTACTGCCGTAATTTCCCATGCCGACTTGATTGCCCCGAAAGACTTGTTGTCCAGAACACCTTCTTCAATTCCATAGCTTGCAAGAATGGCATCACCGATGATGGAACCGATGATACCGTTGTGTTCGCTTACCTTTTTGATTACGGAATCATAGTGAACGTTAAGGAGTCCGATAATGTCGTTTCCCAAAACTTCAGTACGGAAAGTAAAGCTTTTGATGTCGCTGAAAAGAATCGTAAGTTCCCTCTGGCGACCTTCCAGCTTGATTTCCTGCTGCTGATGAGCTTTCCTTACTACATTTTCAGGAACGAATTTCTGGAAGATGTGAAGCAAGTTGTTTATTGTTGAAGAAAGGCGATTGAAGTTTGCCGCAAGATAGGTAATGTCATCGTTTGGAGCACCTTCAATATCAAGAGGAACAAGAACCTGGTTCTGCTGCATGTCGTACATCTGGCTTGAAAATCTGCCGATGTTTTTCAGAAGTCCGTCAAAAATCTTTGTTCCCATGTAAACGAAGAAACCTGCAATGCAGATCGTAAGGGCAGCAATGATTATGATGACGCGGTACATTTCTCTTTTTGCATCATCTGCTTTATTGGCGCGAACAATGTACATTCTCCATTCCTCATGATACTTGTATACGCCGTTATATAATTTTCCTTCAGGTGATTCAAAAGTAATGGCACCCTGAATAGGAAGTTTTCCAAGATTTTTTCTTTCTGCCGAAAGTTTATCTTCTATTTCCCTTATCCCTGCACCGTTTTCTTCAAGTGATTTCCTCATGGTGTCAAGGAAAGAATTTCTTTCATCCAAAGGTTTATTAATCTGCGAAAGGGTTTTCTTGTCCCTGAAAACTGTCCAGGACAATTCCTTGTTTGGAGAAGCAAAGAAAAGGATAATTCCGTTCATGTCCATGCCGAATGCAACACTGTTTCTTTCTCCGTCTTCGAAACCTGTCATGGCGCTCTCTGCTATGGAAGCAAGACAAGCACTCGTCTGCTTAGAATATTTTTCGACTTCCTTCTGCGTATTGCAGACATTGTACAGTTCAACAAGTTTATCAACGAGAACAACATTGGACTTTTTGATTGTCTCTCGCTGCGATAGCATTACAGTAATGAGATTCGTTGAGAAAGTAGAAAGAAGAATCATTATGATAAAGACTGTAAGAATCTTCCATTTAATAGGAAGAATAGGAGTATCACCTACATACTGAAAAAACTTGAAGTGATACTTTTTTCCCGTTTTGAATTTAACTGGCTTTACAAATGACTTTAATTTTTTAAAAACCAACTTGCACAAGATATCCTCCCATAAAACCCAAGCCCCAATTTTAAACTCATTGTAAACATTTTTCAAGATTTTTCTATAAATCATAAATTTTTACATGATTTCCTCTCCTCGCTATACTTTTTTGTTTCATTTTCCTACTGAAACAGAAAGACAGCCATAGACAGTCCTCACCAAAACCTGCGCAGAAAGGGTTCGTGACAAACTGCGACTTGCAACCGAAGGGCGCACCGGAGCAGGCTTGGCACGGTTCCTTGCGGGAGCAGGTTTTGGTGATATATTTCTTTAGTTTGATTTTTTCTTTTTAGTTGGATATTATGAAAAAATGAAACAAAAATCACTGCTTGCGAAAGGCCTTTCCCTTTCAGTCCTTACCTTACTTTCCAGAATCCTCGGCCTCATCCGCGAAATGACAAAGGCCCGCTTTCTTGGTACAAGTGCCTTTTCCGATGCTTTCGGAATCGCCTTCATGATTCCAAACCTTTTCCGCAGGCTTTTTGCAGAAAATTCAATTTCAGTTGCTTTCATCCCAACCTTCAAGAACTATCTTGAAGACTCCAACACTACTGAAGGAAAGAAAGAGGCAGAAGATTTTGTAAAGGCAACCTTTACCCTCGTTTCCTTCCTTACCGTTTGCTTCGTTTCAATCGGAATGGCTTTGACTCCATTTATCCTCAAAATCTTCTATTCTACGGAAGACATTGTAGCAATGAACGAAGCCATTATCCTTACAAGAATCATGTTCCCCTACCTTGTGGTAATCTCCATTGCAGCATTTTTCCAGGGAATATTGAATGGCCTCAAGATTTTTTCACCTTCAGGCTTTACACCGATTCTTTTCAATACCATTGTAATTGCGGCAACCTACATCCTTTCAAGATGGACCGCAAACCCTGCCCGCGCCATGGCCATCGGTGTAATTACCGGCGGAACAGTTCAGGCTTTGTTTCAGCTTCCTTTCGTATTGAAAAACAACTGGCGCATTACCTTTACAACCTTGAAGAAAGCCTTTACGAATGCGGGGACAAAAAAAGTTCTGGCCCTTGTAGGTCCAACAATCATAGGGATGGCGGGCTACCAGATCAACGACATCGTTTCTTCTGCCCTGGCAACAAGAGCCGGCGAAGGCGTTGTTTCAAGCCTCCAGTATTCTCTAAGGCTTCAGGAACTCATCCTTGGCATCTGCGCCGTAACCATCGGAACAATCATCCTTCCGGACCTTACGGGATATGCAAAGAAGCAGGAATGGGTCAACTTCAACGGACTTCTTGGACAGTCGGTTAAAATCATGGCCCTCATTGCAGTTCCAATCACCTTCTATTCTCTCCTCATGAGCGAAAACATCATCAGCCTTATTTTCTCAGGCGGAAAATTCAACGCTGATTCAGTAAAGATGACCATGGAAGTTTTCAATTTCCACATAATCGGCCTTTTCTTCATTGCCGTAAACAGAATCGTAAGCCCTGCCTTCTATGCACAGCAGAATACAAAAAGCCCAACAATTGCCGGCCTTGTAAACTTTGCGGTCAACATCACCCTTGCTTCACTGCTTGCCGGAAATTACAAGGGACGCGGAATTGCCATCGCATTGACAGCTGCAAGCGCAGTAAACACAGCAGTTCTTTTCTTCTTCCTTAAAAAGACAAAGGGAATTGAAGTCGGAAAACTTGTAAAATCAATTATTGCCTACACCCTTAAGATTGCAGTCTTTTCTTTGATAGCTTCGGTTCCGGTTTACTTTATGAAGGATGCTGTCATCGGATTCTTTGCTGGGCACACAAGAATCGTCAGCCACGGAATTCCGGTTGCCGCAACCGCCGCAGTTTTTGGAATTGTCGGAATAATTTTGCTTTTTGCAACAAAAGACGGAATCGTAAAGGCCGCAGCAGGAAAAATAAAAAGAAGATCGAAATAGCATTTTAGTGATCAAGGGGACAGACCATGGATTTTGACGTTTTATATAGAACAAGAAGAGATAAAGTTTCATCCTACATGAAGGAACAGGGAATTAAGGCCGCAGTTTTTGAAGACAGCGAAGACCGTCGCGAACCTGCCCTTAGGTATCTGACGGGACATCCAACAGATGCCCTCCTCCTCATTACCGACGACGGGAACAGCATCCTCATTCCATGGGACGAAAACCTTGCAAAGGAAAGGGCCCACGCAGACCAGATAATTCCCTCTACAAAATACGAGCGCAACTATGCCAAAGCTCTTGTAGAACTCCTTTCTTCATACGCCTATGAAAAAGGCAGTGCCATTGCTTTCTGCGAGGAAACCCAATACTGCCAGTATGCCAAATACAGGGAAGAACTTAAGGACTGGGACATTCAGCTTAAGGAAGACAGCGTCCACAACTTTGTCCGCAACATGAGGGCTGTAAAAGATTCTTACGAAATCGAATGCACTAAAAAAGCCTGTGCAATTACAGACGACATGACCCTCATAATCATGGACGGCGTAAAAAGCGGAAAGTTCACAACAGAAATGGATGTGGCCCTCTTTGTTGAACGCTACCTTCGCGAAAAGGGAGCTGAAAGAACAAGTTTCGATACCCTTGCAGCAGGTCCTGCCCGCAGTTTTGCAATCCACGCCTTTCCGGGATACACAGGCGGACTATGGGCAAGCAAAGGCCTTTCAATCCTTGACTACGGAGTATGCTATGAAGGCTATGCAAGCGACTGTACAATCACAGTTGCAAACAAACCTTCCGCAGAACAGCAGAAACTTCTGGACTTGGTTCAAACTGCAGCCGACGAATGCCGCAAGCTTTACATGCCTGGGATGAAAATATCCGATGCAGTAGCAAAAGCTGACCAGATTTTTGCAGAGGCAGGCCGCAACATGCCCCACGGTCTTGGTCACGGAACAGGGCTTGAGATTCACGAAGCACCTTTCGTAAGCAAGAGAGCCCCAAAGGACAAGACTTTTATTCCTGGAAACATAATCACCCTGGAACCTGGTCTTTACGATCCTGAACTGGGTGGAGTTCGACTTGAAAACGATGTCCTTATTACCGAAACGGGCAACGAACTTCTCTTGCACAGCAAAATCTTCATAATCTAGGGAGTTTTGATAGCCTTTCATTTTCTTTCTGCCTATATTTTCAAAATCCCTTAAAATCACTACTATATAGGACGATAAAAAATGAAAGACTGTTACAAAATCCTGGGCGTACCTCACAATGCCACACTGGCAGAAATAAAGCACGCCTTCAGACAAAAAGCAAAGCTTCTTCACCCTGACATTACGGGACAGGATTCTAGGGAATTCCGCGAACTGAAGTCAGCCTACGAAACTTTATCCGACCTTAAGGCACGCCAGCTTTTTGACGAATCTTACTCCTTCAAACAGTCTCACAACACTTACACGGAAAATCCATTCAGGAATAAATCCGGCTACAAAAAATTTGATTACAGAAAATGGCTTTCGGAACGCACTGACGATGAAAGCCGTGCAAAGCTCATTCTCTTCGACCTTCTCCACAACAACGACGATGAAGCCGTTGCAGAATTCAAGAGGATGAACATGGAGCATCCAAACTTCCGACTTTCCTACTGGCTCATCAGGAAAGACTTCATGGATTTTGGATTCATTCTTGCAGAAGAACTTGTCCTGAGGCAGGAATACTACGATGCAGTCATTCTTCTTGAGCAGATAATCAAGATGGAATATTCTTTCAGTTACTTCAGGCATTTCTTTCCTGAAGTACTCAGCCTTGCACGACATGTACTCCGCAATAATATAGAAGAAGCCTGCAGTCCAGAACTTGCCATCGATGCCTGGGAAAGAGCACTGGACCTGAACCTTGGAAAAGAAGATGATGCATTCTTCCTTTTGAAAATGGCAAATGCCTATGAAAAAATCGGAGACAGTTTTACGGCGGAACGCTGCAAGGAAGAGGCTGTAAAATTAAGCAGGTAAGAAAGGTTCTAAAAATTGCTACAACAGAAAAATACTTTGTAATAAAATATGGAGCATATAGATGATTATCTTAAAAAACGAAGATCAGATTAGAGGAATCAGAAAAAGCTGCCACCTTCTGGCAGACCTTTTCAACGAAATCATTCCAAGGGTAAAGCCTGGAATCAGCACAAAGGAAATTGACGACTGGTGCTGCGAATTCGTACGCAAGTTTGGCGGAGTTCCTGCATGGTATGAAGAAAACTTTCCTGGATGTGCCTGCATCAGCATCAACAACCAGGTCATTCACGGAGTACCATCAAGAAAAAGAATTGTGAAGGACGGTGACCTTGTTTCTTTAGACATTGGCATAAACCTTAACGGATTCATTTCCGACAGCACACACACTGTTCTTGTTGGAAACGTAAAGCCTGCTCACCAGAAGCTTTGCCGCGTTACAGGGGAAAGCCTTATGGCTGGAATAGCGGCATGCCAGAAAGGCAACAGGGTAAGTGACATTGCAAATGCAGTGTACAAAATCTGTGCAGAAGAAAACCACTACGGCGTAGTTTATGACTACTGCGGGCACGGCGTTGGAATCGGAGTTCACGAAGACCCAAGCATTCCTAACTGCCCTTCTGCTGGCCCTAACCCTCGCATTCAGGCAGGGATGGTTCTTGCCATCGAGCCAATGATTAACGAAGGAACTGCTGATGTTGAAATTGAAGACGGAAGCGAATGGACAGTCGTTACTGCAGACGGAAGCTGGAGCTGCCACGAAGAACACACGGTTGCAGTTTTTGAAGACCACAACGAGATCCTTACAGACCTCGACTACAACGGTAATTCTTGTTTGAAATAAACAGGTAACATATAAGACATACAGGAGATTTATATGGCTAAGATTGAAATGAAGAATCCTATCGCAGAACTCGACGGCGATGAAATGACTCGCGTTCTTTGGGCAGTAATCAAGGAAAAACTTCTTGAACCATTCGTAGACCTCAAGACTGAATACTATGACCTTGGACTCAAAAGCCGAGACGACAGCGATGACAAGATTACTTATGCTGCAGCAGAAGCAATCAAGAGACTTCATGTTGGCGTTAAGTGTGCTACAATCACATCCAACGAAGCACGCGTAAAGGAATACAACCTCAAGCAGCTTACACGTTCACCAAACGGAATTATCCGCGAAGAACTTGACGGTACAGTTTTCCGCGCACCAATTTTCGTAAACAACATCCAGTGCTGCGTTACAAGCTGGAAGAAGCCAATCGTCCTTGGACGCCACGCTTACGGTGATGTTTACAAGAACTGCGAAATCAAGGTTCCAGGTGCTGGAAAAGCAGAACTTGTTTTCACAGCAGAAGACGGAACAGAAATCCGCAAGACTATTCAGATGATGAAGGGACCTGGAATTCTTCAGGGCATCCACAACATGGACAAGTCAATCGAAAGCTTTGCACGCTGCTGCTTTAACTATGCCCTCGATCAGAAGATCAGCGTATGGCTCGGAACAAAGGACACAATCTCAAAGACTTATGACGGAAACTTCAAGACTATCTTCCAGAAGATTTTCGATGAGGAATTCAAGGCAAAATTTGATGCTGCAGGAATCGAATATTTCTACACCCTCATCGATGACTGTGTAGCACGCATCATGAAGCATGAAGGCGGAATCCTTTGGGCATGCAAGAACTACGACGGTGACGTTATGAGCGACATGATTGCCTCTGCATGCGGTTCATTGGCAATGATGACTTCTGTTCTCGTAAGCCCGGACGGAAACTTTGAATACGAAGCAAGCCACGGAACAGTTCAGAAGCACTACTACCGCTACCTTAAGGGTGAAAAGACATCTACAAACCCTGTTGCAACAATCTTCGCATGGACAGGTGCCCTTGCAAAGCGCGGCGAACTTGACGGAACACCAGAACTCGTAGATTTTGCAAAGAAGCTTGAAAAGGCAACCCTCGACGTTATCGAAGAAGGAACAATGACAGGAGACCTTGCACGCCTTGCAAACCCACCTGCAAAACAGGTTCTTGATTCATGGGCTTTCATTGATGCTATTGCTGCAAAGCTAAAATAATATGAATCCGAAAGGATATAAAAAAGGGGATGACCAATAAGCATGAGTCATTGCCGTGCTCGACACGGCAATCTCTTGTATTGCAATTAAATGGATTTTCGGGTCAAGAACGAAAATGATACTTTTTGAACTTATTGACAGCCTCCTTTTTTTACCATCTTTAGATTATAATCATAATATGAACGTATTTAACTATTCCTTAAAAAAAACTCCCATGCGGTACAGATAGTTTACGGCATTTTCTTTGGTCTCATGAATCTTATGATAAACAGCATTGCTGTTGGAATACTTAAGATTCCTTTCTATATGGACACTATTTTCACTGTTGCGGCAGGATTCATTGAAAATTTCAAAAAGCATAAAACATTATGCCTTCGAACTTATTTCAATCCAAAGCTCAGCACAAAGAAATACGAATTTATTCATCATTCTTTTCTCTGCCTTTTTCTTTACCGCAATTTTCATCATAACATTATATTTTTCCAAAGAACATCAGACAAGGGAATCAAAAAGGTTCATTGCTGAAATCTACAAAGGAGTTGACGAAGAAAGAGCCCGCATTTCAAGGGAACCGCACCATACTGTAGCACAGGAACTTTTTGGGGCATCGTTAAAAATCGAAAGCATTGACAGATGCAATGAAAAAGACTTGAATGATCTTTCAATTAAAATAAGGGAAACGATTACAGAAATCAGGAATGTCTGCTATAACCTGAACCCACCCTCTTTCATCGATGACACTTATTTTGAAATTACACTTGCACTGCATCTGAAGGCACGGAAAATAATATTGACGCTTTTAAACATTGAATAAATGACAATCCGTCACTTTCTTTCCTTAGAAAGGTTTGCATGTAACGCCGAATGCAACAAGAACTACATTCTTTGAAAGGGTTGTTGGATAACCACTGACGTTGTAATCCTGGTCAAAGTACTTGCAGTACATGAAAGAACCTGTGAGGGCTATCTTTTCAGTAATTTTGTATTCACAACCTGTTCCGAAGGCAAGACTATCAAGAACTGGACTGAAAATATTGTTTGTATCAGACTTAGTTCCGTTTGTACCGTAAGAAATACCGGCACTTATCATAAGGCAGCTGTTAATCTGATAATCTGCACCCAAAGCTATTTCAAAAGAATTTCCGTAATCGTATTTTGAACCATCCATCGGACTTTCCATAGTAGCAAATCTGTTGAAGTAATAGTTGATGCTTGTGCTTGCATAAAGGTCTTCAAGAATCTGGTATCCGAAACCAAGGTTAAGAACAGCAGGAAGATCGTTTGCAAAAGAATCCTTTTCATTTGTAATAATTTCTTTGATTACAGAATACTGTCCTTTGAAAGAATGATATTCATAGTTAAGTCTTGTAATCGACTGGTACTGTGCACTGATGTCCATGAGTTCCGTTGGTTTGTAGTGAATACCGAACATTGCACCAACACTGTATCCGTCAGCCTTGTATCCGACTGTATCACTTCCGCCATTAATCATTGCGAGATAAGGGCTTGAAAGTTCAATTGACTGAGTACCGTGCATAAAGCGGGCTGCAACAGCAAGTGAAAGGTTGTCCAAAACCTTTGTAGAAAGACCGATGATTTCACCAAGCTGAACTGAATAAACATCAAGGCTATGGTTCTTTGCAATGTTTGCAAAAAGTTTTCCTTCATTTGTATTGAGGCCTGACTTCATTGCCTTGCCGGCAAATGCAAGACCAGTTGCAGCTGTACCATCATTGTATTCAAGGTTCCCGCCACCACCAAAAACGCCAAAACCAAAGAAGACTGCAGAATCACCCTTCTTGTAAACTACTTCTGCGTTTGGATAAAGATATACCAATCTGTTGTCTTCATAAGATTTATTGATTCCAAGAGCATTGAACGATGGAAAATCAAGCTTATTTGCATAGTTTTTGAAAACAAGCTGATCACCAGCTTCAACATAAAGACCATCGTCCATGAAAGAAATGCCGCCAATGTTATAAAATACGGCTTCTGGCCTCTTGCATTCTGTATTGCGGCTTGGGTTTCTTTCGTAGCCTGCGTTGAGGTTTGTTTTGTTGTCAACACCACCTGCAAACACCACAGATGCTGCCATAACTGAAACTGCTAAAGCAAAAATTCTTTTCATAACATCTCCTGTTAATATGACAAATAATACTTTTTTTTTCATTAAAATTACAAGGTGAAAACTGAAGAAAACAGTAAATTAAATTATGCAGCCACCAAAAGGAATATTGAAGCGTTTGCAAAGAGTCTCATATTCGGTTCTGTCTGCATCCCCTTTTAAGCTTGTCACAAAGAAGGTCATGTCTTCAGGAAGATTTTCAGATTCCTTTTTACCCGGTGCTGTCTTGATGACATCAAGGGCATGGTTTGAAACCCCATCGCGGCTGTCCACTACAAAAACCTTTTTCCAGCTTTTTGAGGCAAAGGCTTCTTCAATCTCCCTGGCCATGTGGGTAAAGTGAGTGCATCCAAGAATTATGGTGTCGCATCCATTGCTGTTGAAATATTCTACAGCGGGCATTACAGCTTCAATTTTTTCTTCTTTTGAGGCTGTAAACAATTTATGCTCGATGAAATCAATCAATTCTGGATCCCCCCTTTTAAATACGGTGCAGTCACTTGCAAAATCTTCTATGAGCTTTTCCGAATACTTGTGGTTAACGGAAGCATTTGTCGCAAGGAAACCGATTTTCTTATTAAGTGAAACTTTTGCGGCAAGTTTTATGGCAGGAACAGTACCGATTATAGGAAGATCAGGATGAAGTTTTCTGAGTTCATCCAAAGCGGTAACGGAAATGGTATTGCAGGCAATTATTACAGCTCGAGGATTCCAGTTTTTTACGATAGTATCTATGGCTTCAGAAGAACACCGGACAATTTCCTCGAAGGATTTTTCGCCATAGGGAAAATGAACCGTATCACCAAGATACACACACCGGCTTTCAGAAGATTTTTCCTTAAGCAAAAGCATGTACGGAATTCCTCCCGTTCCGCTGTCAAGAAAAGCAAAATCAATTACATTCTTCATAAAAAATCCTAAATGCCGAACAATGCGTCAAAGGCACTTTTTGCAGCTGCTTTTTTATCATCTGCAGATGAATTAATACCATCAGCTCCATTGAATCCTCTCTTTACCATAAAGGCATCGCAGAAATTGGCCCTTTCCTTATCCACAATGTTTTCATCAATATTTTCACGGCAATCGAAATGACAGCCAGGAGAGTAGAACTTACAGTTTCTGCATGAGTGAAGGTCGGCATGACAGACAGGACATTCAGAAGTTCTGCTTATAGTTTCAATTTCAATGTTATTCTTGCATTTCCAGCACATGACTTAAATAATATTCATTTGACTATTTCTTATCAATAACATAACATTTCCCTATGTTTACAATCAACAAATGTCAGTGTCCTGAATGCAAAAAACCCGCTCTATCATCTTTCAACGACAATGAAATCATAGATGAACCAGGCTATTGCTTTGAACACACAGAAGACAAAAAAGCATATCTTGCCCATCTAAAGAAGTTCATAGAGTCTCACGACAAAATTGTTGGATTGAATGCATACGGAATTACAGTTCAGGGAATGGACCTTACGGACAAAAAGTTCTACGGCTGCAACTTTCAGCATGTACTTTTCACGAATGTCCACGCCGAGAATATCAGGCTCAGAATGTGCATGATGGATTTTGCAACTTTTACAGACTGTGATTTCATCAAAAGCAACATTCAGTTCTCGTCTTTCTCAGGAGCAAAATTCGTTCATCTTGTTCTTACCGGCAGCGACCTCATACACAACAACTTCAACGGAATAACTTCGTACCAGTGTAGTTTTGACAATTCTGATCTTTACAACAGCAGGTTCATCAAGGCTATTTTGATGAATACATCCATGCAGGACTGCAACCTTAAGAAAACGATTTTCTATAATTCAGCAAGGGAAAAAGTTTCCTTTAAACTTTCAAACACAAGGGAAGCCCTCATAGACAGAAACAAAGGTGGCCTCATAGAAGACTTCAGCATTACAGGAGAGGACACACTATGAAAGTTTATTTTCATCTTTGCATTGAGGGCTTCACAAATACCTACGTAATCGTCAACGATGATCCAAACGTAATGGAAGCAATCATTGTAGACCCAGGTCAAATTACTACTGAAATCATCAGGCAAATCGAGGACGGCGGTTACAAACTGGTTGCAATCCTCATTACCCACAACCATAAACATCACATCGAAGGATTAAGGACCCTTACAAAGATTTACAACGCTACAGTATATGCAGCTGATTCAGAAACTTACGGAATGAATTCTTCCATCATCAACGGTGACGGAATGACAAGAATTGCAGACCTCAATGTTGAATTCTTTTCCATTCCCGGACATTCACCTGACAGCATGGTTTACAAGATCGGAGAAATTCTTTTTACCGGAGACACGTTGATTCCTGGAGAAACGGGAAGCACTTCAAGTCAGTACTCAAAGAAACTTCTCTGCAGTAAAATCAAGGACAAACTTTTTACACTTCCAGACAGGACAATCATTTTCCCGGGACACGGAGCACCAGGAACAATTGAAAGCGAAAAACAGTTCAATATTGATTTGACTTAAAGATTATTCGCGGATCATGAGGGAAACTCTTCCGCATGCAAGTCCCCACTGTTCAAAGGCGTAATCATTCAGAATCTGTCCGGCATCAACAAAGGCCTGGGCTCCTGTGTTGCGGATATAGGCAGCCCCTTCCTTCTGAATTCTGTTTACTGAACCGCGGCCTGCAACCTGAAGAAAGTAAGGTGCAATATTTGAAAAACTCTGCTGCATTATATATGCCATGAATTCATTCTGCATTAGGTATTCATCACTGCGGTCATAGCCAAGACCAGGCTGAGTTTCCCAGAAAGTCTTCAGAAATTCCATTGAATCCGGGTCGAACATATTGTAGCAGGCGGAAACCAAATTTCTGAAATCTTCATCGATAAAGTAAATTCCATGCCAGCTTTCGTGAGCCAGGAAAGTATAACGCAAGTATCTCGGTGACTCGCGGCAAATGGAAATGACAGCTCCCTTTCCAGCTTTATAAGTTCCATCTGAATTCTTTATGATTATTCTGTTTGTTTCAAGAATTTCCCGGAGAAGATATTCCCTTTCGTTAAGAGTAAATTCCTGAATTTCAGCAGTAGTAAAGAATGCGGCAAGATCCTCTGCCTTATAATCGTGGGCATTGTAGCCGTGCTTGTTTTCAACAAAATCATTGCCGACAAGAGTACCCTTGTAACCTGCTTTTTCTACAAAATATGCAAGGCGAGTAAAGAACTGATTCTGAATCTTATAGTTTGCAAAATCAAAGAAAAGAACTTCAGGGAACTGATACCACTGGTAAAGCTCATAATCTTCCACACGCCAGTTCCCCTGTGGCCAGTCCATGACAAGGCCAAGATCAGTTTTAAGTGGAGCAAGAACCTTTGAAAATTTATTTTTTGAAAGGGACGGATTGTTTGCCGTAAGCATCATTGAAGATACAAGTTCGGGATGATTGATTGCATGAACTTCTGCATAACCTTTTCTTAATGCTCCAGTCTGAAGCATTATCTTCTCCTGTTTTTTCTGAAGACGAACATCTATTTTTTCACCGCAGAAATCAAGCCCCACCGCCATCTGCTTTTTCCAGGTTCCATTGTCTTCCAATGGGAAAAGTCCAACCTCAATTTTAGGCATAACCTTCTTAAATGAATTTTCTGTAGGGAAAAGGCTTTTTGCAGAAGAAAAATCAGCAGAAGAAAAATTCCAGGTTACAACACCACCGTCGGCACCACAGGCAAAAACAGGTACTTCAGTGCTGTTGTCCCACCCGATTTTAGCTTCAGTAATTCTGAATTCAGAAACGGTTGCAGGTTTTGTTGTATAGACAAAAAAACCACACGGTATGTCCTGTGATGATGAAACTGAAAAAGAGATCCTAAAATTATTTTTCTGACATTCAAGATAGTCCCCCTTAAAAAGATTTCTTGAAAGCAACTTTCCTTCATCGCTGCCAATTAGAGCAAGATCCTCTTCATAAAGAAATCCCAGGGCATAAGGGTATTCAGGAAGTTTTGGTTTTCCTTTTGAATCAAAGTTAATTCTAACCGAAAGAGCTGCAGCCGTATTTTTATAAACAGCATTCTTAAAATGAGCAATCTGATTTTTTGAAAAACCATAGCAGAGGAATTTATTTCTTTTGCCATCGGCCTTTGATTTTACGGCAGTTTTATTGAGGGCACTGAAATTTTCACCGTTCATTGCAAGAACAGATGGCTGAACCTTATAGGTGCATGAGGTGAAAACAAAAAGCAATGAAAGTAAAAATGCTTCAATAACAGTGACCAATCTTCTCATAATTTTTATTCTACACTTTTTCTTTCAAATGCTCTACACTGTTCCTAAGTATGAAAGCAATCGTTGCACACAAGGACACTTTGTTTTTCCTTGCAGGGATTCAAAAGAAAATCATTTCTCTTTTAGAAAAGGAAACACTGGTTTACCCACAGTATCCGTTATATGCCTTTACGGAAGAAACTATTCCGCGGAAAATAATTTCATGCACCATTGGCTTTCCAAAAGCAGAAAGAGAACTGGCTGTATTTCCACTTATTCTAGAAGGAAACGGAACTAAATTAAACCTTGCAATTCCTTTTGCCAGAACAGCAGGCAAAACGGACATGCCAACTTTCATGTTGCCTGAAGAAATAAAAAATGCGTTCCCAAAAAAGGAACGCATTTTCAGAACTGCAACTGCAATCATAAAAGAAAACAGCTGGCAGTTGTTTGATGACAAATGGATTAAAATCAAAAAATAAATTATTTGATGATCTTGCTTCCGCGGTCCATTGCAACAAGACCAGACTTAAGGAGTTCAAGGATTCCGAATGGTTCAAGAAGACGGATGAGGGAATCAATCTTGTCTTCGCTACCTGTTGCTTCTACAATGAGGGCATTTTCAGAAACATCAACGATGTGAGCACGGAAAATGTTGCAGGTTTCAATGATGACTGCACGCTGTTCACCGCTTGCCTTTACCTTGATGAGTGCCATTTCTCTCTGGCATGTTTCAGACTTTTCGCAGTGTTCGATGGAAATTACTTCAACAAGTTTTGAAAGCTGTTTCTTTATCTGTTCAAGAATATATTCATCACCGCTGACAACGATTGTTGCGCGAGACTTGTCTGGATCTGCTGTTTCACAAACTACGAGAGAGTCGATGTTGTAACCGCGGCGGCTGAAAAGACCTGATACACGGCTAAGAACACCAGCGTGGTTTTCTACAAGAACTGAAAGTACATATTTTTCCATTTTATTCCTCCAAGTAACATTATCGTCCTACTTCAGAGTATACACCCAAAAGACGGACTTCTTCTGCTTTTTCTTTTAATTTTTCAATAATTTTTTTCACATATCCATCAGGCTGACCACTGACACTTTTTAAGTCAACATCAGCATAGAATTGATATTCCCATGGACGACCTGGAATTGGACGGCTTTCAAGGCGCGTAAGGTTAGTTCCGAAGTCGTTGAGTACTCCAAGAATTTTGTAAAGGGATCCAGGTTCATGATTTGCCTTGAACATGAAACTTGCCATGTGGGCATCTTCAGTTGTTTTCTGTTCCTTTGTAATTACGACAAAGCGCGTGAAATTGTTAGGATCGTCTTCAATTCCCTTTGCAAGAACATCAAGTTTATATATTGTTGCATTTACTTCACTTGCAACGGCAGCATTATCCTTTGATCCTGTTTCAGAAACAAAAAGGGCTGCCCCGGAAGTATTGTAAGCTTCAATCTGCTGCCACTCCTTGTGGCTGCTCAAAAACCTGCTGGTCTGGAGCAAAGCCTGGGGATGGGAATAAACCTTCTTAATGTCTTCGATTTTAGAACCTTTTACGGCAAGAAGACAGTAGCTGATCTTGATGGCAATGGCCCCGGAAATGAAAACCTCTGGGTATTTCCTGAAGTTATCATAATTCTGGTAAACGCTGCCACCCAATGAATTTTCAATGGGAATCATTCCGTAATCAGCCTTTCCTTCCGTTACCTGCTGAAAAACTTCATCAAAGGAATTCAAAGGCAAAGGCTGAACTGAATCATTGAAATAGCCGATTACGGCAGCCTCTGCGTTGCATCCCGGTTTTCCGCAGTATGCAGCGAGAGACTTTTTATTGCCTGCACTCATTTTAGTTGCTGAGGTTCCAGCTCACGAGGCGGAGAACATCACCGAATACACCGGCTGCTGTAACGCCTGCACCTGCACCATAACCCTTAACTGTAAGTGGAATTGGTGTGTAGCGTGCTGTGTGGAATACAAATGCATTTTCACCGCCGCGAACTGTATACAATGGATCTTCCGGTCCAACTTCCAGCATTCCTACAGAAGCCTTTCCGTCCTTGATTGAAGCGGCCATGCGGAGAACCTTGTTTTCCTTCTTGAGGGCTGACATTTTGTCTTCAAAGTACTTGTCCAGTTCAGGAAGCCTCTTGAGGAATTCTTCAACTGTACCTTCGATGTTGAAATCCTTAGGGAAGATTGAACGCATTTCTATGTCTTCAAGTTCAATTTCCATTCCTGCTTCACGGGCAATGATGAGGGCCTTGCGGGCAACATCGGTTCCCTTAAGGTCATCGCGTGGATCAGGTTCTGTATAGCGAAGTTCCTTTGCTTCAAGAACTGCTTCAGAGAATTTCTTTCCTTCATCAAGTTTACCGAAGATGTAGGAAAGGGAACCTGACATGATTCCGTTGAAGCCTGTAAGCTTATCGCCAGACTTAAAGAGGTTCTGGAGAGTATCGATGATTGGAAGACCTGCACCTACGTTTGTTTCATAGAGGAAGCGAACATGCATTTCGTTTGCTGTTTCACGGAGCTTCTTGTAGAAGTCCATGCTCATGCTGTTTGCACGCTTGTTAGGTGTTGCAATCGACATGCCGGCCTTGAATACATCAAGGTAGCGTTCAGGAAGATCGTAGCTTGCCGTACAGTCAACAAAGATTGGGTTGAGAGGCTTTGTTTCCTTTACAAACTCAAGGATTTCATCAAGGTTTGTCTTCTTACCCTTTTCCTTAACCAGGTTTCGCCAGTCTGAAAGATCAAGGCCTTCTGCATCAAAAATCATTCCGTCAATGTTTGCAATTGCCATTACGCGAACATCGATGCCCTGTTCAAGAAGTGACTTGTACTGGTCGCGGATCTGGTCAACCATTGTTCCGCCGATGGTACCGACACCAAAGGCATAAACCTGGATTGACTGAACTGTATTGAAGAAGAACTGGTGAACAACGCGAACTGCCATGTCACCGTCGCTTCCGTTGATAACTGCTGAGATGGAGCGTTCTGCAGATCCCTGTGCAATGGCAAGAACATTGATGTCACGGCTTGCGAGGGAATCAAAGAATGTTCCTGCGACACCGCGCTTCTGCTTCATTGCATCACCGATGATTGAAACGATGGCAACATCATTACGAACATCGATTGGGTTTACAAGCTTCGTGCTGATTTCAAGGGCAAATTCGTTTTTGAGGACATCAACAACTTCATTTGCAAAAGCCTTGCGAACACAGAAAGAAAGTGTATATTCAGATGAAGACTGAGTAATGAGGAGAACTGAAATTCCAGCATTTGAAACTGCCTGGAAAATGCGTGTAGCCATTCCCTTGCGTCCCTTCATTCCGGAACCGCTTACGGAAACCATTGCACAGTCCTTGAGGCAAGAAATGCCGCGAACAGGTCCTGTTTCCTTTGTATCGAAAGGTCCCTTTCCGATCCTTGTTCCGCGTGCAGATGGATTGTGGCTGTTCAACGACCAGGCTTCGATACCCTTTGCTGCAAGTGGAGAAAGTGTCTTTGGATGAAGAACCTTTGAACCGAAGAAGGAAAGTTCCATTGCTTCTTCATAGCTCATGTCGTCAACAAGAATTGCATCCTTGATGATGCGTGGGTCTGCTGTATAAACGCCGTCAACATCTGTCCAGAACTCTACCTTTGAAGAACCAAGGCATGCTCCCACGATGGCTGCGCTGAAGTCTGAACCGTTGCGTCCAAGAAGGCCCATTACAGGCTTTGCGTCTGTTCCGCCGATCCAAGAACAGATGAATCCAGGGAAAAGAAGAATCTGTGCCGACTGTGAACCGTCACGGTATGCAGCAAAAGCTTCCGAACAGCGAGCATAGTCAGGATCACCTTCCTTCTGGTCGCCTGTTGTATAGATGAACTTGCGGCTGTCAAGAAGAAGGACGCTCTGCTTCTTTGCAAGGATTACTGCTTCAACGATAGGAGCACACATAAGTTCTCCCATACCCATGATGCGGCAATGAACGCTGGCAGGACATTCACCGAAAGTTGCAAGGCCCGTCAAAAGCTTTTCAAGTTCTGCTAGGTGAGCTTCTATTTTTGCTGTAACTCCAGCTGTATCAAAATCAGCAAGAGTAGACTTTATTTCTGCGCAGATGTCTGCATGGATTGAACGAAGTTCGCTTACAAAAGTCTGAGCGGCTCCGCCAGTGATGCACCCGTCAATTGCTGTCTGCAATTTGTTTGATACACCGGCTACTGCACTGACTACAACGCTGATACGGTCAGTCTTTGCACGCCCCAACATAATCTCCACACTGTCAAGAATGCGGCGGGCAGAACCCATACTTGTTCCGCCAAATTTAAGTGTAAGCATAAATGTACTCCTAAAAAACTGGAATTACCTGCATAAGTAATTTAAATAATTGAGAATATATAGCATATAATAGATAAAATTTCAATT